>CAYNEJ010000122.1:0-9796 GCA_964396205.1 uncultured Syntrophaceae bacterium
GGTGTCGGCGTCGTTGCCGAGGTTGACGGCCAGGAGGCAGCCCTCCTCGAAGGAGTCGCCCTTGTGGAAGGCCCAGAGGGCCGCTTCGAGGGACTGGACGACGTAGCCGGTGCCCTTGATCTCGGGGGGCTCCTTGCGCTTGTAGGATCCGGCGGCGATGTCGGCGATTTCCGGGATGAGGGGTTTCTCTTCCCAGTAGCCGGGGACGGGGGAATAGAAATCGGAGAGGAGATCGTTCTTGCCGGCGCCGTTCAGGGCGCCCCAGAGAAGGGCGCCGAAGTAGCGGCAGGCATCGACGGCGGCGAGGGCGCCGTGGGTGGTGCGGGAGCTTTCACCGGACTGCTCGATGGCCTGCCGGGCGTCCCGGTGGAAAAACATGGGCACCGGGGCCAGGCGCATGAGGGAGCCGTTGCCGGCGGAGAAGGGGTCCGTGGAGCCGCTCAGGGGGTTGCCGGTCTTCTCGAAGGCCGTGAGGGCGGCGCGGACCGTCGAGCCGATGTCGAAGCATTTCCCGGTGCTGCTGAGATAGCCCTCCCGCCACCACCGGCGGTAGCGCTCCATCTGATCCCCGAGGTTCATGCCCCGGCAGGCGATCAGGCTCTCGGCCAGGCAGAGGGCCATGGAGGTGTCGTCGGTCCACTGGCCCGGCTCCAGGCCGAAGGGGCCGCCGCCGACCATGTTCACGAGGGGCCGGAAGGTGCCTGGGGCGCTGAACTCAACGGTCGTTCCCAGGGCATCGCCGACGGCGAGGCCGATGAGACAGCCACGGAAGCGTTCCGCTTTCTCCATTTGTCTGGCTCCGCACAGATTCTGTTTCGGGTGAATGCGACGGATGACGAGAGACCCGGCAATGCCGGTCCGGCAATGCCGTAAAGGAGCCCGGGTTAAGACAAAGTTTCTTCTCTGGTGATGAATGTTCGCGGGTGACGAAGATCAGGAGGTTTCCCGCACGCCGAGATTGATAGCACAGCCACAGGAATACCGCAATCCCTGCGGATATTTTGTTATGTCATTTTTCGGTATTTTCGTCGGTGGAGGGTGTGCCCCGGCCGGAGGATGCGGCTGGAGTGGCTGGAGCGACTCAATAAAGTGTCCGGCATTTTTTATGATCCTAAACATCATGAATATGCCACAACAATCGCTGATATCACCTAACATACGAACATATTTGATCTATTGACAAAAAGGGCGGCTTCCCCTAAGAATGAATCATTACGCATCCTATTAAAATTTGAGCCGGATCCCGATGGTTTTCTCCGCTTCGACAGGGTTGAATGGTCGCCATCGGGAAACGGTTTTTTCCCCGGAAAGGAGCAGATCATATGACGGAAAAGAAAGGTTTCAGCAGGCGGGACTTTGTCAAGGCGACAGCAGCCGGTGTCGGTGCGGCGGCCCTGTTCGGCGGATTCGTTCCCAAGGATGCCCAGGCAAAATTGCCGAAGAAGTGGGACGCCGATGCCGATGTTGTGGTCGTCGGAGCGGGAGGGGCGGGGCTTGCCGCTTCCCTGCAGCTGGCCTCTCAAGGCCGGAGCGTTCTCCTCCTGGAGAAGATGCCCGTCATGGGCGGCAGCAGCCTCATCTGCGGCGGCGCCCTGGCGTTCGCGGGAACCGACCTGCAGGCGAAGGAGAACGTGAAGGACTCGAACGATCTGTTCTACAAGGACCTGATGAAGGTCGGCGAGAACAAGAACGTGCCCGCTCTGGTCAAGGCATACGTGGACAACCAGCTTGAGACCTACGAGTGGCTGAAGAAGGCCGGCGTGAAGTTCGTCAAGCTGGGCATCGCCAGCGGAATGAGCGTGCCCCGGTCCCACCAGGTGATCCCGGCGGATCTCCTGAAGGTCTTAAACGACGCGGCGAAGGCCAAGGGCGTCAAGATCATGACGGGAACGGCGGCGGAGAGGCTCGCGGTAGACGAGAAGACCGGCAGGGTCCGCGGTGTCCGGGCCTCCAGACGGGGCAAGACCTATTTCTACGGCGGAAAAAAGGGCGTGATCCTGACGAGCGGCGGATTCTCGCTCGACAAGGACATGCTCGCCAAGTTCGTCCCCCCGATGGCCTTTTCCAAGGCCATGGTCGGCCGCGGCTCCAACGGCGACGGCCTGAAGATGGCATGGTCCGTGGGCGCCGACATCAAGGACATGCCCTACATCAAGGCCACCTTCGGCTTCTCCCTGGAGGCCCAGACCATCAAGGACGACTTTGCCCTGATGTTCTACCAGGGCGCCATCATCGTCAACAAGGACGCGAAGCGCTTCGTCAACGAGTCGATCTCCTACAAGCTCGTCGGCGACGCCGCCCTGGTTCAGAAAGACGCCATGGGCTTCCAGATCTATGACGCGGCCATCCGGAAGGCCGGGGAAAAGGATGCCTTCGGCCGGACCGACAGCCTGGAAAAGAAGGGGGCGATTTTCAGCGCCCCCACGATCCGGGAGTTGGCGCAGAAGATCGGGGTCCCGGCCGACGCCCTGGAGAAGACCATCCAGGAATACAACGCCGGCGTGGATTCCGGAAACGACGCCATGGGCAGGAAGACCCTCGTCGCGGCCTACGGGAAGCCCGTGAAGGTCGCGCAGGCTCCCTTCTACGCCTTCCCCTCCACGGCGTACATCCTTGGAACCTACGGCGGCATCCTCACCAACGAGAAGGCACAGGTCATGGATGTCTTCGGGCAGCCCGTTCCGGGCCTCTATGCGGCGGGAGAGATCATCGGCGGCGTCCACGGCGCGGCCTACATGACCGGAACCGCCTTCGGCAAGGCGCTGATCTTCGGCCGGATCGCCGCGAAGAATATCATCGCCTGAGAATAAACCATTCAGGCGGATATCTGCCGTGCATCATGGTCAAAAAGGGGACGGGTTTCAAATCCGTCCCCTTTTTCTGTGGGGAGACGTGCCCCCGAATCGCGAATGTGTTATGAAAAAGCAGATTTCCGCAATTTGAAGGAGGACGGAGTATCATGCGCATACTGATCATCGGAATGGGCAACGTCGGCCTGATGCACGGGTGGGCGCTCATCGAGGGCGGCGTGGACGTGACCCATGTCGTGAGAAAAGGCACCCTGGCGAAGCATTCCGCCGCCGTCCCCATGGACGTCATGGATTTCCGCAGGGATCCCGCCGACTGCTACCGTTCGTTCTATCGCCCGAAGGTCATCGACGAGATCCTGCCCGGCGACCGTTACGACCTCGTCATGGCGGCCACGAACCACCTGCAGGTCGCGGACGCCGTGAAGCAGTACCGCGACAGTGTCCCCGATGCGGACTTCCTGATTTTCTGCGCCAACTGGAACGGGCCCGGGGAAATCGACGCGATCCTGCCAAGGAGCCGCTATCTCTGGGGCTACTCCGTCTTCAGCGGCGCGAAGGGCAAGGACGGCATCCTGTACGCCAACATCCAGAAAATCTACCGTATCGGGGAGGTGGACGGCGGCACCTCGGAACGGCTGCAGAGGATCGCCGAGACCTTCTCCAGGGCGGGGATCGACCCGGAGATCAAGGAGAACATCATCGAGTGGCTCTGGATCCACCAGGCCATCAACGCGGGACTGCTCGGCACGATCTATTCCCGGCGCGAGTTTCCCGCGGAGGACACCCCGATGGACTTCTGGACCCTCTGCATCCGGGCCGTGAAAGACGCCCTGAAGGTCCTGGCCGCGCGGGGTGTCGACTGCGGGAAATACCCGGACACGAAGGTGTTCCTGATCGAAAACGACGAGGAGGCTGCCGCCCTGCTCCGGCACGGCATCCTGGGCGTGCCGCACTATGATCGCATCCGGGACCACAGCCATCTCGACGCGAATCCGGAAGAGATGAGAAGGTTCTACCTGGACGTCCTCGAGACGGGCGAGGCGCTGGGGGTGGACATGCCGCACCTGGCGAGTTTGAGGCAGCTCATTTGAAGGGAGAGAACAGCATCCATCCTGCTTTTATCCGTTGCCACGTCAACCGGCACAAATGCTATTTCGAACAGCTCGCCGGTTGAACTTTCAGGCAGACAAAGCCCTGCTTCCATTGAATCCGCCGCAAAATCTATGATTCCATGATCCGCCGGAGAGGTTTCAGGAGGGCCAGGATGATCAGTCCGGCCGTGCCGGCCACGGCGGCAACCAGGAGGAAGAAATATTCCCTGGGCAGCAGGTCCCAGAAGAATCCCAGATAGCCGGCCAGGTAGTTGCCGGCGAACTGGCCCAGGCACCAGATGCCCATCATCATGGAGATCATGCCCGCCGGGGCCATCTTGGTGACCAGCGACAGGCCCACCGGCGACAGGTACAGCTCGCCCACGGTCAGGACGACACTGAAGCCCACCAGCCAGAACATGCTCACCGGAACGCCGTCCCCGTCAAAGGCGTACGCGGCCGGGACGAGCACCAGGAAGGATAGTCCCAGGAGAAAGCAGCCGACGGACATCTTCGCCGCCGTCGAGAGCTCCCGTCCCCGCCGGGCCTGCCACGCCCAGAACGTCGTGATGAGCGGCGTGAGGAGGAAAATGCAGAGCGGATTGAGGGACTGGAACCAGGTGGCCGGCACTTCCCAGCCGAAGAGGTGCCGGTCCGTGTCCGCGTCGGCCCACAGGGCGATGGTGTTCCCCTGCTGCTCGTAGGCGACCCAGAACAGCGTGACCACGAGACAGACGGCAACCAGACCGAGAACGCGCCGAGCGTCGCCGCCGCCCCGGACGGGGACTTCCACATCGCTTTTTTCCTGAGGCACCACCCGCCGTTGCAGGTTGTCCGGCGCCAGCCAGCGCCGGCCCCACAGATAGATGAACAGCCCGGCCACCATGCCGACCCCCGCCGCTCCGAATCCATAATGCCAGCCGTACACCTCGCCCAGGGTGCCGCACACGAACGGGGAAAGAAACGCGCCCAGGTTGACGCCGACGTAAAAGATGCTGAAGGCCCGGTCCCGCCGCGGGTCTCCGGGCTCGTAAAGGCTTCCCACCTGGGTGCAGATGTTCGGCTTGAAGGCGCCGCTGCCCACGATCAGCAGGACCAGCGCCGGGTAAAAGAGCGATTCGAAGGCCATGACGAAGTGCCCGGCGGCCATGAGCACGGCGCCGATGATCAGCGTCCTGCCCTGCCCCAGGACCCGGTCGGCCAGGAGCCCGCCGAAAATAGGCGTGAAGTACACCAGCCCCGTATAAAGGCCATAGATCCGGGAGGCGTCGCCGTGGGAAAACATCAGGTGCTTCGTCATGTAGAAGATCAGGAGCGCCCGCATTCCGAAGTAGGAAAAGCGCTCCCACATCTCGGTGAAAAACAGAATATAGAGTCCTTTGGGATGTCCCCAGAGCGTATCGTGCGGGGAAGGCATGCCGTCTCCTCAGAAGTATTTCCCGGCGATCCCGCGGGCGGCGATGAGGCCGGAGATTCCGGCACCCACGATCCCGCGGCTCTTCCCGGTGCCGTCGCCGGCAACGAAGACGCGGCCGGCACTCGTCTCCAGGTTTTTGTCCGTGCCGAAGCGGGTGTCGAAGAACTTGATCTCCGGTGCGTACAGCAGGGTGGACGGGTGCAGGACCCCGGGCACCATCTTGTCCATCTTTTTCAGGGATTCCCAGAGATTGTCGATGATGCGGGCGGGGAGGCCCAGCGTGATGTCCCCCGGGACGGCGGGACAGGTCGCGCGGCAGAGCTCGAAATGACGGGGCCGGCTGTCGAACGTTGCCGCGGAGCTTCTCCTTCCTTCACGGAAGTCCCCCACCCTCTGGACGATGGGCCGGCCTCCCCCGAGCAGGTGGAACTGCCGGGCGATCATGTGGCCGAACTCGGTCGTGTCGGAGAAGGGCTCCGTCAGGGCAACCGTGTTGATGAGGGCAAAGTTCGTGTTGTCCGTTTTCCGGCGGGAAAGGGCGTCCCCGTTGACAAGCTTGAACCGGTCGTACGTCTCCATCCGGACCCGTCCGCCCGGATTGGTGCAGAACGTCCGGACCCGGTCCTTGTGCCGCGCGGTGCGGAAGATGAATTTCGGGTCGTAGACGGCATCCGTGACGGGATCGTAGAATTTCCGGTTCAGCTCCAGGCGGATCCCCACGTCGATGGGTCCAAAGCTGTGCCGGAGACCCAGCTTGACGGCAACGTCCCGGAACCAGTAGGCGCCGCTGCGCCCCGGGGCGGCCAGGATGACCCTGGCGGAATGGCGAATCCGCTTCCTTTGGCTGGTACAGATCACGTCAAACAGGTCGTCGTCGCGCCTCGCAATCGAGGCCGCCGCCGTACCGAGCAGGAACTCCGTCTGCTTGAGCCGGCTCCTCAGGTAGTCGACAACGGCCTTCCCGTTGTCCGTTCCCCAGTGCCACTGCTCCGGCGCGATGAACACGGCTCCGTGCTCCCGGGCAATGTCCGAAAGGGCCGCGATCTTCTCGTTCCCGTCGATGAACGTGACCTGCCGGCAGGCCGGAAACCCGGCGAAGACCTCCCGGATCTCCGCCATGAGTTGCCGCGCCGAATCGGGATCGATCTGCAGCTCGTCCAGGTCGATCCCGATCCGGTAGTCGAAGTTCAGCTTTCCGTCGTTGAGGAGCCCCCCGGCGGGATACGGCCGCCGGTCGAGCACGGCGACGCGGTCCACGCCGAGACGCTCCAGCTCCAGCGCCGCGAACAGCCCCGCAGGTCCGGAGCCGATGATCAGGACATTGTAAGATTCCATGGATGACACATTTCCGGATGACCAGGATTCACCGCCGGCCGGGGAACATGCTGGAATCCGTCCCCCGGCCGGTCTCCGTTCGCTATATCTTTCGGTCCACGCCCTCCCAGTATTTCTTGCGCAGGACCGACTTCTGGACCTTGCCGGCCGCCGTGCGCGGGAAGTCCGCCACGAACTCCACGGACTTGGGCACCCGGTAGCCCGCCATCTTGCCCCTGCACCACTCGACGATCTCCTCCGGCGTCGCTTCCTGGCCCGGCTGGAGCCGGATCAGGGCCTTCACGGACTCGCCCCACTTCTCGTCGGGTACGCCGATGACGGCCACCTCGGCGATCTTGCCGTTCCTGATCATCACCTCCTCGATCTCCGCGGGATAGATGTTCGCCCCCCCGCTGATGATCATGTCGGACTTGCGGTCCACGATGGTGATGTATCCCTCCTCGTCCATGAAGCCCATGTCGCCGATGCCCAGGTAGCGGCCGTGGAAGGAAGAGCGGTTCGCCTCGGGATTCTTGTTGTATCCCGGCGTGACCATGGTCCCCGCCACGACGATTTCCCCCACCTCGCCCCGGGGGAGATCCTTTCCGTCGAGGCCGACAATCTTCACCTCCTGGCCCAGGGCGGCGCGGCCGGAACTGAGGGGGTGCTTCAGGACTTCGTGGGGCTTGAGGCAGGTGGCCACGCCCATCTCCGTGGCGGAGTACTCCACGTAAAGGGCGCCTTCCCCGAAAACCTTGATGGCGGCCTCCCGCGTTTTCGGCAGCGTGGGGGCGCCCGCGGAGATGACCGTCCGGACGGAGCTGACGTCGTACTTCCCCGGCGCCGCCTCCAGGACCATGAGGATGAACTCCAGCATGACCGGCGCCAGGGTGAGGTGGTTGATCTTCTCCCGGGTGATGATCTCCAGGATCGCCGCCGGGTCGAAGGGGGGAAGCGGCGCGATGAAGAGCGTGCCCCCGTGGAAGAGCGTGGCTCCCCAGTCGTAAGCGATGCCCGCGGAGCTGTAGGAGGGCATGGCCTGGAGGCCGTGGTCGTCCTCCCGGTAATTGTGGATGAAGCAGATCTGGTAGATGATGCTGCAGACGGAGCGGTGGGTGATCAGGACACCCTTGGGGCGGCCCGTTGTGCCACCGGTCTGGGCGAGGCCCACGGAATCGCCCTCCCAGACGTCCGTGTCCGGCTCCCCCTCGGACCCGGAGGCGGCGAATGCGTCGCAGGAAAGCATTCCCTCGGGGATGGGGCCATCGGGCCGCAAGACGATGATGTGCTTCGCCCGGAGATTGCCGCGGATCTCCTGGATGACGCTCAGGACGGGCCAATCCACGAAGACGGCTTCCGCCTCGTTGAAGTTGAGGATGTACTCCACCTCGTGGCCCACGAGCCGGAAGTTGACCGGGATGAAGACACCGCCGGCCTTGGCCACGGCCAGGGCGGCCTCCACGCAGCGGTCGGAGTTGTGGGAAAAGATGCCCACCCGCTGCCCTTTCTTCAAACCCGCGTTTACCAGTGCGTTGGCCAGGCGGTTCACCCGGATGTTGAACTCCCGGTAGGTATGACGCCGGTCACCGTAAACCACGGCGAGGCGATCGGGAAAGCGGTCCGCGTTGCGCCGCAGGAACTCTCCCATGACAAGCTCTTTCGGGAAACGGTTATCCTTGTCCTTCTCCTGGTACCAGTCCTCGATCATGCTCTTCCCTCCTTTGTCGAAGTTGAACAGATTCTGAAACCGAACAGGAATGAATAAACCCTGACAGGCCGCCGGGCCGGACTGCCGAATGGACAGGTCTTTTATGCCACAAGGATCGCCCGGGACAAAGCTCTATTTGAAGCCTCACTCCGCGGTTGACACGCGACGAACGCTTCGCGTACCATGAAGCACCAAGCGAGCGAACCGCGTTGTTTCCTTCCACTCCCGTCCACTGAGCCAAATCCGAGACCGAACCGGCTGCTGTCCATCCGCCGGAGAAAAGAAGAAATGGAGGTGAACGGAACATGAACATCCTGACGCAGAAGACATGGTCCCCCTACGCCGCCGGCGCCGTTGCCGGCCTGCTCCTGATCCTGTCGGTCTTCCTGACGGGAAAGTACTTCGGGGCCTCGACGACCTTCGTGCGCATCGCCGGCTTCGTCGAGCAGGTCGCGGCACCCGAAAAGGTGGCCGGCATGGAGTACTTCATCAAGGAGAAAATCAAACTGGACTGGCAGGGAATGTTCGTTCTCGGCGTTCTCTTCGGCTCCCTGGCGTCGGCTTCCCTGTCGGGGGAACGGCGTGCCGTCCCGGTGCCGCCCATGTGGGAGGCCCGGTTCGGGCCGTCCCGCGCCCGGCGCTGGACGGTGGCCTTCTTCGGCGGGGCGGTCGCGATGTTCGGGGCGCGCCTCGCCGACGGGTGACCCAGCGGCCACGGCCTGAGCGGTCTGGCTCAGGTAGCCGTCAGCGGTTACATATCCCTGATCTGCTTCTTCCTGGCCGGCATCATCGTGGCCGGAATCCTGTACGGAGGAGGTGAGCGGCGATGAACGAACTGTTGACCGGAGCCCTTACGGGCATCCTCTTCGGCTTCATCATGCAGAAGGCCCAGGTCATCCGCTTCGACAAGCAGCTGGGGGCCATGCGCCTCAAGGACATGACCATCGTGAAGTTCATGCTGAGCGCCATCCTGGTCGCCATGGTGGGCATATACCTGCTCCTCGACCTTGGGATGGTAAAACTCTCCATCAAGACGACGATCCTGGGAGCGAACATCCTGGGAGGGCTCATCTTCGGCATCGGCTGGGCCATCGTCGGCTATTGCCCCACCACCGGATCGGCAGCCCTCGGCGAGGGTCGTTACGACAGCCTTTTCGGCCTGCTGGGAATGGTACTCGGGGCGGGCCTCTACGCCGAGGCGTTCCCACTTCTCAAGGAGACGGTCCTGACTTGGGGCAACCTCGGCAAGATCACAATCCCCGGTGCTCTCGGCGTCAACCACTGGATTGTCATCGTCGTCCTGATCGCGGCCTTTCTCGGCGTCTTCCGCCTGTTCGAGAGGAGAGGACTCTGACGGACGAAAGGGAGCGGGCTCGAACCGTCACGGGGAACGATGCGGAGGAACGGATTTCAAATCCGCTCCTCTTCCTTATTTCCTTTTTTATTAAACAGAACC
>CAYNEJ010000123.1:0-5883 GCA_964396205.1 uncultured Syntrophaceae bacterium
AATAGGTCATGACATCCCAGGGGCCGATTTCCCGGGTGGAAATGTCTTCCAGGAGGAAAGGGCTGAGATTGGAAAGCTTTTTCCTGATCGTGGCGAAGTATTTTTCTCTGCCTTCGAATGCCCCGGCCGGCTCGAACCACCCGGAAAGGATGATTACGCTGTCGCCCCCGTCGAAATAGAAGTAGCCGGGGTTATCGGTGCCGCCTCCGCCGCCGGCAGACTTGTCCGGCATCAGGCCGTTTTGGGGAAAGCTCAGGACGATCCGGCTGGGGGGAGCGGTCAGCACATACTGGCCGTCTCTCTTGCCGATCTGCACAGCCTGTGGTGATGCTCCCGCATCCTTGCGGTTATCGCTTTCCCTGCAGACAGCGCTGCCCACCATGGCCAGTCCGGCGGAGACAGCGGCCTCCCGGTCTTCGTTGGCCAGGATCGTGAAGTGCATGAGCACGTTCCCGGTCCGGGCTATGCCTTGGGTCATGTATCTGTATCCGCCCTCCTCCGGAGCCCGGTCCGTTGCGGAAAAGTAATAGCCGGTCGCAGAGGTCCCATCCATTTTGTGAATATCGATTCTGTCTTCCACGGCCCCGGATTTGATCTCCTCAGCGCGTTTCTGCACCCTCCCGCGCAGGGCGGCATCCGCGGGGGGCGACATGCCTTTGCCGGGGGGCCAGTGCGGCGTCACCAGGACGTTGAAGGGCTTGCCGCTTTTCGGTTTGAAGGAGATCGTCGGCTCCGGGCGATCCCCGGGCTGAGAGACCTCGTCGCTCCAGTCCGCGGGCACCTGAAACTGAAGAATTCCGAAATTGGACAGGGGATAGCTGCGAAGGATTGTCTCCGCCGCCTGCGATACGGTCGGGCCTGTGAAAAAAAGCAGCAAGAGGATTCCAAGGAAGAGCGCACAAATGGTTTTTTTCATGATTTCCTTTCTCCGGCCATGGCGCCGGGGAGTGCGTGACACCTGTTTTTATTTTGAATGGTTCGGTTGATTGTTCACGGCCAGTATTCAAGGAAAATCCTGAAGGATCAACAGGAAATATCGCTTATATATCAATAGGTAATATGCGGTTGATAATTAGCGGATCTGCAGTTATTGTGCGGACTCCGTCAAATGAGATAAATCGATCCGAAGATTTGTGATCTTGAAAAAAGTGGAAACAGGACCCGATATTTCGGGTGGGTCCGGAAAGATGCGAAACACGGCTATGATTCTCCGCTACCCCGGGCTGCCGCGACACCACTCATGAGCAGAGCCCCGTCTTCCCCAGATGCCGACCGGAGCCGCATGGTCATTCTCGCGGCCGGCTGTGCGGCCTTCATGAACATCCTCGACGGGACCGTCGTCAACGTCTCGCTGCCGTCGGTGGTGCACGACCTGGGGGTCGATACCGCCGTCGGTGTCTACGTCATCCTGGCCTATTCCGTCACGCTCGCGGGAACGGTTCTGGCGTTCGGCAAGCTGGCCGACCGGCTCGGGATGGGCCGCGTCATGACCTGGGGATATCTCCTGTTCACGGGCAGCTCCCTCCTCTGCGGTCTTGCCCCCACCGCGGAGGTTCTCGTGGCCGGACGGCTCCTGCAGGGGATCGGCGGCGGAATGCTCTCCGCCACCTCGCTCGGGGCCGTCGGCAGCTACCTCCCCCCGGAGCGCCGGGGGTGGGGGATCGGTATTGTCAGCGCCGCGTCAGCGCTCGGCGCCATGCTGGGAGCACCCATCGGGGGAATGCTTTCGGAAATGGCGGGATGGCGGTGGATCTTCCTGGTGAATCTTCCCGTCGGCCTGTTTGCCTGGTACATCGTTTCCGTCCGGTTTCCACGGGACGCGGGAATCGTGGCAGGCCGGAACCGGCCGACGACCGGGATCGATCCGGCGGCCGTCCTGCTCAGCATGATCGCCCTCGGATGCCTGCTCTACGGGATCACCCGGGGGCCTGATGACGGCTGGCTCTCCATGCCGGTGCTGGGGAGCGTTCTCTCCGGCGCCGTTTTCCTTGTCGTCTTTCTGTTCCGGGAGCGACGGAGCCCGGACCCGCTCCTGAACTGGGGCCTCTTTCGCGATCGCCGCTTTCTGGCCGCCAACCTGGCAAATTTCTTCACGTCCATGTTCGTTGCAGGGGTCAACTTCCTGTTTCCCTTCTATCTCATGTACGTGCAGGGCCTGGGCCAGGCGGTGACGGGAGCGGTCCTGATCCTCTTCAGCGGCGTGTATGTGCTGGTGAGTCCGGTGGCGGGCAGGCTGTCGGACCGGATCGGGGTGCGGCTTCTGACGACGGGAGGGATGGTTCTGGCATCGGGCGGGCTCTTGATCTTCACGTTCCTGGCGGGCGCCCCGTCCATGGCGGCCCCCGTCGGGCTCCTGGTTCTCCTGGGGGTGGCCTACGGCTTGTACCTCTCGCCCAACAACCGGCAGATCCTGAACCTGGCACCGCCGCAAGGGCAGGGAAGCGCTTCCGGTTTCCTGCGCCTGCTGTTCTATCTCGGGCAGCCCCTGGGGGTGGCCCTGGCAGAGGCGACACTCCGGGACGGCCTCCCGGAGACGGTCGAATCGGTCTCCCAGTGGCACGCCCTGCCGATGGCGGAGCTGGCCGCGGCCTTTCAAGGCGGATTCATCGTCTGCGCCGTCGTGGCGGCCCTTGCCGCGTGCTGCTCCCTCTTTCCCTCCGGGCGAGGGAAAACGCCCCGGCCGTAATCAGGAACTCCACAGGCCGCGGGCATCCCGAAGGTCCTTCCCATCCGGATTTTTTACCTTCCGCCGCTTCAGGCCTTCGCCTGGACCAGCGGTTCCACCTCCAGGGCTTCCTGCAGGCTCTCATTGGCCTTTCGCAGCTTCTCCTCCGGGGCGAACACCGCGACGGACGACCGGTCCATCGATTCGGCCAGGAACGCCTCCGCCGCCGCCTGCAGCGTCTCCGGCGTCATGCTCAGGATCCGCCGCCTCAGGGCGCGCCGGTCGTCGTCGGTCACGCCGGCGATGTGGCGGATCAGCGCCGTGTGAGCCTTTCCCGACGGATCTGTCGGGCGGTCCAGGAGGCCGATCGTACCGATGACGGCTTTCTCCAGTTCCCCCGGGTTGATCCCCCGCCGGATTTCGTCGGGTACGCCGTCGTAGACGTCCAGGGTCTCGACGAGATGGGGATCCCGGTAGGACAGGAAGGAGAACAGCCCGTTCATCGAGTCGTAGCCGCACATGCCTCCGTAGGCCCCGCCCTGGACCCGGATCCGCTTGTAGAGATAGCCGCTCGACAGGTAGCGGGCCAGGACCAGGAGGGCCGCCGCCTGCGGATCCCCGTGGACCGGCGCCGGCAGGACCCGGGCCACATAATTCACGTCGGCGGGAATGGCGACACCCGGCCGAGACGGCTTCAGGGCTGTCTCAACGGGATGCGACGTTTTTCCTGCAGGGAGATCCGTGATGAGGGCGCCCAGTTCCGCCGAGAGGATCGAGAGCCCTTCACGGTCGGCGGCCAGGTCGACCGTCAGGCCCGCCCGGCGGAACACCGCCGTTTTCAGCCCGGCCAAGGCTCCCTGCAGGCGTTCTGCCTCCTTCTCCAGGGATTCGGCCGTCCGGGCGGCGAAACGGAGCTGGGATCGTCCGTGCCACTGCTCGTCCCGCCAGGCCGGCAGGCCGAGGGACGCCGCCGCCGCCATTTTGGCAAAGGAGTGTCCCGAGGGGATGACCGCGGCCTGGAGGCTGTTCTTCTTCTCCAGGATCAGGTCCCGCATGCGGGTCCGGTCGCCCAGGTCGCCCGCCAGGAGGAGATCCTTCAGAATGGCCAGGGCGTCCGGGATGTTCCGGTAGAGGGCCTTCCCCTCGAAGATCAGTTTCTGCCAGACCCCCTCCCCCTTCCGTCCGAAGCCGGCCGAGAGGGAGAAGCGGAGACCGCCCGTCTTCAGGGCAAGCCGCTTGGCCATCTCCTCATAGGATCGGCCCGCGGCGCCCATGTTGAGGGTCAGCTTTCCGAGGAGAGGGAGATACGGCTGGAGGTCTTCCGGAATGTCCGCAATGTCGAAGGCCAGGGACCAGTATGCAATCCCGTTGGTGTAAAGATCGTGCCGCAGGGTCGGGACGCCTGCCAGCAGGGAATCTTCCATCGGGATATATTCCGGCTCAACGGGGATGTCGGCAATCGCGAGCCGGGGCAGGGTCGCCGCCGCCTCGGGCGGGTCCGGCTCCGACTGGTAGCGCCGCAGCTCCTCCGCCTCCCGCCGGATCCGCTCCACGTCGCCGTCGGACAGGGTCGCGCGCAGCCCCGCCATACGGTTGCGAAAGGCCGATTCCCGCTCCTCCTGCACGGTCGCGCTCGGTTCGAGGACGGCCAGGAGGCGGTGGGGGTTCTCGATCAGCCACGTCCGGGCGGTTTTTTCGAAGAGGCGGGGATCCGCCTCCCATCTCCGGCGGATGCCGCTGATGATGGCCGGGAAATTCAACCCTGCCAGGGGATCGCCCCCGTACAGCCAGCCGTGGAAGGCCCTTCCCATCAGCGTGATTCCGTAGGGGTACGTTTTCCTTTTGATTTCCCGTCCGTGAAACTCCACCTGGTGCAGGGTTCCCTCGATCAGCTCCCGGTCGAACCCCTTCTCCGTTTCGGCCTTGAGGGTGTCCAGAATCAGCCTCTCGATGACGGCGGCCTTCTCCGGGTCGGTTCCCCGGAGGCCCGTGGAGAAGAAGGTCTGCTTCAGGTCCCGCTCCATGCCCGTCACGGGCGACAGGTCCTCGCCGAGGCCCGAATCGACAAGGGCCTTCCGGAGCGGCCCCGCGGCGCTGCCCACGAGGATTCCCGCCACGATCTCCAGGAGGACGGCCGTCTCGGAATCCCGGCTGTCGGAGAGCATCCAGGCGATGTTGACGGTGGTCTTCCGCTCCCGCGACTCGTCCTTGCCGACGGGGTAGAAGGCCCGGACCGCCCGGGGCTCCGTCCAGCGCTCCTGCCCGGGGATCTCCTCCGCGGCCTCCGTCCGCTCCGCGCCGTCGAGGATCGTCTTCAGGAAGGCCAGGTGCTCCTGCGGCGGGATGTCGCCGTAGAGGAAGAAGAAGGCGTTCGACGGGGCATAGCGGGCCTGGTGGAACGCCCGGAACTGCTCGTAGGTCAGGGAGGGGATCGCATCGGGGCTGCCGCCGGAGTCGTGGACATAGGGGGTCGCGGGATACAGGTTTTCCTGGATGGCCTTGTACAGCAGCGATTCCGGGGAGGAATAGGCCCCCTTCATCTCGTTGAAGACGATGCCCGAGACGATGAGGCTGCCGGACGGGTTGTCCGGATCCGCCGGCTCCAGGTGGTGCCCTTCCTGCCGAAAGGTCTCCGGGAGCAGGCGGGGGTAGAACACCAGGTCCGCGTAAACGCGGGCCAGGTTGTAGAAATCCGCCGGGGTCTGGCTGGCCACGGGATAGACCGTCTTGTCGGGATAGGTGAAGGCGTTGATGAAGGTCTGCAGGGAGCCTTTCATCAGCTCGTTGAAGGCGTCCTTCACGGGATATGTCCGCGATCCCGCCAGGACGGAGTGCTCCAGGATGTGCGGGAGGCCCGTCGAGTCCGCCGGAGGCGTGGGGAACGCCACGGCGAACAGGTTCTCCCGGTCCCGGCTGTGGAGGTGGAGGACCCGGGCCCCCGTTTTCTCGTGCTCCATCAGGTAGGCGGTGACGCGGATCTCCTCGACGGGCTCCACCCTGAGAACCCGAAATCCTTCGTAAACGGCGCCGGTCTCGAGGACCGGCGCGGGGCTGCTGTTTTGATCGGACATGGCTTGCCTCCCGTGTTGCGTGCTTTTCTTGAATGCTCCCTATAGCGTACCTCCGGATGCGGCGCAACGGCCGGAAAAAACTCTTGACAGGAGAAAGGGGGAGAGCGTATCCAACCAAACAGTTAGACCAACCGGTTAGTTTTAACG
>CAYNEJ010000123.1:5893-9750 GCA_964396205.1 uncultured Syntrophaceae bacterium
TCTCAGGGTTCCCAGGAAGATGGACGGAGGTGAATCATGGAGGAAGCGACCCACAGCGACAAGTCGGGAGACACGGTGGAGCGGATCCTGCGCGCCGCCGCCGAGGTCTTTGCCGAATCGGGATTCCCCGGGGCCCGGGTCGACGAGATCGCCCGACGGGCCGGCGTCAACAAGGCCATGCTGTACTATCACGTGGGCGACAAGAAAGACCTCTACGAGGCGGTCATCCGGAGCATCATCGTCGAAACGGCGGAGCGCCTGGCAGGAGAAATCCGGCAGGCCCAAAACCCGGAAGACAAGATGCGGGTCTACATGCGCCGCTTTGCCGCCACCCTGGATGAAAACCCCCTCATGCCGCCCATCATGATGCGGGAGCTCGCGTCGGGCGGGAATACGCTGCCCCAGTCGGCGCTGGAAGGCGTGGCCCGGGTGATATCGCTCATCGGCGGCATCCTGGACGAGGGGGTCGCGAAGGGCGTCTTCCGTTCCATCAACCCCTTTCTCGTCCACATGATGGTGGCGGGGGCCTTTATTGTCTACAAGGTGGCGGCGCCGGTCCGGGAGAGGGCGGAATTCATCCCCGAGGAGGTCCGCCGGATGCCCCCGGAGCTTTCCGGCTCCGTTCTCGGAGAAGTCGAGGAAATGGTTTTGAGGGCCATCAGGAAATAAGGAGGGCGTACAATGAGAGGAAAGTCAATCCATGCATCCATGATCCTGGCAGGTCTGCTCCTGCTTCTGGGAAGCACATCCTGTCTCGCTGGGGAGAAGATGACGCTTCAGGAGAGCATCGACATCGCCCTGAAGCAGAGCCTGATCGTCCATTCGGCACGGGAGGGCGTCGCGGGGGCCCGGGCCCAGGAGCGGGAGGCCTTCACGGGATTCCTGCCGAAGTTCTCGACGTCCTACGGCTATACCCGCCTCAACGAGGACCCCGGCATGACCGTCACCGGCCTCGGCTCGTTCACGACGGGGACCCGGGACAACTACACCTGGGCCACGGAGGTCCGGCAGCCCCTCTTCGCCGGCGGCGGGATCGTGGCGAACTGGCGTGCCGGCAGGCTCGGCGCGGAGATTGCCCGCTCGGACGAGCAGGCCGCCGTCAACGACCTCGTCCTGGACGTCAAGACGGCCTATTTCAGCGTCCTCAAGGCGCAGCGCCTGGCGGAAGCGGCTCGGCAGGCGGTGGAGCTGCTGCAGGCCCACCGGAACATGGCAAAGGACTTCTTCGACGTGGGCATGGTTCCCAAGAACGACGTCCTCCGGGCCGAGGTGGAGCTGGCCAACGGGACGTACAACCTGACGAAGGTGGAGAACGCCCTCGAGATGACGCGGGCAAACTTCAACACCGTCCTGCGCCGGGACGTCAATGAACCGGTCGTCCTGGAGGATATGCCGGATCTCCGTCCCTTCGACGGGTCCCTGGCGGACCTTCGGAAGCAGGCCCTGGAAGGACGTCCGGAAATCAAGTCCTACGCCATGAAGACCGAGCAGGCCGACCGGTACGTGGACGCGGCCCGGAGCGAGTTCTTCCCCGCGATCAGCGCCGTCGGCCATTACGAGCGCTTCGGCGATACCCCGGGGGTGTCCGGGAGCCCCTACCAGGACGCCGAGAGCTGGTACGTCGGGGGGATGCTGAGCTGGAATTTCTGGGAATGGGGCCGCACGAAGTACCGGGTGGATTCCGTGAAGAGCCGCCGGAACCAGGCGCAGAACGCCCTGGAGGGCATGAAGGACCAGGTCACCCTGGAGGTCAAGAACGCCTGGCTCCAGCTCGATGAGGCGCGGAAGCAGGTGGGGGTGACGAAGAAGGCCATCGAGCAGGCGGAGGAGAACTTCCGCATGAGCCAGGAGCGCTATCGCGAGCAGGTCGGAACGGCCACGGAGGTCCTGGACGCCCAGACGCTCCTGACCCGGTCCCGGTCCGATCACGCCGGCGCCCTGGCGGATTACCACATCGGTCTGGCCCGGCTGGAGCGGGCCATGGGCCGCCGATAGGCGGGGAGTTGCATCATGAAAAAGAAACGGATCGTCATTGCGGTTTTTCTGGTCCTCCTCATCGGCGTGGGTGCCCTGGTCTACTGGGGCCAGTGGAGAAACCAGCGGCAGGAGCTTTCCTATTCGGGAACCATCGAGGCCACGAACGCCAACCTGGCCTTCCAGGCCCCCGGGCGGGTCGTTCGGGTCGCCGTGAAGGAAGGGGAGGCCGTGGCGAAGGACCAGGTCCTGGCGGAGCTGGATCCTTCGGAGCTCAAGGCCCGACAGGAGCAGGCGAAGGCGAACCTGGAGCGGGCCCGGAGCGTCCAGGCACAGACCGGGACGGTTCATGGCATCTACCGGGAGACCCTGCCCGCCGACGTGCTCCGGGCCGAGGCGAACCTCAAGGCCCTCCGGAGTGCTTCGGAGGACAGCCGGAAGAACGCCGCCCGGTACGAGCAGCTCTTTTCCCGGGGAGTGGTGACGGAGAAGGAGCGGGACACCGTCCGGCTCCGGGCCGACACCGACCGGGAGCGGCTGGCCGAGGCCGAGGCGGTCCTCGTCCAGGCGAAGTCGAACCTGAAGAAGATCGACGCGGCGCAGAAAGACATGGAGGGTGCCCGCTCCGCCGCGGAGGCCGCCCGGGCGACCCTGGACCAGGCCGTGATCCAGTCGGGCTACGCGAAACTCTCGGCTCCTTTTGCGGGGATTGTCACCAGCCGGAATGTCGAGCCCGGCGAGGTCGTCACGGCGGGGCGGGAGGTCCTGACCGTCACCGATCTCTCCACGGTGGACCTGAAGATCTTCGTCGGCGAGACGGAGATCGGCAAGGTCAAACCGGGGCAGAGGGTGGAGGTGAAGGTGGACACCTTCCCGAAGAAGACCTTCGAGGGCCGGGTGACCTTCATTTCCCCCGAGGGGGAGTTCACGCCCAAGATCATCCAGACGAAGAAAGAGCGGGTGAAGCTGGTCTACCTGGTGAAGGTGAGCGTGCCGAACCCGGACCTGGAGCTGAAGTCGGGCATGCCGGCGGACGCCTGGCTGAAGTGAGGAGCGACGTGGCGACTTTCGTCTCCGTGGAGAACGTGTCCATGCGGTTCGGAGCCATCGAGGCCGTCCGGGACGTGTCCCTGGCCGTGGAGGAGGGGACCCTCTTCGGCCTGGTGGGCTCCGACGGGGCGGGGAAATCGACCCTGCTGCGCATGGCCGCCACCATGATCGCCCCCCTGGCCGGGCGGATCGCCATCGGCGGGTTCGACGTCGTGAAGGACCGGAAGAAGGTGAAGCCCCTCATCGGCTACATGCCCCAGCGTTTCGGCCTCTACGCAGACCTGACGGTGGACGAGAACCTGCGTTTCTTCATGGACGTCTTCAACATCCCCCGGGGAGAGCGGATCCGCCGCCGGGAGAAGTACCTCGGGTTCTCCAACCTCCTTCCCTTCGCCGACCGTCCGGCGGGAAACCTCTCCGGCGGGATGAAGCAGAAGCTGGGGCTGGCCTGCGTGCTGGTCCACGAGCCCCGGGCCCTGATCCTCGACGAGCCGACCAATGGCGTCGATCCCGTCTCGCGGCAGGAGTTCTGGGACATCCTGAAGCAGATGCGGCAGGAGGGCATGACGATCCTGGTCTCGACGGCCTACCTGGACGAGGGGGAGAAGTGCGACCGCCTGGCCCTGATGCACAAGGCGAGCCTGATCGAGACGGCCGCCCCGGCGGACATCCGGGCGGATTTCCCCTCCCTGGAGGATGCCATGATCGCCCGGATTCGGGACGTGGACGAGGAACTGGCAAATGAAGCCTTTCAGCGGTGACGCCATCGCCGTCCGGGATCTGGAGAAGCGCTTCGGCGACTTCGTTGCGGTGAACCGGATCACCTTCTCGGT
>CAYNEJ010000124.1:0-6109 GCA_964396205.1 uncultured Syntrophaceae bacterium
CGGCGGCGGGACGATACCAACAGAAAGGAAGAGGAGATGGCGAATTCTTACGATGTGATCGTGGTAGGCGCCGGTATCGCCGGCCTGGGCGTCGGGGCGATCCTGGCGAAGGAAGGGAAGCAGAAGGTTCTGCTCCTGGACCGTTTCCCCAAGTTCGGCGGACGGATGATGAGTTATGACGGCTATCCCGGCAAGGGGTGGCGGGTGGAGATCGGCCTCCACATGGTGGAACTGGGCGAGAAGTCCAGCTGCAACGCCCTGAACAACCGGGTCGGAAAGACCGTGCAGTGGGCGCCGTTCAGCGACACCGTGGACATCTGGAACGGCGAGAAGTTCGTCAGCGTGGCGGAGCTGGTTCCCATGACGAAGGAGGACAAGATCGCCTTCCGGGACCTGATGCAGATGATCGCCACCCTGAAGGACGCCGAGATCGAGGCCTGGGACAACCGCTCCCTGGAGGAGTGGCTCATGGAGAACGTGCCGCAGGCGCCGGTGCGCGAGCTCTTCACCGACCTGGGCATGATCATGACGACCATTCCCCACGCCATCGACATGGCCGCCGGAGAGGTGCTTTACATCGCCCGGGACAACCTGCTGAAGACGCGCCAGGCCCTGCAGGCGAGCTATCCCCTGGAAGGCATGGAGGGAATCACCCGCGGGCTGGCGGAGGTCATCCGGGAGAACGGCGGGGAGATCAAGCTGAACTGCGACGTCCAGGAAGTGGTCATCGAGAACAAGCGGGCCGTGGGCGTCCGGATCCCCGCGAAACGCCACATCTACGAAGAGGAGTACCGGATTTTTGAGACTGAGACGGTCCGGGCCGACCGGGTGGTCTGCGCCCTGCCCATCTACAAGTTGTCGAATATCCTGGATTTCAACCCGGCCAGCTCGCCGCTGCCCCGCTGGTGGGTGAAGCGGATCACCGACATCCAGCACGAGGTGACGGGACTGATCGGCTTCATGCTGGGGCTCTCGGAGCCCATCGTGGACCCGAAGCGAAAGTGCTTCATGTCGGCCCTCAAGACGAATCACGCGGGTTTCCCCTTTCAGGGCTTCCCCGCCTCCAACTTCTCTGCCGACGTCGCCCCCCCGGGGAAGCAGGTCATCCATACCGACATCGTTGTCGAGCATGCCGAGGCCTCGGACAAGTTCCTGCGGGAGCGGCTCCTGGCGGCCCACTGGGAGGACCTGAAGGAGATGTTCCCCGGCATCGAGAACAAGCTGGAGTGGAAGTTCCCCTACTATGTCGACGGATGTGACGGGCTGGCCCGCCAGCCGGGACTTGTGGGGAACTACAAGCCGGGCCTGATTGCCCCCGGCATTCCAAACCTTTACTTCGCCGGCGACACCTACCAGGGACGCGGCCTGGCCATCAACAGCGCCGCCCTGAGCGGCATGAAGTGCGCCGACCTGATCCTGAAGGAGTTGAAGAAGTGAGCACGGGCGGACCTCGTGCCGTTCCGCTGTACCCGAGCGGCGAAAGGAGGTGAGATTGTCTGGATGGCAGAAGCAGACGGAGTCCCCGGTCGGAATCATTCCGGGGTCTCCGCGGCGGTCATTGCGGAAACGAATGAACCGTTTTCTGGAAGAAGAGATGGTTGCGCAACCAGATTGAACAAGAGGGAGATCAATTCATGCACAAGACGGAATGGCTTTACCAGTACAACAAGAAGCTCATGACGGCAGAAGCGGCCGCGCGCGCGGTCTGCGACGACGACTTCATCATGACCCCCCTGTGCCTCGGCCAGCCGAGCACCCTGATTCCGGACGCCATCGCCGACCGGAAGGACGAGCTCAACAACATCGAATGGCGCTGGAACCTGGCGACCCGTCCCTACAAGATGTTCCAGCCGGAATATCGCAAGACCTTCAAAATCACCTCGGGCTTCACGGGAACGCCCTTCATCCTGTCGCAGTTCCAGGGGCTCGGGTACGGTCCTTACGCCCCGGTCACCGTTTTCAGTTCGCTGAAACAGTGGACATACTACCGCAAGCCCGACGTCATCGTCGCCATGGTGACGCCTCCGGACAAGGACGGCTTTGTGAACATCGGTCCCGACTGCATGTTTTCCCGGGCGCTCCTCGAGGGGCAGGCCACATCGAGGGGATTTGTCGGCGGCCCCCGGGTCCTGATCGGAGAAGTGAACGATCAGTACATCCCCGCCTGCGGGGACACCCGGCTGCACGTCTCCAAATTCACCCATTTCGTGGAGAATTCATCGGCGCTGCCCGCTTTTCCGGCGGCGGCCCCGAAAGACATACACCATAAGATGGCCGCTTCCGTGGTCAGCCTCCTGAGGGACCGCGACTCCATCCAGATCGGGATCGGGGCCGTCCCCATGCTGATCTCCGACCTCATCGCGCACTCGGACCTGAAGGACCTGGGCCTGTTCACGGAGATGCTGCCCACGGGGGCTCCGCTGTGGCAGGAGAAGGGCATCCTGACCGGGAAATACAAGACCTTCCGGCCGGGCGAGATGTCCGCCAGCTTCATCGGTCCGGTGAAGGACCTCTTCGATTTCGTGAAGAACAACGAGGACGTAAAGTTCTTCCCCGGCGACGTGATGAACAACCCGGCGGTCATCGGCCAGGAGGAGCAGATGGTCGGGATCAACGGGGCTCTGGAGGTCGACATGGCCGGCCAGGTGGCGTCGCTGACCCTCGGCAACAAGATGGTCTCCGGGTACGGCGGCCAGTCCGATTTCGCCATGGGGTGCCGGCTGTCCCGCTTCGGCCGCATGATCATCGTCATGGCTTCCTACACAAAGGACAAGGACGGCAACCTGATCAGCCGGATCGTCCCGAACCTCTCGCCGGGTGCCCTGGTCGGGACCCTGGCGTGCCACGTGGACTACGTCGTCACGGAAAACGGCATCGCCGGTCCCCTGGACGGACTGTCCATCGACGAGCGGGCGGAGGCCCTGATCAAGGTGGCCCATCCGGACCTGCAGGAGGAGCTGGTCAAGGCCGCCAAGGAAAAAGGCCTTTTCAAGTAGTCCGGTTTCCGGTTCCCGGATGACGGGAATGCCGGGGACCGCCGCGTCCCCGGCAAGCCTGTCTCATCGCGACCGATTGGACACCGTATCCTTCCCGTCTTTCCGTACATCACGCCCGATGTGGAAATCCGTCCTCCGGTGACAGGGAAGGGGCAGGCGCCTTCGGCGAAAAGCGTTTCGCCGTTTTCAAACGGAAAAATAGCGGCAACGGGCGCGCGGGGCGCAGGGAACGCCCGCGAACGCGGGCCCGGCCGCCGAAGAAGGAGCAGAGGAAAATGAATGCCAAGGATGTGGTTCTCTATGAAAAGCAGGAAAGCATCGCGTTTCTGACCTTCAACCGTCCGGAGGCGATGAACGCCCTCAACACGGAGGTGAACCTCAAGCTGATCGAGCTTCTCGGGAAAGCCGAGGACGACCCGGAGGTTCGGGTCGTCATCCTGAAAGGGGCGGGCGACAAGGCCTTCGTCGCCGGGGGCGACATCAAGGAGATGCTCGACAAGGACTCCATGGGGGCCAGGGATTACGCCCTGGCGGCCAAGCGGGTCATCGACCGGATCTGGAACCTGAAGAAGCCGGTGATTGCGGCGATCCAGGGGTTTTGCCTGGGCGGCGGCCTGGAGTACGCCTTGGCCTGCGACCTCCGGACGGCCTCGGAGAAGGCCCGTTTCGCCGTCCCGGAGATCAACATCGGAATCATGCCGGGCAGCGCCGGAACGCAGCGGCTGGCCCGGATGATCGGCATCACCAAGGCCAAGCAGATGTGCTTCACGGGCGACATGATCGGGGCCAGGGAAGCGCTGGACCTCGGGATCCTCAACGAGGTGTACCCGCCGGACGAGCTCCTGCCGAAGACCATCGAGCTGGCGAAGAAGATCGCCTCCAAGAGCGCCCCGGCGATTACCCTGATCAAGTCCGCCATCAACAAGGGGACCCAGATGGACCTCGAATCGGCGTCGCTGTTCGAGATCGACTGTTTCGGCCTGTGCTTCTCGACCCGGGAGCAGAAGGAGGGGATGCAGGCCTTCGTCGGCAAGAAGAAATGACGGCAACGGAAAGTGCATGCAAACCATGATCAGGAAGCTTTGTGTGATCAGTGCGGGTTGAATACGACGAGAAGAAATCCGTCTACCAGGAGAGAAACGCCTAGGTGACGAACCTGACGGCCCAGGTTAAGGCCGTCGCGGCCCTGAGGGGAAGGATCGACAACGGAAAGCGGGGTTCGGTTCCAGGGCCATTGAGACGGGACCCAGGTGGGTGGACGGCTGCAACCCGCTGCCCGCCCATGCTCCCTTCGGGGATTACAGGCAGTCCAGCATCGGGCGGGAAAACCGCATCATGGTTCTCGATGCGCACTCGCGGCAGAAGAACACCATGATCAGCCTCAGCGAGGACCGGAATATTATTTCTGTGCCTGATTCACTTCATCCGCAGGCTGTTGATGCCCCCGATCAGGAAATCCACCACTTCCTCGCTCGCCTCGTCCAGCTCGTCCGTGCGGTCCTGCCAGATGATGAACTGGTAGGCGATCCGCTCGTACAGACCGCCGATGCAGGTGGCGATGATCTCGGAGGACAGGTCGCTGCGGAAACGAAAGCCGCTCTTCTCCTTCAGCGTCTCGACGGCGCTCTGCAGGTCGGCGATCAGCTGCTTGTGCATCTTCTCCCGGTGCGCCTCCAGGAGAGGACTCTTTCCCACGGACTCCCGGTACAAAATGATGATCTTTTCCGGATACTTCTGGCAAAACTCCGTCATGAAGGCGATGCCGGACTGCCTCATGCCTTCGTGGGGATCTTCGGATGCCCGAAAGTTGTCGCCGACGATCGTTCGAATCTCGTAGGCGATCTCGTCCATCAGGTGAGCCAGGATCTCCTCCTTGCTCTTGAAATTGATGTAGACAGTGCCGATGGACACCTCGGCCTCGTCGGCGATGCGCTCCATGCTGGCCTGCTTGTAGCCTTCGGAGGCAAACAGGGCCATTGCCGATTTCAGGATGGCGTCGCGCCGGCCCTCCTTCTCCCGCTGCCTTCTCTGTCCGGCTCTGGACAGGGTCCCTGGACTCTTTTTTTTCATGCCACACCTTTCCCCTTTTCAGCGAAGCCCCCGCTCGGCCGCGATCCGCTCCATGACATCGGTGAACCTGGGCGGCGGTTCCCTGTATCTTCAAACTATAATGGATCATTCATAAATTCACGGCAATATAGAAAGACCCTCCCGCCGCGTCAACCGAATTATCGACCCGGGAGGGACGATCATACCCCTCCGGATGATGGGTCGAATCGTCTGTCGCACCGGGATTGGAACAGAGGGTCCCTCATTGACATGGAATCAAATACAATTAATGTAATCTGATTACAAGAATAACTTGACATTTATTTTCGGAATGTGGTTGTATCCTCTTAAAGATGATCAGGAAAGACAACCCTGTCAAACCATGCAGCATTACACGATATTTCAGGACCACCCGCGGCGCGGGAACACCGCGACTTCGACTTCCGGACGTTCAGCAATCATCGTTTTGAAATTCATAGAGATGCCTCAAGCACGCCACGGGTGCGTCCATGGATCGTGAAGGAGGCGTCGGGATCGAAGTGTCCCGCACCTTTTCGTCCATGGTGATGGTCAAAGAAACGGGAGGTTTCCATGCGGAGCAAAGCAGACCCTGTCGATCTTGAGATTGTCCAGGCGGGCGGCGTTTCCGTCCGGCTTGCGAAGACGGCCTCGCCGGTCGTGAGGACCGAGGCATGCATCAACTGCGGCACCTGTCTCCAGGCCTGTCCCACGGGAGCGATTCATGAGTTCCAGCGGCAGATCTGCCGGCTCTGTCCCGATTGTGCGCCTACGCCCATCATGTTTCCGCGGGACATGGAGGAACTGGCGGCGGAATCCTGCGCCGGCGCCTGTCCCATCGGGCACTTCCCGGAGGGCTACGTCAACATGGTGGCGGACGGGGATTACAAAAAGGCCTGGGATCTGATCGCGGCGGTGAATCCCATGCCCTCCGTGCTGGGGCGGATCTGTTCGCGTCCCTGCGAGGTGGCCTGCAAGCGGGGCAGGCTGATCGACGCCCCCATCCCCATCCGGGCCATGAAGCGGCTCGTGTCCGACATGGCCCA
>CAYNEJ010000124.1:6209-9748 GCA_964396205.1 uncultured Syntrophaceae bacterium
ATCACCTTCCGGCCGAACGTCGAGGTCGGGAAGAACCCTTCCATTGCCGATCTGCTCGGCCGGGAGTTCGACGCCGTCCTCGTCGCCGCCGGCGCCCCCAGGGGAGACAAGCTCCCGCTGCCCGGCGCGGATTTCATGGACGTATACTGCGCCGTCGATTTCATGACCTCCGTCAAGGCGGGCCGCCCGCTCAAGATCGGGGAAAAGGCCCTGGTCATCGGCGGCGGAAGCGTCGCCACGGACGTGGCCAGGACACTTCTCAGGCTCGGTGCGGAAGAGGTAACCGTCGCCTGCATCGAGGGGGAATGCGAAATGCCGGCCCTGAGCTGGGAACTGGAGGAGGCGGAAAGCGAAGGCGTCAGGTTCATTCACTCCGCCTCGCCGGTGCGGATCGGCGGGGACTGGCAGAAGGCCCAGTGGGTGGAGATGGATCCGGTCAAGCGTTTCTCCATCGGCGAGAACGGCGTCAAGTGCGACACAGACTGTACGGGCCGGTTTCTCATCGAGGCCGACACGGTCGTCTTCGCGGTCGGCCAGAAGACGGACCGGGGTGTTTTCGAAAACACGCCGGGCGTCGAAATCAACGGAAGGGGACGGGTCAGGATCGATCCGGAGACACAGATGACCACACTCGAGGGGGTCTTCCTGGCGGGCGACGTCGTGGAGGCGAAGGGCTCCGTTATCGAGGCCATGGCCTCGGCGCGCCGGGCCGCTGTTTCCATCGATGCCTGGCTGCGAGGGCGGGCCGCCGCCGCGAAAAAGGAAAAGTCGCCCCGGGGCGCACCCCTGGACGAAAAGATTTTCCCCGTGCGACTGGAAAAGCTGCCTGTCGCCGGCATTCCCTCCCTGACGCCGGAAGACGCCGTGTCGTGTTTCGAAGAGGTGGAGGCCGCGATGGACGCCGCCGATGCCCGCGAGGATGCAAGGCGGTGCATGCGGTGCGGCTACATCGACGTGAACCATGAACTCTGCATCGGCTGCGGAACATGTGCCTCGGTCTGCCCGAGGGGGGACGTGATCCGGCTGGAGGCACCGCGAACCGGTGTGAGTGCATTGCCCGCCAAGGAGGTGCAGTCATGAAGACATGGGACGTCATCGTGGTTGGAGCGGGTCCGGGCGGCAGCACGACCGCCGCCAGGCTGGCCATGGCGGGTTGCGACGTGCTCCTGGTGGACAAGGACCGGTTTCCCCGGGAAAAGCCCTGCTCGGACATCTACGGGCGCTACGGGGCCGATACCTTCAAGGAGATCGGCGCGTACGACGAGCTGCAGGAAAAGGGGTTCCTGTTCCCGGACCTGGCGCTCACCTCCCCGGACTACACGGAGATCCGGGGTCCGAATGTACTCAGCCTCACCTGTCCCCGGCGGATCGGCGACAACATCCTCAAGGAGGCGGCAGCCCGCCGGGGGGCCAGGGTCCTGGAGGAGTTCTGGGTGAACGACCTGATGATGGACCGCGGCCGGGTGGTCGGCGTCAAGGCCAAGTACGAGGGAAAATTCGTCGAATACCCGGCCCGGATCGTCATCGGCGCGGACGGCAGCCATAGCTGGGTGGCCAAGCGCCTGGGGCTCTTTTCGGACAATTACGACGAGGTCTTCCTGGCTGGCCGGGCCTATTTCGCGGACTGCGACCCGCCCCTCCGGACCATGGAGGTGCACTACGATCCCAATTTCTTCCCGGGCTTCGTCTGCCTGAGCCCCCATCCCGGCTACGGAGACGTGGTCAACGTGGGGATCGGCTACCAGATGACGCCGTATGTCCAGGCAAAAGAGGACGTCGAGCAGCTGACCTGGAAATTCATCGAGACGAGTCCCTTCGGGGAGAAATTGCGCAAGGCCCGGCAGGTCAGCGACTGGATGGGATGGCGTGTCCCGAGCGCGGGACAGATCGGCAAGACCTATGCCGCCGGTGCCATGCTCATCGGCGATGCCGGCAGCTTCGTCGATCCGTTCATCCTCGAGGGCATCGCCAACAGTGTGCGGAGCGGCGGCTTTGCCGCGCAGACGGCCCTGGAGGCGCTGGAGAAGGGCGATTTCTCCGAGTCCTTCCTGTCGGCCTACCAGCAGCGCTGGGAGGAGAAGATGAAGCCCCGTCTCGATGCACTGCAGCAGATGGCCTTGGTTGCCCGGAACGCCGAGCTGCTCAATGCAACCTTCCACGGTCTGAAGGCCAATCCGGGAGCCCTGAAGAAGATGTTCGGCTGACAGGTCCACCGCCGGGGAAAGATTGTTTTTGGGGATGCCCGGAACGCCGGAATCCCGAGCGCGATCAGGGAATGCCTCCCGTGAAAGAACAGGGATCCGGCCCTGTGCATCCCATTCATAACGAGAGAAAGGAAGTCGGTTCGTCATGCGAGAATGCGTCATCATCCAGCTCGAGATCAGCCGGCCGGCCCGGCTGGCGGGGGGATTCCCCGAGCAGGCGGTCCCCAGTACCCTGACCCGGATGTGTCACTCCGGGGTGGCCACCCTGTGCGGCGGTCTCGGCAACGCCAACGCCATCCTGCTGGAGCGGGTGGAGAAATAAACGTCCCAAGCAGAATTCATCAACAACGGGGAGGATAGCATGTCCAGTTTGATCGTCGATTCGAGAGACCAGCAGTTCGTGCTGCACGAGATGCTGGAAGTGGAGAGCATCTGCCGGGGGCGCTTCGAGAGCTTCGCCGGGGACACCTTCGACATGATCCTGACGGAGGCGGAGAAATTCGCCAAGGAGGAGATATTCCCGGTCCTGAAAGACGGCGACCACCAGGGCTGCCGCCTGGAGAACGGGCAGGTCCACGGCCCGGAGGCGTTCCGGAAGGGCTACAGGCTGTTCTGCGAGGGCGGCTGGAACGCCATGATGAACCACCCGGAGCACGGCGGCCAGGGATTCCCCATGGTCCTGTACCTGGCCTGCGCGGACTGGTTCTTCCACAACTTCGCCTTCACCATGTACCCGGGCCTGACCAGCGGGGCGGCGGAGCTGATCGAGAGCTACGGCACCGAGGAGCAGAAGAATCGCTACCTGCCGAAGATGCTGAGCGGCGAGTGGGGCGGGACCATGTGCCTGACCGAGGCGGGGGCCGGCAGTGACGTGGGGGCGCTCACCACCAGGGCGGTCCGGCAGCCCGATGGCACGTTCCTGATCCAGGGGACCAAGGTCTTCATCTCCTGCGGGGACCATGACTACGTGAGCAACATGGTCCATCCCGTCCTGGCGCGGATCGAGGGCGATCCCGAGGGGACGAAGGGCATCTCCATCTTCCTGGTTCCCAAGTTCCGGGTGAACGGCGACGGGAACCCGGGGGCGCACAACGACCTGGGAGTCACCAAGATCGAGGAAAAGCTGGGGCTCCACGGAAGCGCCACCTGCGTGATCAACTTCGGCGACAACGGCGGCTGTGTCGGCGAGCTCCTCGGCAAGGAGTGCGAGGGCATGAAGATCATGTTCATGATGATGAACGGGGCGCGCATGGGCGTGGGCGTCCAGGGCCTCTCCGGGGCGTCGTTCTCCTACCTGCAGGCCCTGGAATACGCCCGGGAGCGTCTCCAGGGAGC
>CAYNEJ010000125.1:0-2036 GCA_964396205.1 uncultured Syntrophaceae bacterium
TACGACACGCTGACCCGCCTCAATGACAGCCGCTTCGGCGACTCGAAGCGGGACGTCAGCAACATCGGGGATTACATCCGGATGGGCAAGATCGGCCAGGCCTTCACGGCGGATGTCCGGACGGTGCTGCTCATCGACGAGATCGACAAGGCCGACACGGATTTCCAGGACGACATGCTGGACGTCCTCGACCAGATGCAGTTCGACATCATTGAGGTCGACAAGACCGTCTCGGCCCGGAACCGCCCGGTCATCATCATCACCTCCAACGCCAAGAAGGATCTCTCGGACCCCTTCCTGGGGCGGTGCAACTTTCACCACATCGCCTTCCCGGACCCGGACATGATGCGCCTCATCCTGGACGTCCACTTCCCGAACCTGAACCGGGATCTGACGGATGTCTGCATCTCGACCTTCTACCGCCTCCGGGAGTTCACGGGGATCGAGAAGCGCCCCGCCACGCGGGAGCTGATCAACTGGATCCGCGCCGTCAAGGCCGACCCGGACTTCAAGGTCGCGTCCCTCAAGCAGGGCCGCGTACCCTACCTGGGCGTCCTCTTCAAGAAGAGCCTGGACCTGGAGAACGCCGGACGGCAGCTCCGGATGCGCGCATAGGGAGCGGTACGTGTTCGTTGAATTCTTCTACACCCTCCGGGACCATGGAGTTCCCGTCAAGCCCACGTCCTTCCTGAAACTCCAGAAGGCGCTGGGGATGGGGCTCATCTGCTCCGTCGAGGATTTCTACACCTCCGCGCGGTCGATCCTGGTGAAGAGCGAGCGGTACTTCGACACCTACGACCAGGTCTTCGCCCACCATTTTCGCGGAGTGGTGCTTCAGGAGCCGGAGGACGCCGAGCTGTCCGAGATGGCCCGGTCTCTCCTGGAGGAGTGGCTGAAGAGCCCCGAGGACGTCGCGGCGGCCCTGGGGATCGAACAGGAGAAGCTGGCGCAGATGACGCCGGAAGAGCTGATCCGGTATTTCTTCGACCGCCTCAAGGAGCAGACGAAGGCCCACCACGGAGGCAACCGGTGGATCGGAACGAAGGGGACGTCGCCGGTGGGTCATTCCGGGGACCACCCCGGAGGGATGCGGGTGGGAGGGCGCTCGCGGAACAAGTCGGCCATCAAGGTGGCCATGGAGCGGCGCTACCGCGACTATTCCCAGGAAGGCCCCCTGACGGAGAGCCAGATCGGCGAGGCCCTGAAAAAGCTGCGCCGGATGACCCCGGCGGGGCCCCGGGACGTGGTGAACGTCGACAAGACCATCTATGAGACGATGCGCAACGGCGGCGAGATCGACATCGTCTTCGACCGCCGCCTCAAGGACCGCCTCAAGATCGTCCTCATGATCGACAACGGCGGCTGGTCCATGGATCCTTACGTGGCCATTGTCCAGACCCTCTTCAACTATGCCCGGAGCCAGTTCAAGGACCTGACCATCTACTATTTCCACAACACGCTCTACAGCCGGGTGTGGCAGGACGCCCAGCGGCACCGGAAGCCGGAGCCCCTCGAGGATTTCACCCGGAAGGATCCGGAGACCCGCTTGATCTTCGTGGGCGATGCCAGCATGGCCCCCTACGAACTGATGCACACCAACGGCTCCATTTATGTCGACCAGAAGGAGCACCAGGCCAGCATCGACCGGTTGAAGTTCCTGGCCCAAACCTTCCGGCACTCCGTGTGGCTGAACCCCCAGACGGAGGACGAGTGGGGCTACACCTGGACCGTCGGGGTCGTCCGCCAGGTCTTTCCCATGTTCGAGCTGTCGCTGGACGGGCTGGATAAAGCGGTCCAGTACCTGATGTCCCGCCATTGAAGAAAGCGGGCTGTTGAAAACAGGCCGTCTGCTGCGTTTCCCTCATTCCCAGCCACTCGACGTACGAATAAAGTACGCCTCGAGGCTGGGAATATCGGGGGCCTTGCATCCGACCCGTTTTGAACAGCCCTTATCCCGATTGTGGGACGACCTCGCCAAAAGCCCGGATGCTGCGTTGCGCGGCATCCTTCGTCATTGCGGCGTACGGACAAAGTAC
>CAYNEJ010000125.1:2136-9656 GCA_964396205.1 uncultured Syntrophaceae bacterium
AGCTTGAAGAGTTCCTTTGCCTTCGGGTGGGCCGCGGTTTCCAGCAGTTCGAACAGGATCATCTCGGTGCTTGACAGGATGGCCCCCTCGGCGGTCATCCGGCCGATGCCGATCTCCCGGTTGGCCGCGGTCCGGGAGGACACCGCGTCGGCGGCCAGGTGGACCTCGAATTCCGCCTCCAGCAGGTCCAGGCAGGTCTGGTAGACGCACACGTGGGCCTCGATCCCCAGGAGAATCACCTGATCCCGGCCGGCGGCCCGGAGTGCCGCGGCGAACGGCTCGTTGCGCCAGCAGCTGAAGCTCTCCTTCACGACGGGCGTGATGTCCGGCAGGAGTTCCAGGATTTCGGGCACCGTCGCGCCGATCTTCACCTGCTCGGTGAGGACGACGGGAATTCCCAGCGTCCGGGCTCCCAGGATGAGTTTCCGGCAGTTCTGCAGAAGAAACTCCCGGTCGTCCATGGCGCGGTAGAGGTTTCCCTGGATGTCGATGGCCACCAGGATCGCCCTGTCGATCTTCAGCATGTCCTGTTTCCTCCCTGGCTGATGTAAGGTTCGGGGTGCAAGGGCTCCGCGCAAACGGCCGGCCGGGGTAGCCGTCGGTGACTGCCTGCCTCACCGGCGGATGGAGTCAGGAGGCGCAGCCGGACCTTCCGCCTGCATCCATTCCGAAGGGTATCTTGCGCGGCGGGCCGGCCTGGAAGAGGGAGCCTGTCAGCGGCGTATCCGGCAGGACCCTCTGCAGAAACGCGGCCGTCTCCAGAATCCCGTTCAGGTCGATTCCCGTTTCGAGACCCATCGACTGGAAGAGGAACACCAGATCTTCCGTGGCCACGTTTCCCGACGCCCCGGGAGCGAAGGGGCAGCCGCCCAATCCGCCCAGGGCGGAGTCGAAGACCCGGATCCCCGTCTCCCAGGCTTTCAGGGCGTTGGCCAGGCCCAGACCTCGCGTATTGTGCAGGTGCACCCCGAAGACGACTTCCGGGAACGCAGCGAGGCAGGACTTCAGGATCGCTTCCACCTGGGCGGGATACCCCCAGCCGACGGTGTCGCAGAGGGTGATCTCCCGGATTCCGAGCCGGGCCGTTTTCTCCACGTATTCAAGGATCGTCGCCGTTTCCAGGTACCCCTCGAAGGGACAGCCGAAAACGGTCGCCAGGTTAACCCGGAAGGCAAGGCGGCTGTCCGAACCGAATTCGTCGAGAACCTGCCGGAGCCCGGCGATGGATTCCTCCGGCGTCTGGCGGACATTGTTCAGGTTGTGGGAGCGGCTGACGGAGAAGAAGAAGTCCAGCTTGTCCACGCCGGCTGCCGCCGCGTCCCGGGCCCCCTGGAGATTCGGAACCAGGGTGGTCAGGATGACTCCGTGGTCCCGGAGACTCTGGACCGCCGCCAGGACCTCCTTCATGTCCCGGAACTGGGGAATGGCCCGGGGGTTGACGAAGGCGCCTGCCTGGATTTCCCGTACGCCGCAGGCCGCGAGCCGCCGGATCAGGTCGGACTTCCGGTCCGTCGCGACGAAGACGGACAGGTTCTGGAGCCCGTCGCGGGGCCCGACTTCCACGATGTGAAGGTCCGTCGGTTTCATGAGCGGAGGCCTGGGGGGTGGGATTCCGGGTCATTCATCAGGATGCGCATTCTAAAGACAGGGGATGGGAAAGTCAATGACATACGATGGGTTGGGCATATTGGAAGCGGATGGATCATGCCTCCTGCCGCCCGGGATGCCGGCAAGAAAAGGGGCGGTCTTGCACCGGGGAATCCCGACTCCCCGGCCGATAGAACCGGCGCCTGCCTCCCTTGCGGATATCCTTGACAAAAAGAAATTTTTCGCATAGGCCACGGCCATGAAATTCGCGCGTTTTTCCTTCACGTTTATCGTCGCCTTGGGTCTGGCGATTTTTCTTTTTGATGGATCTGCCGGGGCCCAGTCCCTGCCCGACCTCGTGCGCCCGGTCCTGAAGGCCCGTCTCGAGGGACTGGCGAACGGCGCCCCGCCGCTCTGTCGCGCCGAAACACCCTGCCGTTCTGCCTACCTGGGCGACTTCTATCGCCGGCGCTCTTTCGGGCCGGCCTGGGTCCTGAAAAACGGGCCTTCCCCGCAGGCGGATCGCCTGCAGGCGGTGCTGTGGACAGCCGGACAATACGGACTCAGTGCCAACGATTACCATTACGAGGCTATCCGGAATCTTCAGTCGTCCTGGCGAGCCGCCGGGAAGTGGACGCCTGCCGATGGCGCCGAATTCGATCTCCTGTGCACCGACGCCTTCCTGCTCTTCGGGCAGCATCTTCTTTCCGGCGTGGTGAATCCCAGCAACCTGTTCCGGATGTGGGAGGCCCGCCCGCGTTTCGTCGACTGGCCCGCCTATCTCCAGGACGCACTGGCGGCCCAGACGGTGGACGTCCACCTGCAGGTTCTCAAGCCCGAATATCCGGGATATGACCGCCTCGTCGCCGGGGCTGCCGACTATGCGAAGATCGCCGCCGCGGGCGGATGGCCTGTGATTCCACCGGGAAAGTCCCTGAAAAAGGGCGCGAGTGACCCGAGAGTGCCGATCCTCCGCCGGCGCCTCATCGCCGGCGGCGACCTGGCGCCTTCCACGGCTTCCGAGGAGCACCGGTTTGATGACGCCCTCGACCAGGCCGTCCGGAAATTCCAGCGCCGCCACGGCCTGGCGGAAGACGGAGCCGTCCAGAAGGAGACCCTGAAGGCCCTCAATGTTCCCGTGGAGCGCCGGGTGGCCCAGATGCTCATCAATCTCGAACGCTGGCGCTGGCTGCCCCAGGAGGTGGGGACCCGGTTCCTGTTCATTAATATTCCGGATTTCAGCCTGGCGGCCGTGGAAAACGGGCGTGCTCCCCTGAGCATGCGTGTCGTCGTCGGGCGGCGGCACAGCCGGGACCCGAAGATTGACTACCGGACGCCGGTCTTCACGGGGCGCATGACCCACCTGGAGATCAATCCTTACTGGAACGTGCCCCACAATATCGCCGTCCGGGAGTACCTGCCGAAACTGAAGAAGGATTCGCTTGCCCTCCGGAAGCAGGCCATGAAGATCATCATCGGGCGGGATACCGTCGTGGACCCGCAGACGGTGGAATGGGAGAAACTCAACGAGCAGACGTTCAAAAAGTACCGCATCCGCCAGGATCCGGGGGCCTTCAACGCCCTGTCCCACATCAAGTTCATGTTCCCCAACCGCTTCGACGTGTATCTCCACGACACGCCGCAGCGGAGCCTGTTCAGGAGAACGGTGCGGGACTTCAGCCACGGCTGCATGCGGGTGGAAAAACCGATTGACTTGGCGGTCTATCTTTTGCAGGATGATGCAAACTGGTCCCGGGAAAGAATCCTGGCCGCCATCCGCAAAGGCAGGAACCAGGCTGTGGATCTCCCGGCGCCGGTTACCGTGCACATCGCCTACTGGACCGCCTGGGTGGATCCTGACGGAACGGTCCAATTCCGGGACGACATCTACCGATACGATTCCGTGCTCGAGGCGGTCATGGGCACGAAAACGTCCATCCTCGCGGCGTGGAACGGCGGCCGGCCGGCCTCCGCCTCGACCGCGAAGGGAGCACGGAAGGAAAAAAAGAAAAATATGCTGGGAACCGGCAGGGAGGTAAATCCAACGTGGATGAGAAGCGCTACGAACTGAATGTCCAGCTTGCCCAGATGCTCAAGGGCGGCGTGATCATGGATGTCACGACGGTCGAACAGGCCCGGATCGCCGAAGAGGCGGGAGCCGTTGCGGTCATGGCCCTCGAGCGCGTCCCCGCGGACATCCGCGCCCAGGGGGGCGTGGCCCGTATGTCGGAGCCGGGACTGATCCGGCAAATCAAGCAGTCCGTTTCCATTCCCGTCATGGCCAAGGCGCGCATCGGCCACTTCGTCGAGGCCCAGCTCCTGGAGGCGCTGAAGATCGACTACATCGACGAGAGCGAGGTCCTGACCCCCGCCGATGAAGAGTGCCACATCGACAAGACGCAGTTTTCCATTCCCTTCGTCTGCGGGGCCCGCAACCTGGCGGAGGCCCTGCGCCGCATCGCCGAAGGGGCGGCCATGATCCGGACGAAGGGCGAGGCGGGGACGGGAAACGTCGTCGAAGCGGTCCGGCACATGAGGACGATGAACCGGGAGATCCGGCAGCTCGCGAACATGCCTCTCGAGGAAGTGACGGGTTTCTGCAAGGCAAACGGCATGCCCTACGAGCAGGCCCTGAAGGTTCGGGGACTGGGCCGTCTGCCGGTTGTGAACTTCGCCGCCGGCGGCATCGCCACGCCGGCCGACGCGGCGCTGATGATGCAACTCGGCTGCGACGGCGTCTTCGTCGGATCGGGGATTTTCAAGTCCTCCAATCCCGCCGTCCGGGCCCGCGGAATCGTCAAGGCCACGGCGTTCTTCAACGATCCGCAGAAAATCCTGGAGGCGTCCCTCGATCTGGGGGAGGCCATGCCTGGGCTGGAGATCGGCCAGATTCCCGAAGACAAGCTCCTGGCGGGGCGCGGCTGGTGATCCCCCGGCCGTGAAGATTTCTTTCTTCCGACGATGAATTCTCCCGAGCCATCGACCCGGCCGGAGCCGGTTCTGGGTGTTCTGGATCTGCAGGGCGGCGTCCTGGAACACCTGGACCACCTGGAGCGCCTTGGCATCAGGGGACTTCCCGTTAAAACGCCGGAGGACATTTCGGGGCTTCCAGGTCTGATTCTCCCGGGCGGCGAAAGCACCTGCCTGTCGCGATTGCTCCGGATCTTCGAGGTCGACGAGGCGATCCGCCGTGAATATCGACGGGGCATGAAGATCTGGGGGACCTGTGCCGGGACGATCCTCCTGGCCGCCCGGGTCCGAGGGGAAGATCCGCACCTGGGTCTCATCGATATGGAAGTGGAGCGGAACAGCTTCGGCAGCCAGCTCGACAGTTTCACCGCCACGGCCGTTGTCCCCGCCGTCTCCCCCGATCCCCTCCCGCTCACGTTCATCCGTTCCCCCAAGATCCTGCAGGTTGGGGAAGGTGTGGACGTCCTCCTCCGGATGAACGATTTCATCGCCGCCGTGGAGACCCCGAATGCCCTGGCCACGGTTTTCCATCCCGAGCTGACGGGCAGCACCGCCTTTCACCGCTATTTCGCCGCCAAGTGCGGCCTTCACCCGGCGCCGGATATTCCCGCCCTGGATCCGGGCTGGACCCGGACAAGCTGGACCCGGCACGCCCGGGTCCGCTGACGCCATGCACGTCGGGCAATTCCGCTACAGCGCCGACAACCTGGCTTATCTCGTGTGGAACGATGCGGGGGCGATCGCCGTCGACGGCGGCGCCGTGGAGGACATTCGTACATTCCTTGCGGACCGGAATCTCCCGCTCCTGTATGTCACGAACACCCACCGCCACTATGACCACACCCTCGGGAACGAGGCGCTTCTGGCGGCGACGCGGGCCCGCTTTGTGAATCCCGATTCCCTGGCCGAAGGGGGTGGAATCGAGTTGGGGAAGGAGGTTCTGAAGGTCCATCGGACACCGGGTCACACGGAGGATTCGGTGTGCTTTCAAGCCGGATCGGCACTCCTGACGGGGGACACCCTCTTCAACGGAACGGTGGGGAACTGCTTCTCCGGGGACCTCCACGGCTTCCTTGAATCCATCCGGCGGCTGATGGCCCTTCCCGATGAAACCATGATCCTGGCGGGGCACGACTATGTCCGGGAAGCGATGCTTTTCGCCCGGAAGCTGGAGCCGTCCAATCTGCCGGCCCTCGAGGCGTACTGGAGGACCTACGATCCGGCGTTTGTCTGCTCATCCCTGCGGGAGGAGCGGGGCATGAATCCTTACCTGCGGTTCAATGCCCCGGGGATCGTCGCTGTCCTCCGGGAGCGGGGACTGCCCCGGGCCACCGAGGAGGAGCGCTGGCTCTCCCTCATGTCCATCGAATAGGCGGCGCGCCCGGCGGCCGGATCGTCAAGCGGCACGACATTTTTTTAAAAAACAGGAGGTTGCGGATGCCCTGGAAGGACGGGAAGCTTTTCTGCCTCAATCACCCCGAGCTGGAAATGATTCCCCAGAACGAGGGAAACGAGCGGACATTTCACGTGATCCGCCTGGCCACCCTTTCCCGGCACGGGCGGATCGAGATGGAGAACAAATCCACCGGATTCGACGTCTATTCCTGCCGGGAATGCGGCTACTGCGAGACGTACCTGACGGCGGCGGAGCTGGATCTCCTGAAGAAAAGGCCGTAGGCCGGGAGGCCCCTTCAGCGGAGATCCAGCCGCCAGGACCGGAGCTGCCGCACGGGATGGTAGGACTTCTTGGACTTGGCCAGTTCCGCGAGGCCCATGTCGCTTTCCTTGTTGATGAATTCGAAACCGGCGAAGAGGAAGCGGGCGCACTCCCGGTCCAGGTACTGATAAAGTCCCCGGACGGAGGGATAGGCCTTTTCGAAGTTGAGGGTCGCCATGGTTCCGTTCAGCCGGGAGGCGATCCCGAAGGCGTTGACGGCCCCGTCGATGCGGACCAGGATTCCGACTCCCTCCAGGATCTCCAGATTCTCCAGGGCGGCGATCACCGCGCGCCGCTCGCAGGCAAGCGTGTCTTCCCCCTGGGGATCGCAGTCTCCCCGGAGGCGGCACCATTCGTCCAGGAATGCCAGGCACTCCGGGGCATTCTCCCGCCGGATCGGCTCCACCGCCATTCGTCCCCGGCTCACGTAGGCCTTTTCAAACTGGTTGATCAGGTTCCGTTTGCGGGTGTACCGGTTTCCCCGCAGTTCCGCCAGGTCGTCCGTCCGGTAGATATAGTCCCGGTACTCCTTCTGATCGGTAAGGCGAAACCGGGCCTTCAGGGCGGTGCGCCCCATCCGCTCGACCCAGTCGTCCGGGACGAACCAGAAACAGGGGATGCCGGTGTCTTCAGCCAGCCGGACGAGATCATCCGCCACCAATCCGTCCGGTGGCGGGACCGGCAGCATGAGGTAGCGGTCCCCCGGATCATGGTCGGACTGGAAGGACAGGATCACCGAGGTCCCGTCCCTCCGCCAGAACGTCCGGTAGACGTGCCCGTCCCATGCCAGGAGAGAGCAGAGCGAGTAGGGAGAGAGGTCGTAGACCTGCTTCGCAAAGAAGGGCTTCAGGGTGGTGTAATCATCGATTTCGAGCGGTTTGAAGGTCATGTCGTCTTATCGCTGCAGCATGGCCAGGGCTCCGGGCACGGGCCGGAAGCCAAGGGGCCGGTAGAAATCCTCGGTGTTTCCGGTTGCGATGAGGCCGATCCAGCGGATGCCTTCCGCGTTGAGCCGTTCGACGATCGTTTGAATCAACCTGCTTCCGATCCCCCGGCGGCGCAGGGTTTTTTCCACTGTCACGTCCTGGATGTATGCATCGCTGACACCGTCGCTGAGGACCCGGCCCATGGCGACCAGGCGCCCTTCGGAAAATGCCGCCAGGAAACAGTGGCTGCCGGCCACGAGACGGGTGACGTCGTGTGGATCCGGATCCGCCGTTTCTTCCCACCAGCCCGCCGCTCGGTA
>CAYNEJ010000126.1:0-9585 GCA_964396205.1 uncultured Syntrophaceae bacterium
GTTCCAGCTCTGGCTCGGCCTGTGGGGGGGCTGAACGAAGCGGTTTCCTGAACACGCGGCGTTCCGTTACCCCCTTTCCCAATGTCCCGGTACGTCGTGGCGGGTCCGTTTCAGAAATCGGCCTGAACGCAGGGTGAAGGTTCGGGCGACGGTTCAGGCAAGCGAACCCCGTTCCGATCTATCTTCCGCAACTCACCTGCAGTTTGATACCTATATGTTGTTGCCAGTCATTAACAGAACTTCCGGCATTGCGATCCTCTCTGTTGGTGTTAAGAATCCTGCCCGAACGTTATCCACCTGCCTGCGGAAACCGGTTCGTGAAAGACCTCTTTCCCCCCCGGTCATGATGATTCCCGCGGAGTGCCCGCGGCCCCGGCCGGGAGAAATCCGGATACTGTGATCCCGGGTGCTGCCCCGATGCCTTCATTGCATATCCGGTCGGATCCATTCCCGAGCTTTCACGAATAAGAATGTCTGAAAAAAAGTCCGTCCGCGGGGCGATGTCCCCGCGCTCATCGATAATCAAGAAAGGAGTGTCAAGTAGAGATCATGCCTTGGACCATCAACACCAATCCGCTCGAAAGCCTTGCTCTGTCGTCCCTGGTGGCGGCGATACCGATCCTTTATCTTTTCTGGGCCCTCGCTTTCCGGCGCATGAAGGGCCATTGGGCGGCGGTGAGCGCGCTGGCGATCGCCGTGGTCATCTCCGTCTTTGTGTACGGCATGCCTGCGAAGCTGAGCCTGTACTCCGCGGGGTACGGCATGCTCTTCGGCCTCTGGCCCGTCTGCTGGATCGTCGTCACGGCCGTCTTCATCTATAACCTGTCCGTGAAGACGGGCGAGTTCGAGATCATCAAGAACTCGTTGGCGACCATCTCAGACGACCGGCGCATCCAGGCCCTCCTCATCGCCTTTTCCTTCGGTGCCTTCATCGAGGGGGCCGCGGGGTTCGGCACGCCCGTGGCCATCACCGCGGCCATGTTGGCCGGCCTGGGCTTCAAGCCCCTTTACGCCGCGGGCATCTGTCTGATCGCCAACACCGCCCCGGTCGCGTTCGGCGCCATCGGCATTCCCATCATCGTGGGTTCCCAGGTGTCGGGTGTCGATCAGATGGCCCTGAGCCAGATGGTCGGCCGGACGCTCCCCTTCGTCAGCGTACTGATTCCCCTCTACATGGTCGTCCTCATGAGCGGATGGAAAAAGGGCATCGAGGTCTGGCCGGCGGCCTTCGTCAGCGGCGGATCCTTTGCCGTCGCCCAGTTCCTGACGGCCAATTTTGTGGGACCCCTGCTGCCGGACATCATTGCCTCCATCACCTCCATCGTCTGCCTGGTTATCTTCCTGCGCTTCTGGCAGCCGAAAGAGAGTTGGCACTTTGACGGCGAGCCCAAGAGCACCGGCCGCGCGAAGCTTCTGTACACCGGAGGGCAGGTGTTCCGGGCCTGGACGCCGTTCATCATTTTGTCGATTTTTGTCGCCGCCTGGGGGGTGAAGCCGATCAAGTTGCTCCTGGACCAGTATTCGCTCGTCGGGATTCCCCTCGAAGGCCTGCACAACATGGTGATCCGGGGCGACAAGCCCATGGCGGCCGTTTACATGTTCAACATCCTGAGCGCCGCCGGCACGGCCATTCTCTTTGCCGGCCTCTTCTCGATCCCGGTCATGAAGGCCTCCCTCCGCACGGCGGGGCTGGTGGCCCTCCAGACCCTGAAAACGCTCCGCTGGCCCATTTTCACAATCGCGGCGATCCTGGGATTCGCCTACATCATGAATTTCTCGGGCATGGCCGTCACCCTGGGGGATGCCTTTTCGAAGACGGGTGTTCTGTTCCCCTTCTTCGCGGCTTTTCTCGGCTGGCTGGGGGTGTTCATGACCGGTTCGGACACGTCGTCGAACGCCCTGTTCGGAAAGCTGCAGGAGGTTACCGCCACCCAGATCGGCGTCGATCCGGTGGTTACGGTGGCGGCCAATTCTTCCGGCGGCGTCTGCGGCAAGATGATCTCGCCCCAGTCTCTATCCGTGGCCACGGCGGCGACGAACCAGGTGGGAAGGGAAGCCGATATTTTTCGCTTCACCGTGATGCACTCGCTCATTCTCACGACGGTCATCGGCGTGATGGCTTATCTGCAGGCCTATGTCATCCAGTGGATCGTTCCGGTCTATGAAAAGACCGCGGCGCCCGTTGCCGCTGCGGCGCCGTCGTCCCTGTCGGGAGGCGGGGCGGCCTGGCTGGGCGTCGCCGTGGCCGCCGTTGTCATCCTCACCTTCATTGCCAGGAGTGCAAGGGAAGCGGAGCCGGCCGTTGTCCGGGAGACTGTCCGGAAGCGCTGACTCGGGGCCTGTGCGTTGATTCATCTTCGTGCAACCCGGCGAAAAGATGAGTCGGGCGCCGGGAACCGGATCGGTGAAAGAAGAAAGTCCGAAACATTCATTCATGGAGAAAGAAAATATGGTCGAGGATTTCGTGATCGCCCAGTTGAAGGACATCGTCGGCGCATCAAATGTCCTGAAGGACCGGGCCGATCTTGTTACGTACAGCTACGATGCCACACCCGATCTGCCGAGCCGGATGCCCGACGTGATTGTGCTGCCGGCGACCACGGCGGAAGTCCGGAACATCGTCCTGATCGCCAGGAACAACGGGCTGGCCGTCTATCCCCGCGGGGCGGGGACCAATCTCAGCGGGGGAACCATTCCGATCCAGGGCGGCATTGTCCTGTCGTTTCAGAGAATGGACCGGATCCTGGAAGTGGACCCGGAAAACCTGACGGCCACGGTGCAGGCGGGGGTCGTCATCCAGGCCCTCAATGATGCTGTGGCGCCATACGGGCTGATGTATCCCCCCGATCCGGGTACGGTGACGACGGCGACCATGGGGGGATCCGTCGCGGAATGCGCGGGAGGACTGCGGGGACTGAAATACGGCGTGACCAAGCATTATGTCCTGGGGATGGAGGTTGTTTTGGCATCGGGGGAAATCTTCAAGTTCGGCGGGAAGACGGTGAAAAATGTCACCGCCTACGATTTCGCCTCCCTCTTCGTAGGCTCCGAAGGCACCCTGGGGATCATCACCCAGATCACCGTCAAGCTCGTCCCGCCTCCCAAGTACCGGAAGGCCATGCTGGCGACGTTTCAACGGCTCGAAGACGCCGGAAACACGGTGACGGGCATCATCAAGGCCCACATCATCCCCGCCACGCTGGAGATCATGGACCGGGTGACCATTCAGACTGTCGAGAGCTACGCGAAGGCTGGACTGCCGACGGATGCGGAAGCGCTTCTCCTGATCGAGGTCGACGGCGGGTCCCGGGACCTGGTGGATACGGAGGCGGAGGCTGTGCTGAAGGTGATCGGGGAGCACGGAGGGAAGGCCCGGCTCGCCCAGTCGGAGATGGAGAGAGACCGGATCTGGACGGCCCGGAGGGCCGCCCTTCCCGCCCTGGCGCAGGTCAGCCCCACGACGATCCTGGAAGATGCCACGGTGCCCAGGAACCGTATTGCCGACATGCTCGTGGCCGTTCAGGACATCGCCCGCCGGTATCGCCTCCGGATCGGGACCTTTGGCCATGCCGGCGACGGGAATCTTCATCCCACCATCCTGACGGACGTGCGAAACACGGAGGAAATGGAGCGGGTCCACCGGGCCGTGGACGAGATTTTCTCCACGGCGCTCCGGCTTGGTGGAACCCTTTCCGGCGAGCACGGGATCGGGCTGGCCAAGATGAAATACCTCGGAGACGAGTTGAACGGCAGCGGGCTCAACCTGATGCGCCGCCTGAAGGATGCCCTGGATCCCGATTCCATTCTGAACCCGGCCAAGATGGTGCCTCTGAGAAGGAATTCCTGACATGAATACGGCCCTCTACGACACGCTAGACGGCGTGGCCGACGCCCTCGCAAAATGCATGAAATGCGGCAACTGCATGGCCGTCTGTCCCGTGTATCCGACGGGAAAAAACGAAGCTTCCTTTGCCCGGGGGAAACTTGCCATCGCCGAGGCGGTCCTGAATGGCGACCTTCGCCTCGATGACGAAAGCGTTCAGGAAAAACTTTTCAACTGCCTTGTCTGCACCTCCTGCATGCAGAACTGTCCCTGCGGCGTGGACGTGGGGGGCATCGTGATCGCCCTCCGGGCCGCCCTGGCCAGGGAGATGGGCCTCCATGCCGCCAAGCGGATGATTTTCCGGACCCTGAGAAATCAGCCTCTCTTCAACCGGTTGATGAAGACAGGGGCCTCCATGCAGGGGCTGGGCCTGCGCCGGATTCCCGGAGAGGCCGGGTACGAGCTCCGCTTCAACGTCGGGCTTCTGGCGAAACGGATCTTTCCCGGCCTGGCCGCCACGCCCTTTCGCGAGCAGGCGCCGGAGCGGATTTCCTTCCATAACCCGAAAGCGGCCGTCGCCTTTTTCACCGGGTGCACCTTCAACTACATCTTTCCCGATGTGGCCTGGGACGTGGTCAGGGTGCTGAACGCCAACGACGTGGAGGTTCTTGTTCCCGGGGGCCAGCAGTGCTGCGGCATCGCTTTGCTCGCCCACGGCGACGTGGAAGGGGCAAGGGACCTGGCGCGGAAAAACCTCGACGCCATGGAGGCCTGCGGAGCCGATCAGATCGTGACAGCCTGCGGGTCCTGCGGCGAGTCCTGGCAGCACGGCTTCCCGAAGATCCTGGCGGACGACCCGGTCTATGGCCCCAGGGCGGCCTTCTGGCAGAGCCGCACCTTCGACGTCTCCACCTTTCTGACGGCCGTCGTTCCGTTTCGGCAACCGGGAGGGCGCGTGGAGGAGACCGTCACATACCATGATTCGTGCCACCTGAAAAAAGTCATGAAGGTTTTCACGGAGCCCCGGATCCTCCTGCAGTCGATCCCCGGCGTGAAATTCACGGAAATGGCGAGGCCGGACGCCTGTTGCGGAAGCGGCGGCTCTTACACGATCACTCATCCGGAGACGTCCCTCCGGATCACCGGCCGGAAGATCGAGGATATTCTCCGGACGGGCGCCGAGAGGGTCGTCACGGGATGTCCCGGCTGTATGATGCAGCTCTCCGAGGGTCTTGCCCGGGCAGGACAGCCGATTGCCGCCGGCCATTACATCTCGCTTCTGGCCCGGGCCTACGATGAAAAATTCTGAAATCGGAAAAAGAAAAACGAGGTTGGAACCGTAGCAATGCGAAAAAAGGATTTCTGAAGAAGCGTCTCTCCCCCTTCCCGTAATCCATCGGGCAGGGATTTCCCCGATCCGGCGCCAGGCAGGTCCTGGCGCCGGATTGTCTTTGTGCGGAACCCCGTTGCAATCGCCGGGCTTACAGGCTATGCATCGGCATGCAACGGCTGAACCTTCGGCCGCGGATCGGAAAATGGAACGGTATTCATCGTCATCATGCGGAAACATTGTGAGATCTGTGCTTTTTGCCGTATCCCTGCTGATGATCTCTGTTTCCCAGGCGGGAGAACCGCCTCCCGCGGCCGGGGCGGAGATCGCGTATCTCTTTGCCCGTCTGGAGACCTCCGGCTGCGACTTCTACCGGAACGGCTCCTGGTACGGCAGCCGGGAGGCAGTGGAGCATCTCCGGAGGAAGTATCGGTATCTCCTCGAGAAGGGAATGGTTTCCTCCGCCGAGGAGTTCATCGAGCGGGCCGCCTCGAAAAGCAGCTCCAGCGGGAAGCCTTATCAGGTCCGCTGCGGCGGGGGCAAGATCATCGAGAGCGGCTCCTGGCTCCGGGCGGAGCTCATGAAATACCGAAAATCGCGAAAGTGACCGGGAAGATTCCGGGTCGTTCGCGATCCCGGTCGCGGCTCCTGTCGTCATGGTAAACGGGCTCCTGTCTCTGGGGTGGAGAAAGCATGCTTCTTGACCGAAAAATCGTCGTCGTCATGCCGGCCTACAACGCGGCGAAGACCCTGAAAAAGACCTATGATGAGGTGATGGAGCAGGGAATCGTGGACCTCGTGATCCTGGTGGACGACGCCAGCCATGACGAAACGGCGAAAATCGCCACCGCCCTGCCGAAGACGAAGGTCTTCGTCCATGATCAGAACCGCGGCTACGGGGCGAACCAGAAGACCTGCTATCGCCTGGCCCTGGCGGAGGGGGCGGGCATCGTCATCATGGTTCACCCCGACTACCAGTATACGCCGAAGCTCATCCCCGCCATGGCGTCCATGATCGCCAGCGGCCTCTATTCCTGTGTCCTGGGGTCCAGGATCCTGGGGGGATACGCGCTCACGGGCGGCATGCCCCTGTGGAAGTACGCCGCCAACCGGTTCCTGACGCTGGTGGAGAATTTCCTGATCGGAGCCAAGCTGTCGGAATACCACACGGGCTATCGGGCTTTTTCCAGGGAGCTCCTGGAGAGGCTCCCCCTGGAAGGGAATTCGGACGATTTCGTCTTCGACAACCAGATGCTGGCCCAGATCGTCTGGTTCGGCTATATCGTTGCCGAGGTGAGCTGTCCCACCCGATATTTCGCCGAGGCCTCGTCGATCAACTTCCGCCGCAGCATGAAATACGGCTTCGGCTGCCTCCGGACGGCCGCGGAATTCCGCCTGGCCCGGTGGGGACTCCGGTCATCCAGGCTTTTCCCGGATCGATGCGGCCGAAACGGACGATAGACTGTCTTTGCGCTTTCCCCGTCCGGGAGGCCGGGGAGGCGATTCGGGTTTCAGGCCTGCCGTCCTGCCGGCGGCCGCCGATCCCGTCAACCGGAGGTGAATCCATGCCTGTTCCGTCTTTGCAGAAATCGTTTCCATTCAAGAAGATCGACGCCTTTGCCACGGCGACATCGGAAGGCAACCCCGCCGGGGCGGTCTACCTGAATGCGCCGGGTGAGATCACGGCCGATGAAATGCTGAGAATCGCCCGGGAGCTGAAGGGGTTCGTTTCCGAAGTGGGGTATCTCTGGAAAATCGAGGATGGAACGTACGGCCTGAAGTACTTCTCGTCGGAGCGGGAAGTTGCGTTCTGCGGCCATGCGACCATTGCCGTCATGTATGACCTGATCGGGAGTGACCCTGCGCTTCTCGGCCGGAGGAGCATCCGGATCGTCAACAACATGGGGACGCTGACGGTGGAAAACAGGATCGAGGGGGAAAACGCGGTGTTCGTTGCGGCGCCCGAGCCCGTATTTGCAGATGTCCGGATCGACGGGAATGGCTTTGCGGAGTCCGCGGGCATCGATTCCGGCGATCTGGATCGGGATTGTCCGATATCCGTCGTGAACGCCGGCCTTCAGACGTTGATCGTTCCGATCCGGCGGCTGGATGTGCTGCTGGGGATGTCTCCCTGCCTGGAGGAGTTGAAGTCCTACTGCGAGGCTCACTCCGTCGATATCGTGACGGTGTACTCCCGTGAAACGGCGGAGGGGGCGAACGCCTTCCGGACGCGCGTGTTTGCGCCGACCTTCGGGTATCTCGAAGACCCCGCCACGGGATCCGGCAACGCGGCCTTCGGCGGCTATCTCCTGAGGAACGGGTATTGGGACGGATCGTCCATCAGCCTGGAGCAGAACGGCGATTTTGGAAGGCCGAACATCGTCCGGCTGCTGGCCCGGGATGACGGGGACGGCCTGCGCGTCTGGTTCGGCGGGGGAGCCATTGTCAGGATTCGGGGCGATTATATTCTGACGTAGATACCTGCGGACCGTCAGCGTCCGTTCCATGGCGTCCCGGCGGCTCGCCGCCACACCCGGACCCGCGCGGTCCTTATTCTCGCTTCATCTTTTGGCTGGAGCCGAGTCCGCTCGCCGAGGCCTTTGCCACCGCGTCTCTCTTCCCGTCAGTCCGTCCGGACCGGCAGCGGCGCGCCCTCGGCCGAGACGATCTTCCAGAACATGGGATAGAACGCGGGGAGGGTGTCCGCCAGTTTCCATTTCATGCCCTGGAAGAACCACAGGTGGATCTGCCGGTAGCAGAACATGAAATAAAGATCCATGATGTCCCGCGGGCGGATCGACGGGTCGATTTCCCCCCGTTTGCGGCCGTGTTCACAGACCTCTTCGAACATCTTCGTCGCGTCTTCCCGGATGTAGGACTGCTCCCGCATCCATGTTCTCATGGGGACCGTGATGAAGGCTGTGATCGCCACCCCCGGGTTCTGGTCGTAGAAATCCAGGGTCACCCAGAAAATCTTGCGGAGGATCTCCCGGGTGCTTTCGATTCCCTTGATGTGGATTTCGGCCAGCCGGCCGACCTCGGTGATCTTTTCGTCGAGGATGGCGAAGAGGAGTGCCTCCTTGGAGGGGAAATACTTGTAGATCGTGCTGGGGCTGATGCCGGACCGGCGGTAGATCTCCCGCAGGTTCACCTGGTGAAAGTCGTTCTGTGAGAACAGATCGAGGACCGCCGGATACAGGCGTTCCTTGACTTTTGCGGGAAGCGATGGCCTCTCGGCCTCATTGGAAGCGGTTTTTTCTATGGTCATTCGCCGGCCTGCCTGGAAAAGAGAAGGTGGTAGAGCGATACCACCTTCTCTTTTCGATTGCAATCGGTGGCACGACCGGCAGCAGGCAACGGCCCACCGGGAAAGGATGGGCAGCCCTTCCTTTTCAGGCTAGGGCAGGATCGTTACCCTGCCGTCCTGAAGGGCAGGCTTGCCTTTCTCGTTGAGAACCCTGAAAAACAGGTGCACCTCGCTTCCCTGTGTCTCCCTTCCGATCAACTGGACTTCGATCCGTTCACCCGGAAACACCATGCCGGCAAACCGGCAGGAAATGCTCCGGATCTTCGAAGGATCGGCGGCGGGCTCCCGGCGCGTGACTTCACGGACCGCGAAGGCCAGCGTCGCGGTGCCCTGCAGGATGATGTCGGGAAGTCCCACCCGGTGTGCGAATTTCTTCGATGTGTGAATCGGAAAGTGGATGCGCGTGCAGCCGTCATAAACGAACGGGCACAAGGGGTCGATGTCGATCCGGGACGACCACAGTGCATCCCCGTTTCCGGCATCCCCGTCCTGGGCGGGGAGGGATTCCGCACCTCTTCCTTCTCCCTCGCAGGCGACGTCCCTCAGCAGGCCGGTGATGTGCTCCGTAAAAACGGGTTCTCCCCGGGCGTCGAAGGCGTCGTAGCGGATGACCAGGCTCGTCCCCGCCGGATGGGGGGTGACGGCGGCCAGGCGCCCCTTGATCCGGAGGCGGTCGCCGGGGACCATGGGCCTCATGAACTCCAGGTGCTCCCGGTAATGAACCTGCCTCTGCAGCACCGCCGCCGGGAAGCTTTTGTCCTCGATGGAATCGTAGAGGTGCTCCGATATCGGCCAGGTCAGCGCCACGGCGAACATGGGCGGGGAGATGACCCCCTGCTCCCGTTCGTCGTCAAGGTAAAGAGGGTTGTTGTCGCCGATCGCGGCAGCGTAATTCATGGTGTCGCGCCAGTGGACGGCGGTTTCGTATTCACGCAGTGGGGTTCCCGCAAAACTTGAACTCAGTTTCATTGTAAAGGCCTCACAATCATTTTGTGCCGGAAACATTCTTGCATTCTTCCTTCAGGGCCAGCTTGTTCACCTTGCCGTTGGCCAGGAGCGGCAGGAGCGGTCGGATGATGAACTTCTTCGGGACCTTGAAGTTGGCCATTTTCCCCTTGCAGTATT
>CAYNEJ010000127.1:0-9574 GCA_964396205.1 uncultured Syntrophaceae bacterium
AGGCGCCCTCGGACTGGGCGATCTCGTTTTCATGGTGGGGGAAAATCAGGTCCTCGCCGCCGCCGTGGATGTCGAAGGTCTCGCCGAGAAAACGCTGGCTCATGACGGAGCACTCGATGTGCCACCCCGGCCGGCCGGGCCCCCAGGGGCTTTCCCACCAGGGCTCCCCCTCCTTGCTGGCCTTCCAGAGGGCAAAGTCCAGGGGGTTCCTTTTCCGCTCGTTCACGTCCACCCGGGCGCCCGCCATCATGTCTTCCAGGTTTCGCCCCGACAGCTTTCCGTAGCCCCGGAATCCCTCCACGGAATAATAGACGTCCCCGTCCATCGCATAGGCCAGTCTCTTTCCCTCCAGGGTCCGGATGAGGCGGATCATGCCGTCGATGTTCTCCGTCGCCTTCGGCGTCACCGTGGGAGGCTCGATGCCGAGAGCCCCCATGTCCTCGTTGTGCCGGACGATGAAGCGCTCCGAGACATCCCCGATGGTCGTCTTCTCCCGGTTGGCCCGCTCGATGATCTTGTCGTCCACGTCGGTAAAGTTCTTGACGTAGGTGACGTCGAACCCGGCATAGCGGAAGTAGCGGGTGATGACGTCGAAGACGACGGCGGAGCGGGCGTGGCCGATATGGCAGACATCGTAGGCGGTGATTCCGCAGACGTATATCCCCACCTTCCCGGGCTTGATGGGTTTGAATTCCTCTTTTCGCCTCGTCAGAGTGTTGTAGAGTTTCAGGGACATGAAAACTCCTCCGTGAGCAGGCGATCCGTCAGGAAAATCTCTCAGCGTCCCGCCTGCGGGATTGTTTTTACTGCCTGCCCGCACAATCCGGGGAACCGGATCGCAAGACGACAGGCCGAACCACGGACGGGCATCAGGGGAATACGGACAGCATCTCCAGCCCTGTGCCCTCCGGGAAACCGCACATCAGGTTCATGTTCTGGACGGCCTGCCCCGAGGCCCCCTTCACCAGGTTGTCGATGGCGGACAGCACGATGACCCGTCCCGTCCGACTGTCGGAGACGACGCCGATGTCGCAGAAGTTCGTTCCCCTGACCGACGAGATGTTGGGAATGCTTCCTTCCCGGTAGATCCGGACAAAGGGTTCATGCTCGTAGAAGCGTCGATAAAGATCCAGGAGATCCGCCGTGGTGACTTTTCGTTCGAGCCGCGCGTAAAGCGTGCTCAGGATCCCCCGGTTCACCGGGAGCAGATGGGGAGTGAAGGAGAGAAGGATCTCCCGGCCCGCCAGGACGCCCAGTTCCTGCTCAATCTCCGGCGTATGCCGGTGCTGGCCCACCTTGTAGGCCTTGAAGCCTTCGTCGACCTCGCAGAAGAGCGATCCGACCTGGGCCTCCCGGCCGGCGCCGCTTACGCCGGACTTCGAGTCGGCGATGAGCGTCTCCGTGTCGACCAGGCCCTCTTTCAGGAGAGGCGCAAACCCGAGGATGACGCTGGTGGGATAGCAGCCGGGGTTCGAGACAAACCGGGCCGCCCGGATCTCCTTCCGGTACAGTTCCGGCAGGCCATAGGCCGCTTCCCGGATCAGGTCCGGGGCCCCGTGCTTCTGGTACCAGGCCTCGAAGGTTTCCACTTTCCGGAGGCGGAAGTCGGCGCTCAGGTCAACGACCTTCTTCCCGGCATCGAGAAAATGGGAGGCGACTTTCATCGCGCCGCCGTGCGGGAGGGCCAGGAAGACAAAGTCCGCCGCTTCGGCCACCTCTTCCGGAGAGGCGTCGAGAAAGACCAGGTTCGTGCGGTCCGTAAAGACGGGATAGAGATCGGAAACCGCCATTCCCTTGTACTGCCGGGAGGTGACGGCCGTGACATTCACATGGGGGTGGCTCAGGAGGATCCTGAGCAGCTCCTGGCCCGTGTATCCACTTGCTCCATAGATTCCGACTTTCATATTTCCGTCACCAGGATTTTCCGGCTTTGATCGGTACCGGACAGAGGGAGAAGCATGCCCGGGAGGGGCAAAAAAAAGGGAGGCCCGAAAGCCTCCCTCTCCTTTAACGCTTGGAGAACTGGAATCGCTTCCTGGCCCCCGGCTGTCCGTACTTCTTGCGTTCCTTGATGCGGGAGTCCCGGGTCAGGAAACCGGCCCGCTTCAGGACGGAGCGCAGGTCGGCGTCATAATCGATGAGTGCTTTCGCAATTCCGTGTTTGACAGCCCCGGCCTGGCCGGCACTGCCGCCGCCGTTCACATTGATGTAGAAATCGAAACGATCCTTCTTTCCCGTGATCTCCAAAGGCTGCTGAATGAGCATCTTCAGGCTGTCCCGGGTGAAGTAATCGTCGAAGTTGCGCTTGTTGATGACCAACTGGCCGGTGCCTTCCTTCATGTAAACCCTGGCGATGGCCGTTTTCCGCTTGCCCGTTGCGTAGAAGCGTTTTTCCATGTTCCTCTCCAGATCGAATCTTCCTTGCGATTTCCTACAACTCGAGCGTCCTGGGGCTCTGGGCCTCATGCCCGTGGGTGTTGCCCTTGTAGATTTTCAGCTTTCTGAGCATCTGCCTGCCCAGGGTGTTCTTCGGAAGCATGCCCTGCACGGCGATGCGAAGCACCTCTTCCGGCCGGGTCTGCAACAGTTTCTCCGCTGTGATGGACTTCAGTCCTCCCGGATAGCCGGAGTGGGAGTAGTACATCTTGTCCGTGAGCTTCCGACCCGTGAGGACCACCTTGCCGGCATTCACGACAATGATAAAATCCCCCGTATCCACGTGGGGCGTGTAGATCGGTTTATGCTTGCCCCGCAGGCGCGACGCAATCTCGCTGGCCAGCCGGCCCAGCGTTTTTCCCTCGGCGTTCACAACGTACCAGTCCCGCTGTACGTCTTCCTTCCTGGCACTGTATGTTTTCATCGGATGATCACCAGCCATGTAAAATTGAAAGGTGGAACCTACGCAATCCAGGTGTGTTTGTCAAGGAAAAAGACTTGCATGGGAAGCCTTCGGCGCCGCACGCGGTCTCATCCGCAAGGGGCCTTTCCGTCCTCTCTCCGCGAGGTCTAGAGACCGTAAAGGGAAAGCTTGACCGCATAGAGCCGGTCCGGCTCCTCCACCCCGTTGGACAGGTAGGTCACGTTGTCGGAGAAACTGACCTTGATCTCCCAGCACTGCCGCCGGTACTGGACACTGTACGTCCGCTCCACGTCCTTGTTGTCCAGACGGTTCCGGCGATGGACGTACATCACATCCAGGGAAGGCGTGATGACGGCCTTGATGGTCAGGTTCAACTCTTCGAGGGTATCCCTCGTGTACCGATAACCCACCGTAGCCGTGTCTCCCCGAATATCGGACAAGGTCAGATCGTAATTGGTCTGTGTCCATCCGCCGTTATTAACATCCAGCTTGTTCCTGGCCGAAAAATTCAGGAAGGAGATCGGCGTAAGGTCGAGTTCCACATCCATCACGCTGAAGGGCCGATTCCCCTTTGTCCCCGTCTCAATCGTCCGTTTCGCCTCAAGAACATCGAACGACTGGGCTAGTTTCAGCCGGACCCATTCCTGGTAGGTTGTCTTTCCTGTTTTTTTGTCCTTGCGGCGGGCCGTGAGGGTGTTTGTCACGGCATATTGTACGGTGTTCTGCTCGCTGACCGCCGTGGCAAAATCGGGAATGTCCCCCTGATGCGTATTCGGGATGTAGGTATAGGTCACTTCCGGTTTGACGGCATGGCGGACCTTATCCACTCCAAGAAGATGGACGTCGTATATCCTCTGAACCTCCGTCGATAAAGAGCCTCCCATCTGGAAGAGTTGCCTCTCTCCCTGTCGGGTGTCGGTGGTCAGCGTGACATCGTCGTCCCTGCTCCAGAACGTACCCTGCCAGCTCATGTAGGGCGTGAATTGAAACCGGCGGAAGAGGGTCATCGGCATGGATATGGTCGGCCTGATGTCCAGCAGATGCCCCTTCTGTCCGGTGTTCCGGTAGAAGTAATCATAGACGCTGCTGAGTTCGTAATACAGAGGCGTTTTCAGGAGCTGCTGCTTGAGGGCGGTGAAGGAGATTTCCGGGTAACGCTGCAGCGTCGCGGCGTTGGTCGACTTGGTGAAATCGTCGGTATACCGGATGGCGGCGGTCAGGTTGGCGTTGGTCCAGTCCTTGACATAACGGACGGTGGAATCCAGCTGCGTCAGGGACTCGTTCGCCAGGAAGGGGACTCTCCGGAAACGATCCGATTGATCACTGGAGTAAGAGCCGAGAAAGTAGTTGTGGGACGAGAAATCCCGAAAATACCAGGAGTCGGAGACCTTGGCGATGTCGGCGCGAATATAGCTTCCGTCGTCGAACCGGGTCTCGTGATTCCACCAGAGAGCCCATCGCCGCTGTCCAGACGCCCAGTTCCGGCTCATGAAGCCCAGGCTCTCGTTTACTTCCTTGCGGTCGCTGAGGACGTCTCCATACATCGTGCCGAAGGATCCGCCCGCCGTGACATAGCGCACCTCCAGCCCTTCCTGGACGCCCCGCTTGGTCATGACGCGTGTGTAAAGCGTGGCATCGATGTTTTTCGCCGCAGCCCAATAGAAAGGCACCTGCACATCCACGCCCAGTTTGTCTCTTGAATAGCCCAGATAGGGCAGAAGAAAGCCGGACTGCCGGGTGGTCTTGGCCGGAAACAGCAGAAACGGGGTATAGATCACGGGCATATTCCGCACTTCGAATCGCCCGTGGTATATCTTGCCATACCCGTCGATGGTCACGTCGAGTTGCCGACCCGTGAACCGCCAGTCAGGCGTTTCTCCGTCACAGGGCGTCACCGAGGCATTTTCCACCCAGTAGGTGGATTCGGCCCGCTTTTCGATCCGGTCTCCCTGGACATACATATGATTTTTCGCCAGGAACAGCCGACCCTGGTAAATGACGCCCGTTTTGGCCTGCAGCTTGAGCTTTCCCCTGTCCCCCTCCAGAATGTCCCCGTCGCCCAGGACCAGCACGTGCCCTTCTGCTGAGGCCTCGTCGGTAACCCGGTCGATGCGGACGGTTTCCGCAACGAGGACTGTGCTGTCGTAGGTGATGAAAACATTGCCCGTCGCCAGGTATGCCTCGGGATCCTGCTCGAATCCGAATTGGTCCGCTTCAACCTGGACGGGACCATCCTTGCCGACGGTCGGGACCGTGCTTTCCTGGTCCGGGTACAGGACATACCGAAGCGGTCCGCCCGCGGCGGGAGGGCCGGACTCCGGTCGGGAAATGAAAAGGGGAAGATATCCCGTCAGGGTGATCTTGAGCAGAAACGGCTCACCGGGTGGCGCGGTGATGGAGAAGCGGCCCTCGCGGTCGGTCCGGACCTGGATTCCCGGCCTGTGAACCAGTTCCACCAGCGATTCCGGAAGGGGTTTCCCAAAGGGATCCGTTACCGTCCCGGCAAAAGCACCCGGCTTTTCCGGCGCCCGGAATTCTTTTCCATCATCCGACGTTTCCTGCTCCGCGGGCCGGCCGCCTGTCCGGTTTTCTTTCTCTTCCGCGTCCGTCGTTGAGTCCGGCGGAGCGGATTCCAGCGGACGCGTTTCCGGAACAGCATCGATACCGGCCACGGAAGCGGCCGCCGTCAGGGGAGAAAATATCTGGAAGGTCAGGAAAAGAAAGAAGAATAGCGTTATGATGCGACCGGCTTTGCCTGCACCCATGAGGCCCCATTCCCGATTGTAAGCGGATATCCTTGTACATTCCTGCGTTTACGGAGGACTTTCCGTATCATATTCTGCATCAGGAGGGAACAGCTTTTTCATGGCGCCAACCAGGTACAGAGACCCGGTCACACAGACCAGACCCTGCTTCCCGGCGATTGTTCCGGCTCTCCGCAGGCCTTTGTAAGGATCCGGGCAGACCTCGATGGGCACCGGCAACAGGCCGGAGGCGAGTTTTTTAAGTTCTCCCGTGGGAAGGCCCCGCTCCGACGGGGTTTCCGTGAGAATCACATGCGAGGCCACGCCTTTCATCTTCTTCAGCATGGAAACGACGTCCTTGTCACCCAGCACGCCGAACAGGAAGACAACCGGTCTGGACGCTGCATCGCGCTTCAAGGCCCTGCAGAGAACGGTCATCGCAGCGGGGTTGTGGGCTCCGTCCAGCATAATCTGCGGAGTACCCGGAACCATTTCCATCCGTCCCGGCCAGCGCGTCGCAGAGAGGCCCGACCGGATTGCCGCTCCGTCCACCGGAAACCCGCGCTCAGCCATAACTTCCAGTGCGGCAAGGGCCACGGCGGCATTATCGACCTGATGCCGCCCCCGCAGTGGGCACGGCAGGGAGCTCTCCTCCCATATCCGGCCCCGGTAGGAAAAGGTGTTCCTCCCCTGGGAACGGGCGATGAACTCCTTTCCCAGCCTGTACAGCTCTGCACTTCTCCGCCGGCATGTATCCTCAAGTGCATCGAGGGCCGAAGGCTGCCTTACGCCGGTGACGCAGATCCCTCCATCCCGGATTACACCTGCTTTCTCTGCTGCTATCTCATGAAGCGTCCCTCCCAGGTAGGCCGTATGTTCCAGCCCAATCGTCGTAATCAAGGACACCACCGGATCCCTGACCAGATTGGTGGCGTCAAGCCGGCCGCCCATGCCCACCTCCAGAACGGCGGCATCGACACCGGCCCTGCGGAATTCAAGGAATGCGACCGCCGTGACAAACTCAAAATAGGTAAGAGGATCATCCGCAAGGGCGTCTCGGATCTCACGGACATGGCGGCAGAAGTCCTCCTTGTCGATCCATCTTCCCGCCACCCGGATTCTCTCCCGCAGATCCAGCAGGTGAGGAGATGTATAGAGACCGACACAGAGCCCTGCGGCTTGAAGAACGGACGATATGAGGGCGGCAACGGATCCCTTGCCGTTTGTACCCGCGATGATCACCGCAGAACAGGCGTCCTGCGGATTGTCCAGACGCTCCAGAACACGGCGCAGACGATCCAGGCCGAGACAAATGCCCATATCTCCGAGATGCGCAAGATACTGAAGAGCCTCTTGGTACGACATGTTTGGAAGGGACCGATTGGAAGGATAAGAAAAAGCCATGAGCCAGGCGGATGAAAAACGCCAGCCCATGGCCTGCCTGAACCTGTGATGACCTGCCCGGCTATTCTACCTTGAAGACCTCATCTCCGGGGCGCACCCGGTCGGGCACCTGGATTCCAATGTAATCGCCAGCGACAGCCTTCTCCACTTTCTGGTTGTTCACTTCCATGGAGTCGATCGCCATCGTCAAATCCGTTGTATGGCCAAAAAACTTGATGGACTCCCCGACCTTGAGTTCCCCGTCTGTGATTTTGACGGCGGCGACGCTTGGCTTCGCAAAAAACTTCACAACTTCTCCAACCTTGATATCCGCCATGGTATCTCCTTTCGTCGGTTATCCTTTTCGGGATCAATCCCGTTTCTTCCTGCGATGGTTACGTAGCTCCGAACCGGGAAAAAGACAAGAAAAAAGAGAGGCAGGCCTGACCGGCCTGCCTCTCGTCAATGCTCAGGGTATCCTGCCGGTAATCCGGCCGTGGTTATGCGGTTTTCTGCTTGCTTTTTGCAGTCTTTTTGGCCTTCTGGCCCTTTTCCTTTTCCTCCCCGACGAACTCAACAAGGGCCATGGGGGCATTGTCACCGGTCCGGTAACCGGTCTTGACGATTCTCGTGTAGCCTCCCCTGCGCTCCTTGAACCGCGATGATATCTGCTCGAACAGTTTCTCCACGACATCCCGGTCCCGGACATAGGCCAAGGCCTGCCGCCGGGCGTGAAGATCGCCGCGCTTGCCCAGGGTGACCATCTTCTCGGCGATGCGCCTGAGTTCCTTCGCCTTGGTATCCGTTGTCTCGACCTTCTCGTATTTCAAGAAGGAGGTAACCATGTTGCGGAACATGGCTTTCCGGTGGCTGGATGTTCTTCCAAGTTTTGTTGTCAGTTTCCGGTGACGCATGAGTCCGGTCCTTTCCTCGACGGATGGTTAACTGTCACGGCCCCCGCCGATCTCATCCGCATCGGCGGCCCGGTTCCAGGGCGGGAATTCAAGTTTCATCCCGAAATTGAGGCCCATTTCGTCCAGAATCGTCTTGATCTCGTTAAGCGATTTCCTTCCGAAATTCTTTGTCTTGAGCATCTCCGCTTCCGACTTCTGGACAAGCTCCCCGATGAGCTTTATCCCTGCGTTCTTCAAACAATTGGCCGAACGCACGGAGAGTTCCATGTCATCGACACTGCGGAGCAGCATTTCGTTGACGTCCCGCTCCGGTTCCTGTGCGGGCGACTCCTCTTCCTCCACCTCGTCGAAATTGATGAAGGTGTCCAGTTGATCCTTGAGGATTTTTGCGGCATACGCCACGGCATCTTCGGGAAGAACGCTTCCGTCGGTCCATACTTCCAGGATCAGCTTGTCGTAATCCGCCACCTGGCCCACACGGGCGTAAGTTACGGTATAATTGATCTTCTTCATCGGCGAGAAAATAGCGTCAATGTTGATCGTCCCTTCCGGTTGATCGACATCCCGCTCCCGCTTCGCCGGCACGTAGCCCTTCCCCATTTTCACGACCATGGAGGCCTTGAACGGCGCTTCTCCCGACAAGGTGGCGATATAGTGCTCCGGATTGAGCACATCCACCGTTCCGTCGGTTATAATGTCCGCTGCCGTTACGGTTCCAGACTTCGTACGGTCAATGGTTACCGTCCGTGGACCATCTCCGTGCATCTTAAAACGGACACCCTTGATGTTGAGGATGATGTCCGTCACATCCTCTTTCACACCCGGAATTGTATCAAACTCATGAAGGACACCGTCGAACTTTACGGATACGACCGCTGCCCCCTGAATGGATGAAAGAAGCACTCTTCGCAGGGCATTGCCCAGCGTGATGCCGAATCCTCTCTCCAGGGGCTGGCAGGTGAACTCTCCATAGGAACGGGTATGCGTGCCCTCATCGCACTCGATACGTTTTGGCCGTATCAGACTGCGCCAATTGCTTTGCATAGACGTGATTTCCTTTCCGCCACTTTCAAGCCAAGTCATCAGCCGTTATTTTGAATACAGCTCGACGACCAGCTGCTCCTGCACGGGCATGGTGAGTTCTTCACGGCTGGGAAGAGCCCTGACGGCTCCCCGGAAGTTCTCCTTATCCAGATCCAACCAGGAGGGAACTCCCCGCCTGGCCACTGTTTCCATTGCCTCGATAATTTTTTCCACTTTTCGGCTCCCCTCTCGAATTTCGATCGAGTCGCCGGCTTTCACAAGGTATGAAGGAATGTTGACCGGTTTGGAGTTCACCATGAAATGGTTGTGCCGGACAAGCTGGCGAGCCTCGGTACGGGAGCTGGCAAATCCCATGCGGAAAGCCATGTTGTCCAGTCTGCGCTCCAAAAGAACCAGCAGATTCGTTCCAGTGATTCCCTTCTGGCGGTCCGCCATGGCAAAATAGCCGCGGAACTGCTTCTCCAGCACCCCGTACATCCTCTTGAGTTTCTGTTTCTCCCTCAACTGGACACCATAATCGGAGAATTTCTTCCGAATCTGTCCGTGCTCGCCCGGCGCGTAACCACGCCTTTCATACGCGCACTTTTCACTGTAACAACGGTCTCCCTTGAGGAAAAGCTTCAGCCCTT
>CAYNEJ010000128.1:0-9446 GCA_964396205.1 uncultured Syntrophaceae bacterium
TTCCAACAGCCGTTTATTAATATGGCGGCTCGGGGCGGTCAAGGATTATCACCTTCCGCCGCTTTGCCGATTCCAGGCGGGAGCCTTGAAAGCGGCTTTGACCGGCGGTGCCTCTTTCAATGCCTGCGATTCCGCAGGAGGGTCCGGCGGAACGCCTGCCTTCGATGAAACCTCCATGACGGGGCTCCATGATGGAGACGGACGCATTCCCGTCGAGGCATTCATGGGTGCCGGCAAGGCGATGGCCGCCGCGAAGGCGCGGCAGCGGGAACGCCTGATGAAGGGGGGCCGGTGTTTCCTGACCAGTGCGGCCCTGACCCTGGACGACACCGCCGCGGAGATGTCCCTTGCGTTCCGCGGCCTGTTCAGGAGGTGCCGGGCGCTCCTGATGGACCGGCGGGTCGGGGAGCCGATCCTGGTGGTGGAGACCGATGAGTGGCTGCACAACGGTTCTCCCGTCGACCGGCTCACCCGCGTCGCGCCGGTGGACCGCGCGCTGGTGTCGTGGGAGGACCCGGACCGGAATCTCCGCCGGGATCGCGTTGACAGCCTGCTCCAGCTTCTCGGCGGTTTTGTGGCGTCTCGGCAGCCCTCTGCTTTTCCCGAATCCGCAAGCCCTTCCGGCGGTTCGGGCCGCCCTTCCGAATCCTCCTGATTGCCGTTCAGATTCTCACGAACAGCGCCGCCGACAGGGAGCCCGGCTCGACCTGGAGGGCCTTCCTGGCCACCATGGCGCCCATGAGGATCGCCTGGCGGATGTCGATCGCCCCGGCGGCGTCGGGGGCCGAGACCACCAGGACTCCGTCGGGGGTGACCGTCACGGTCATCTGCAGCGTCATGCCGTTTTCCAGGGTGAGCGTGAAGGGCGCCGATCTGCCCGCGGCGATGTCCGTCGCCGGTGGCGCCGCCGCGGCGGATCCTGCCGGAGTCAGGGAGAGAGCCGTGCCGCTTTCCCGGACCAGGAAGTTCCCCTGGAGGACGGGTGGTGTGTTGCCCGTCCGGGTAAACACCGGCAGGGTGCCGACCTCGGTCATGGGGCCGGATCCATCGGCGCCCGTGACGGTCAGGGTCGTCGTCTGTCCGTCCGCGCCGAAGGTCACGGGGGAGGAGAAGGCAGAGGTGCTCAGGACCGCGCTTCCCCCCGTCCGGATCGTGACCAGGGTTTGGACGCCCGCGGCGGCCAGGCTGGTGCTGCCTGCTCCCGGTCCCAGCGAGGGTGTGCCGGGCGATCCCGGGGAGCCGCTCTCCCCCTGCCCGGTACCGTTGACGGAGTCCTGAGAGCTCGTCAGGCTGGAGGACGCCGCCTCGACGCCCGGGTCGTTCGAGGGGGAGCGCGCCGGGGTCCCGGTGATGGTCAGGATGCCGTTCACGTAGAGGATTGCGTAGTTGGCAGAGGTGAGGCCGAAGGGATCGATGCCGTAGGTTCCGGCGTCGACGGCTCCCTGGCTCGGCCCGCCGTAGCCCAGCATTCCGTCCAGGACGGTGCTTGTCTCGCCGCCGACGAAGCCGGCGAAGGTGACCCCGTTGCCGCCGCTGTAGGGGACGCCGGTGTAGGTTCTCGAATCGTCGTTTGCGGTGACCGTCAGGGGAGCCGGGGTGATGTCCGCCGTGGCTCCGGAGGCGTCGGAGACGGAGTAGTTGCCGGCGTCTGCACCGGACAGGGCCAGGCCGCTGACGGTGACGGCCTTGGCGAGGCCCGCGTTTTTGTCGGCGAAGGAGCCGGTGGCGCCCGTCGTGTCGAGCACGACGGCATCCCCGGTGTAGTACTTGTTGTCGTCGGCGGCGGCGGCCCCGTTGGTGAGGGCGGCCCCGGAAGCGTCGATCGTTGCCGCGGTCGTGGCGTCGTAGACCCTGCTGGCGGCGGTGATGCCCGTGGCCGTGATGGCCTTCTGATTGACCGTCAGCTCGTCCGTGCTCGCTGCGTCGTTCACGAACCCGTACCCCAGGCTGCTCGCCAGGCCGCCGCTGTAGCTGATGTCGTGGCTGCCGGTGATGTGCCGGCCGCTGGTTGATGTTGCGCCGCCCACATCCCAGGTGGCGGTCCCGGATATCCCCGCCGAGGCGTCCCCGTTCACCAGGCCGCTCGTGCCGTAGGTGAACACCGGCGCCGTGCCGTAGGTGACGGTCTTTCCATCGGGGGTGACCGTGACCAGGGGCTGTTCGCGGTAAATGGCGTACAGACCCGCACCGAGCGGGGCGGTATAATGGGTGGCCGCCTCGTCGCTGTTGTAGCGGAACCGGCCGCTGCCGGACCCGGCAAGGGCGGTCAGGCCCGTGCTGCCGCTCACGCTGCCGGTGAAAAGCGTCGCCCGGCCGCCGGCGCCGGTGGTGATGACCGGGGAGCCGGAGATGACGATGTTGCCGCCGGTTGCCGTGCCGGCCGCCGTGTCCTTGCCGGCATTCAGAACAATAGCCGCCGCGGAGGCATCCGTCGTCGTTATGTTTTCCGAGACCGTCAGGTCGCCCGTCAGCGTGGCGATGCCGACCGTACCGCCGGCCGTGACGGTGCCGAGATTCAGCGTATCCGGATCGGCAATCGAAATGTTGCGGACATTGGAAACGGTCAGCGTTCCGGTATTGAAGATGCCGGCACTGGCAAGGTCGATATCGAAGCCGGCACCGCCGCCATTCAGGGTTGTCGTTCCGGCAACCGTCTGTGTATTGCCTGCCGCGATGCCGCGATGGGAGGCTACGTTCAGGTTGCCTGCAGGCAGAACAACGTTCGGCAGATAAACAGGCCGCGTACTAGTTCCACTGTAAGCGATCTGGATGTCGCCATTCTGCAGGGCCCCTCCCAGGCCGCTCGTTGTGTCAAAATACATGTAATTATTCTGGGTTCCGTTCCCCTGGCCGATGGTGGCGGATGCCGAGAGGATCCCGCCGTCCGTGGTATAAGCCGACGAGGAATTCACCAGATACAGTGCCGTAGACCACTGGGCATTTGCAGGATCGTTCACGCTGCCATTGCCAATCAGGGTCATGCCGCCACTTCCGCCCCGGATGGTCGATTCATTGTAGACTGCCAGGCCATTTCCATTGCCGTTCACCGTAATGGTGTAAAAGCCGTCCCCTCTCAGCCAGATGGAACCGGAAGCGCCACTGTCGATGCCCGTATAGCCGATTCGGACTCCCGAACCTCCGGTATTAGGACCTTCCCCCCAGATCCGGATGGCGCCGCCCGCCGACTGGAGGGTGATCGGGCTGCCATTCGCACCGATCAGGTCGATTCCGCCCGTACCAACCGCGCCATTGCCCTTGGCCGCGTTTGTGCATCCCGCTGCCGTACAAGTCCCGCCGCCCATAACGATGGCACCGCCGTTCGTGTTGACTGTAACACCGGAGTTGACGGTAATGCCGCCACCGTTGGCGTCGGCATCGGCGTTCAGGATCAGGTGCGCCGTCTGTCCAGCCGCCCCGGTAAGGCCGGCACCGCTGTTTACCACAATACTGCCCGCTGTCTTCAGCGTCAGCGGGTCATTGTACGTCAGCGCCGAGTTGCCGACCGTGATATCACCCGCCGTGGCGCTGCCAATGGTGATGGCGGAGAAGCCGTCGGTGAAGTTGCTGGAGAAATAGCCGGCCGGTAGCTGCAGCGTGCCCGCGCCGCCCGCAACGCCGATGGTGGTGGAGGCGGTGCGCGGCTGAATGGTCAGGATGCCGCTGCTTTTGAAGGTTGTGCCTGCGTCGAATGCCGCCAGGGAATTGGCATTGATTTCGATGTTGCTGGTGGAGCTCTCGACCAGGCCGCCCGTTGCGGATCCGACGGGACCCCAGAGACGCATGTCTTCAGCCGAACCGCTGCCCGTGGCCGTCATGCGGATCAGGCCGCTGTCGGCGAACGTCCTGGCATTTGCACCATTCATGGAAATCCCATATTGATCCCCTGATTTCGCTGTGCCTTCCAGCGTCACCGTGCCGCCACCGGTCGCCGCAACCGTGACGTTGTTCTGAAAGGTCATGCCTCTGCCGCTCTCGGATTCGCCTTTGATGGTGATATTGCCGCTGGTGCTTTGCACCGTCGTGGCCGTGCCGTAGTAGGCCAGCTCCACGCCATTGGCGCCACCGGCTGCAGCCTGCGAATATCCATCGATCAGAATGCCGCCGGTGCCGGCATCGATTGATGCGGAGCCGGCGGTATCGCCGGTGGCGCCGCCCATGGCGATACCGGTGGAATAATTGCCGGCGCCGACCGATGCCGCCGAATGGCTCTTTCCGTACAGTGCAACATCTCCGCCATCCGTTGTCAGTGTGCCGCGGTCGATATAAATGCCCTCATATACCGTGGCATTGCCGGTGGCACGCCCATCGCCCACAACAAGCCCGTTCCAGGTTGTGCTTCCCGAGCCGCCTCCCATCCAGAGGTGTCCGCCATTGGTGGCAATGCTGCTGTTTTTGTTTATCATAATGTAGCCGCCATCGGCGTCGCTGTCGGCCCACAGGACGGTATTCAGTTTGCCCGTTCCTGACCCGATGCTGCTTCCCGCACCCAGGATGATCGCCGCTGTGGTCTTGATGGTCAGGGTCGCGTCGGCGCCGGTCGCATTCGTGATGCCCAGGCCGGCGGGAAGGGTGAAGGCCGTCGCCGTATCGTTCATGGTGAGTGTGGTGTCGGCGCTTCCCAGGGTGACGTTGCCGTTGTACACCTGGGTTCCGGTCCCGGAGCCCGCGGTGGTCACGCCGCCGCCGTTGATCGCGATCGTGCCGGTGGAGGTGACGCTTAGCGAGGCGAGGGCCTTGCTTCCTCCCACCATCCCGCTGAAGGTCACGTTTCCGGAACCGGCATCGATGGTCAGAGGAGAGGGGGCAAGGTTCGTCTCCTTGACGTACGTGTTCAGTGTATGCGCGGCGACCGGGACCAGCGGCCCGCCGGGCAGGTCGTTCCACTTGCCCAGGGTGCCCGTGAACTGCAGGATCGACTCGTACTCCGTGTTATCCTGGGCAGGAGCGGAGACGCCGTCCCAATTGTTCGGCTCGCCGTCGTTCCAGTTGTTGTAGGCGCCGCCGACGGGCGTTCCGTTCTGGGCGTCCGTGACAAGGCCCGACTGTGTGTTCTGCGTAAAGAAGGCCAGTCCCTTGCCTCCGTCCATGGCGCTCTCCGGCCCGGTGACCCAGCGCCAGGTGAGGTCCGACCCGATTCCGGTCACGCGCCTCCCTCCCAGCCAGCCTTGATTATAACTGTTCGCGCGTGACGCCAGGGCATTCTCCAGGCGGGTCGTGATGGTCGCCAGATACGTGTCGCCGGCGTTCAGCCCGGATCCACTGGCCGCATTCGCAAGGGCCTCCGACCAGGTCTTGCCGGCGAAGCCGACGCCGGCATAGGTATTTCCGGAGTTCACCATGCCGCCGAAGGTCACGCTGCCGTTGCCGGTCGTGATGCCCAGGCCGCTGGTGTTGGCGATGATCATTTCGCCGTTGACGGCCAGATTTCCGCCGCCTGTGGCAATGCTGCGGGCCCCGGCCCCCGCGACGTAGACATCGCCGCCGACCAGGGTGACGACGCCGTTGAGCAGCAGGGTTGCGCCGGTTCCGAAGCTGAGATTGCCGCCTCCGGTGGCGATGTCGTTGTTCAGGATGACAATGCCGCCGCCGTCGCGTGCGCCGTTGTTGTTGTCGGCATCGAGCAGTACGTGGAGCTTGCCGTCGCCGCCGGTGTTGCTGATTGCCTGATCCACCACAATGGAGTTTGCCGCCTGCAGGGTCAGGGTCACGTCGCTGTCTCCGCTTGCCTTGTTGATGGCGGTGCTGACCGTGATGTCGCCGATGCTGCCTCCCGCCGTTCCGGTGGTGATTGTTACGCTGGTGCCTCCCTGCAGGGAGGTCGCGATATCGGAGGCCAGGATGGTGGAGTCGGTGCCCGGGACAAACGGGTTGGCATAAGGCGTTCCGCCGGCAGCGGCCCCGATGACGACATTATAGGGATCCAGCAGCCATATGCCGGCATTTCCGTTCGGTGCCGATGCATTCGCGACGGCGCCGGCCGAATCCAGCCAATGCCCAGAGGTCTCGATCCGTCCGCCGTTGCCGCCGTTGGGACCACCCGTGGCCTCGAAGGTGCCATAGGCGCGGGTGACCGACAGCGGGTTGGTGATATCGGACCATGCCACCACCGTGCCGCCGTCGCCGTTGTCTGTTGCATCGGCTTCCAGTCTGGCGCCGGCCTCCACCACCGTACCGATGGCCTGACGCACGGAAACGTCGCTGTTCTGCCAGCTTCCGCCCACCAGAACCTCGCCGCCACCGGCGGCACCGGAGGCGTTCAGGTGCGCTCCGTCCTTGACCAGGACCCGGTCTCCCGTGGCGACGATCCTTCCTCCCGACCCCTCCGCCGAGGATGCGTCCAGTACGCCGGACACCGTGGCCATTCCGCCCTCGGCGTCGAGAACGATCCGGCCGCCCTGTTCGCGAATGCCCGTGGCCTCGATCACGCCTTCCTGGTTCACGACCGCCTGGGTCAACTCATCCGCCGCCCGGGCGGTCAGCATGACCAGCCCGCCGTCGGCCTTGATCAGTCCCTTGTTCTCGACGAGGGCGTCGACGGCCCCCCGGTCCACGGTGAAGCTCACGAGCCTGTCACCCGCGAAGTCCAGGCTCACCTTTTCGCCCGCCGCCAGGGCCGTCGTACCGCCGGGGGTGGAAATGGTTCCTTCATTGGTGATTTGAGGAGAAAGAAAGGCCACATAGCCGCCTGAAGCGGTGCGGATCTGTCCCTGGTTGATGATCGGTCCGGCCATACCGTTGTTTTCAAAGAGGTATTTCCCGGAAAGGAAGTTTTCGTTGGAGAGGTTGAGCGAGGAGGTCACGAGTCCTCCCACGTCCACCTGCGCAGTAGGCCCGAAATAAACACCCGAGGGGTTTACAAGAAAGATCTGGCCGTTGGCGGTGAGGTTGCCGAAGATCCGGCTGGGGTTCTGATCGAGAATGCGGTTCAGGGCCACGCTGGAGGCCCCGGGTTGCAGGAAGGCCACGGAGGCGCTCGGACCGATGTTGAAGGTGCTCCAGTTGGCGATCATCCGGTCCGTGTATTGGCTGACCGTCATGGAGCTGCCGGCCTGGGCGATGGTCCCCTGTCCGGCCACCACCTGGCCGCCCGTGGGCAAGGCACCGGGGTCAAGGGCCCGAGCCGTGCCGCTTGCCGCAAGCAGCGAGGAAAGGACGAATGCCCCGATTACCAGGGGGCGGCGGAACCACCCGGTGGCCACCTTCTCGGAAACCGCCATCCACATCTCCCGCGTCCGGGACCAGATCAGCCGATAGGTCTTGTTCATGGTGCTGCCCTTTCTATATCCAGATCACGAGTTGGAGCCAGAAGCGGCCGTTGTCGCTGCGATTGTCCGAGTCCCGGCCCGCGGTGCTCTTTCCTTCGTTGGGGCCGATCTTGTGGGCATAGGATGCCCTTACGCTGTAGAGGCCGGCTTTCCCGACGTTCACCCCGACGCCGCCGCCGGAGAGCCAGTAGTCGTTCTTCCCCGAAGCGCTGGTGATTGCCCCCGGCCAGAGATCCCGGTGCAGCTTGACCCAGCCGGCGTCGAGAAAACCCACGAGCTGCGTGGCAGCCCAGGAGGGCATGAAAGGGATGTCGAATCGGGATTCCAGGGTAAAGGCATGGCCCTCATCCCCGGGGGCCTCCCCTACCGGATAGGCCCTGACGCCCGTGGGGCCCCCGAGGATGAACTTCTGGGAGGAATCCAGGTTCTTAAAGGCTACCTGTCCCCGGGCGGAGCCGAAGAGGGAAAGGTTTCCCGTCAGCCGCTGCAGGCGCGCCAGGGAGTAAGTGCCCCTCGAAAAACCGCCGCCGGTTTCGGGTCCGGCGGCGTCGGCGGTCTTGTTGGCTTCCAGTCCCGACAGGTCCACGCTGCCGGCATGGATGACGATGCCGGCGCTTGTGATGCCTCCGCCGCCGAAGTCGTCGAAGAAGCTTCCGGTCAGGTTGAGGTTGAAGACGGAAAGCACGCGGTCCCGGGTCCTGGCATCGTTGGCCTCATCGACCATCGCCAGGTATTCGAACCCGACCCCACCCCAGATGCTGGCCCGGCGCGTGCGGTGCAGCGGGTACAAAAGGCCGGCGCCCAGAATGCTGGCCCGCCCCTCGGCGTTCAGGGAAGTCAGGTCTCTGCCCAGCTTATAGGAAAGGTGGTTGTAATAAACGTTTGTGGTGAGACCCGTGGATCCCAGGGGAATCGCGTAGGCGGCCCTCCCCAGGGTCATGCGCTCGGCGCCGGTGAGGGAAAGGCTGAACTGATCCCCGAGTCCGAAAGGGTCCGAGACGGAGACCTGGCCTGTTGCCCGCAGGTCGCCGGTGAAGCGGTCGCCGTAGTTGTCTCCGGAGAGAAGACCATGGAAAACGGGACCTTCAGAGGCATTCACGACCAGGCGTGTCGTGCCGGGGATACCGCCGGGTTCGAGAGAGGCATGGGCGGTCACGCCGGGCAGGTCGTTCATGAGGAGGATCGCCCGCTCGATCTGATCCATCCTGGCCGGGCTGTCCCCGGGAACGGCGCGGTCGGCGATGCCCTGCAGGAGCGATGGCCTGATCCGGCCGGGCTCCTTCCGTTCGATGCGGACCTTCCCGTCGATTCGGCCGGCGAGGATCGCGATCTCGACGACACCATCCGTGACGTCCTGCCGTGGCAGGTAGGCTCTGGCGAGCAGATAGCCTTTCTTTTCCCGGAGGTAGTTCGTGACCCGCCCCGCCACCTGCTGCAACTCCGCAAAGCCCAGCTCCCGGCCGACAGCGTCCCGGACCACTTCCTGCAGCTCGGCCTCGGTTACCATTCCCTCCAGGCTTCCCGTGAAGCGGAACGCCTTGACCAGGATCCTGGTGCCCGTGTCTGCGAGGGGAGGTTTCACGATCTCCCGTTCCCGGTCTGTGGGAAACCGGTCGGGCAATGCGGGCACCGGTTGACGCTGTTCCTGGAGGATCGTGCCTGCATCGGGCTGAGCTCCGGCAGGGGCAGCGGAAAAGACACCCCCGATGAGTGCGGGCATGATCGCTGTCATCACCAGGATACCAAAGAAAGGTCGTTTCATAGGGTCGCCTCGGAAGAGGATATTTGGCTGCCGGCGGGATCCTGGTGCGAGGTGGTGAAGATACCCGGATGAACGGCGGCGCCTGTGGAGAAAGATGGCTGCGTGGATGCATCTTCGATGCCGGTTTCCCACCGTTCTACGGAAGGGAACATCCGCACTCCGTAGGCGTTATATCAAAGCCCTCTTTTTTTTTCACGAAGTTCGTTGTTCTTCGCTGTGGACTTGCCGGTCGTATTGCTGTCGGTCTTGGGAGGCAGGGCAGCCGGGATGGATTGTCCTTTGCCTGTTGCAGCCCTGGCATAGCTGTCGGGAAGTGCCGATTTTCCTACGGGGGATTTCTGATGCTTTTTTGGAAACCTTTTCGCGGTCCGGAGGCTGCCGGCCGGGACCATGGGGGTCCCTTGTCCGGAGGATGGATG
>CAYNEJ010000129.1:0-1588 GCA_964396205.1 uncultured Syntrophaceae bacterium
CTGATGAATCTGGGGTTTACCTACCTGAAGCCGGAGGAGGCGCTCCGGGAGCGGCAGGGGAAGACCGGGCAGGTGATCCTGGAGGGGATTCTCCGGGAGCGGCTCAAGGAGATCAACCGGATTCAGTACAGGGGGGGCGAGTATCTCTTCAGCGAGGAGAACATCCAGTCGGCGATCCAGAAGCTCAGGAACGTCAAGTACGACGGCCTGCTGAAGACCAACGAGGAGATCTACGACCTGATCACGTTGGGGACGGCCCTGGAGCAGTCCATCGAGGGCGATTCCCGGAGCTTCAACCTGCAGTACATCGACTGGAGAAACGGGGGGCGCAACGCCTTCCACGTCACCGCCGAGTTCAGCGTGGAGCGCTCCCGCAGCACCGAGACGGTCCGGCCGGACATCGTCCTGTTTGTCAACGGCATCCCGCTGGCGGTCATCGAGTGCAAGTCCCCGAAGATCGGTGTGGAGCAGGCGGTTTCGCAGTGCATCCGAAACCAGGGGGACGAATTCATTCCCCGGCTGTTCACGTTTGTTCAATTGGTCCTGGGGATCGACAAGAACAAGGCCCGGTTCGCCACCGCCGGGACGGCCGCCAAATTCTGGAGCGCCTGGAAGGAACTACGGGATCGGGAGGAGGACATGGCTTCCGTCGTCCGGACGCCGCTTTCGGCAGATCAGAAAAAACGGCTCTTCAGCGGCGAGTTCGCGCCCCTTCGCTCCTTTTTCGACTCCCTGGAGGCGGAAGGGGAGCGCCTGGTGACGGAGCAGGACAGGGCGCTCTTCAGCCTGTGCCGTCCCGAGCGGCTGCTGGAGCTGGCCTTCCGGTTCACCATCTTCGACGGCGGCATCAAGAAGATCGCCCGCTACCAGCAGTATTTCGTGGTGAAGTCGGCGCTGGAACGGGTCAGGCAGCGGAACGGCAACGGCCGCCGCAAGGGGGGCATCATCTGGCACTCCCAGGGGTCGGGGAAGTCGCTGACCATGGTGATGCTGGTCCGGAACCTGGCCCTCGATCCGGGGCTGGTCAATCCGCGGATCGTCCTGGTGACGGATCGGGAGGACCTGGACCGGCAGTTGAAGAACACCTTCGCCGCCTGCGGCTTGGACCCCAGCCGGGCAACATCGGGGCGGGGCCTCCTGGAGTTGGTGGCGGAGAAGCGGGCCGCCATCGTCACCACGCTGATCCAGAAGTTCGACAAGGCACTGAACGTCCGGAAGTTCCAGGACGAATCCCCGGACATCTTCATGCTTGTCGACGAGAGCCACCGCACGAATTACGGCTCCTTGGCGGTCCGCATGCGGCAGATGTTCCCGAACGCCTGCTACATCGGCTTCACGGGGACGCCCCTGATGAAGAAGGAAAAGAACAGCTACCGGAAGTTCGGCGGGCTGATCGAGCCGCACTACCCCATCAACGTGGCCGTGGAGGACGAGGCGGTGGTTCCCCTGCTCTACGAGGGCCGCCACGTGGAGATGGTGCAGAACAAAGAGGCCATCGACCGCTGGTTCGAGCGCCATACCCAGGGCCTGACGAAGGAGCAGCAGGCGGACCTGAAGCGAAAGTACGCCCGGACGGAGATGCTGAACA
>CAYNEJ010000129.1:1688-9325 GCA_964396205.1 uncultured Syntrophaceae bacterium
CGCAACACCGTCATCTACCTCTGCCGGGAACTGAAGGAGCACACGCTGCTCCAGGCCGTCGCCCGGGTGAACCGGATCTGCGAGGGCAAGGAATACGGCTTCGTGGTCGATTACGTCGGCCTCCTGGGAGAGTTGGACAAGGCGCTCACGATGTACAGCGCCCTGGAGGGATTCGACGAGGAGGACCTGGCGGGCGCCCTCTCCGCGGCGGCGGCGGAGGTGGAGAAGCTGCCGCAGCGCTACTCGGACCTCTGGGACCTCTTCAAGGAGGTGAAGAACCGCTATGACGAGGAGGCCTATGAGGTGCTCCTGGCCGACGAAGCCCTGCGGCAGGAATTCTACCAGCGCCTGGCCGAATATGCCCGGACGATGGGCATCGCCCTCTCGACGGAGGCCTTCGTCATGGCCGCGGAGGATGAAACGCTGCGGCGGTACAAGGAGGACCTGAGGCGCTTCCAGAACCTCAGGGCCGCGGTCAGGCTGCGCTACGCCGAGACGGTCGACTACAGGGACTACGAGACGAAGATCAAAAAGCTTCTCGACACGCATATCCAGGCTTATGAAGTGACCCGGCTGAACGAGCCGGTGAACATCTTCGACGAGGGGATGTTCAACCAGGTGAAGGAGGAGCGGGGGATCTACGGAGGCAAGTCGACGGGGGCGCAGGCCGACATCATCGCCCACGCGACGAAACGGGTCATCACGGAGAAGATGGATGAGGACCCGGCGTTCTACGAGGCCTTCTCGAAGCTCATCCAGCGGGCCATCGAGGACTTCCGGGCGAAGCGGATCAATGATCTGGAGTACCTGAACCGGGTGACGGAGATCCGGCACAAGGTGGTCCGCCGGCAGCACGACGACCTCCCGGCCAGGCTGGAGGGCAAGGAAGACGCTGCGGCCTATTTCGGGATTATCAAGCCGCTCTTCGGGGAGCTGGTCCCGGACGCCGGTGCTTGCGACGACGTCGCGGCGGACGTGGCGCTGGCCGTCCGCGAGATCCTGAACCGCCACGGGAAGATCCAGTTCTGGGACGACTACGACGCCCAGAACCGGGCGATGAACGACATCGACGATTACCTCTTCGACGAGATCAGGGAAAAACGGGGGATCAACCTGACGGAAGAGCGGATGGACGAGATCATCGGGCGGGCCATGCAGGTGGCCCGGAGCCGCTCTGCGGGTGACGATCATTGAGCATATGCGTTCAGAGGGATGAACTTGGAAAACAGGCAACACATGGGAAACGGGGTCGTTTCGTTCGGGAAGGAAAGCCTGGGCTTTCGCGTTTTGTACGGGAAGAGAAAAAACCTGGAGATCGCCGTTCACCCCGACGGGAGCATCGTGGTCAAGGCCCCGGTCTCGACGGACGGCGTGGAGATTCGGAAGCGGGTGCTGAAGCATGCCCGCTGGATCATCAGGCAGAGGGATTATTTCCGGCAGTTCGAACCCAGGACGCCTCCCAGGCAGTATGTAGGCGGGGAAACCCATCTCTACCTGGGGAGGCAATACCGGCTGAAAATCATGAGCGGAGAGCCTGAGGGGGTGAAGCTGTCGCAGGGGGTTTTCCATGTCACCGTGAGGGGAGAGATTGCCAGGGATCGGGTCAGGGAGCTGCTGCTGAGGTGGTATGCGCAGAAGGCGGCGGTGCAGTTCCGGGAAAGCCTGGAGCGCTGCTGGTCCCATTTCCGGAGGGCCGGTGCGGAAAAGCCTCGCCTCCGGATCCGCTCCCTGGAGAAGCGCTGGGGGAGCCTGTCTGCTGCGGGCACGCTCTCGCTGAATCGGGATCTGGTCCGGGCTCCCAGGGAATGCATCGACTACGTCGTGACCCACGAGTTGTGTCACATGCAGTACAGGGACCACGGGCCGTCGTTCTACAGTCTCCTCGAAAAAACGATGCCCGACTGGAAAACGCGGAAGCACAGGCTGGAAATTGCGTTGAGCTGAGAAAACGAGTGGCGGTGAGAACGTGAAGAAGATTCGCATCTGCACGATGGAAGACTGCGCCATGCTGGCCGAAACGATCCGGATGTCTTTCCGGACGGTGGCGGAGCGGTTCGGCCTGACGAAGGAGAACGTGGCCCGGCATCCCTCCAACTGCGAGGAGGACTGGGTCCGGAAGGACATGGAGCGGGGCGTCGTATATTATGCCCTGGAGATCGGGGGACGCGTCGCCGGGTGCGTTGCCCTCGAACGGAGCGACGAGGGAGGCTGTTACCTGGAGCGCCTGTCGGTATTGCCGGGACACCGGAGGCAGGGGCTGGGAGCGGCGCTGGTGGAGCACGTCTTCGCCGAGGCCCGGCGTCTCGGCCTCCGCCGCGTGGGCATCGCGATGATCGCAGAGCAGGACGAACTCAAGGCATGGTACAAGGGGCTCGGTTTCGTCGAGGGAGCCACGAAGGAATATCCCCACCTGCCGTTCCGTGTGGCCTTCCTGTCTCATGATCTTGCGGAAAGCGGGTGACGTACGCGGCGGGAAGCGATGGAGAGCCGCGGGTTTCAATTCCCGGCAGGAGGATTCCATGGCACAGAGCGGTCTTCGCATGACGGACCCGGGGGGGCCTCCCGCTCCGGGGGAAGTCGAGGCCTGGATCGGCGATGAGGCTTGGGAATACTGGCTGCACGTCGAGTCCATGATCGAGCGCAACTACCCGGGCGTCTTCGCGCCTGAGTGGTTGTTCGGAGGAAAGAAGCACGGCTGGTCGCGCCGCTATAAAAAGGGGAAGTCATTCTGCACGCTGATTCCGGAGAGGAACCGCTTCGCCCTGCTGATCGTCTTCGGCGCGGAGGAGCGGGCGAAGGTGGAAACGATCCGGCAGGATTTGTCGGAGCGGACCCGGAGGGGCTATGACGGGGCCACGACCTACCACGACGGGAAATGGCTGCTTCTCACCGTCGACGCGGACGAGATCATAGCCGACGTGGAGCGCCTTCTGGCGGTGAAGCGGAAGCCGCGACACATAGCGAAGTAACCCTGCCTGCTGTACTTCCATCCGATGGAACGTGTGACTTTCAATTTGACACGATGGGTTCCCCGGTGCAGTCTGACGCCTTGACAGGGCCGGATGCCGGCGGCATGATCCGCTGCCGGCGGCGATAAAAAAAGGACGGAGTGGACGATGAAGAACGGTAACATCGAACGGGACGCGGCGGCGGCCGAGGGGATGCTCCGCGGGCTGCGCACCGAGCTGTACCCCCTGTTCCGGCAATGGGGACGGCCGGAATGCCTGTTTTCCCCGAGCGTCGGGAAGGCCGCCCTTGTGGTCATCGACATGCAGAACTTCTCCTGCGCCCCCGTGTCCCATGATGCAATGCCGCGGATCGGCCTGGTAATCGAGCGGATCAACCGGCTCGCCGATTTCTGCCGCACGGCGGGCATCCCCGTGATCTGGGTGCGCCAGAACATAACCGAGACTCCGGGCAGGCACGACGGGGGCCTGTATCCGGCCTTCCACGACGAGAAGCATTGGAAGAACGAGGCCAACATGGGCCCGGGAACGGAGATCTTCCCGGAGATGCATTTCGATTCCGCCCGCGATCACGTCGTGTTCAAGAACCGCTACAGCGCGTTCCTGTCCCGGCCGCCGGGTCTTCGGGAGAAGCTGGATGCCCTGAGGCGGACGCAGCTGATTGTGGCCGGAATCGCCGCCAACGTCTGCGTCGAATCGACGGTCCGGGACGCCATGCAGATGGATTACGAGGTGATCCTGGTGGCGGACGGCACGACCGCCACGTCGGACGCCCTTATGGAGAACGCCCTCAGGAACACGATGCTGTTCTTCGGAGACGTCCGGACGGCGGAGGAAGTCGAGGCCTTGCTGAGCGCCCGCGGTTCCCTGTCCTGAGGAGGCCCGTTGCCCATGACTGCAAAGGAAATTCAGGTACTGATCGAACGGTACATCGCGGCCTACAACGCCTTCGACGTGGAAGGCATGATGGCCCTGATGCATCCGGACGTGCTGTTCAGAAACGTGGCCGGCGGGACGGTCACCGCCGAGGCGGATGGAATCGGGGCGCTCCGAGTCCTGGCGGTCCAGTCGAAAGGGCTGTTTGCCTCCCGCCGCCAGGAGATCGCGAACCTGTCGATCGAGGGCGACCGGGCGTCGGCGAGCGTCGATTTCGAGGGCGTCCTGGCCTTGGACGTGCCGGGCGGTCCGAAGGCCGGCGACACGCTTTCCCTCAGCGGTCGGTCCGAGTTCGAGTTCCGGGACGGCCTGTTTTATCGGATCATCGACATCAGCTAGAATTCGGAAAAGGAACGACCCCTGTCATGAACGCGGCTGGATCGCCGGCCGGCCGGGAGGATGGCGATCCTCCCAGGGCGACGAGAGGAATGGCTTCCGAACAATCCGGACCCTTCAGGGTGATCTTCCGAACGCTCAAGTCCCGGAATTACCGACTGTTCTTCGCGGGCCAGGGGGTTTCTCTGATCGGCACCTGGATGCAGCAGGTGGCGCTGAGCTGGCTGGTCTACCGCCTGACCGATTCGGTTTTCCTGCTGGGAGTGGTCGGCTTTGCAGGCCAGTTCCCCACGTTTGTCATCTCTCCGTTCGCGGGGGTCCTGTCGGACCGCTGGAACCGCCACCGGACCCTGATCCTGACCCAGGCGCTGTCCATGGCGCAGGCCCTGACGCTGGCGGTCCTCGTCCTGACGGGTGCCGTGGCGGTCTGGCACATCATCCTGCTGAGCCTCTTCCTGGGCTGCGTCAATGCCCTGGACATCCCGACGCGGCAGTCCTTCGTCATTCACATGATCGACGACAAGAAGGATCTGGGCAACGCCATCGCCCTGAACTCCGCCATGTTCAACGGAGCGAGGTTTCTCGGACCCTCCGTGGCGGGCATCCTCATCGCCCTGGTGGGAGAGGGAGTCTGCTTTCTCCTGAATGGCCTGAGCTATCTCGCCGTCATCGCGGCGCTTCTTGCCATGAAGCTGTCCCCGGCGGCCCCGGTGAAAAAGAGCACCAACATCCTTCAGGAACTTGCGGAGGGGTTCCGGTACGCCTATGAATTCAAGCCGATCCGATTCATCCTCCTGCTCCTGGCCCTGACGAGCTTCATGGGGGTTCCCTATGCGGTCCTGATGCCCGCCTTTGCCCGGGACGTCCTGCACGGAGGCCCCCATACCCTGGGTTTCCTGATGTCCGCGGCCGGCGTGGGGGCTTTTATGGGAGCCATTTACCTGGCGTCGAGGACGTCGGTCTTCGGGCTGGGCCGGATCATACCGCTGTCGGGGGGCATCTTCGGCATGGGCCTGATCGCCTTTGCCTTTTCCCGCACCCTCTGGATTTCTCTCCTTCTGATGCTCGTCGTCGGCATCGGCATCATGATCCACGTGGCATCCTGCAACACGATGCTGCAGACGCTCGTGGAGGACGGCAAGCGCGGGCGGGTGATGAGCTTTTTCGCCGTCGCGTTCCTGGGGATGGCGCCCCTGGGCAGCCTGATGGCGGGTTCGGTGGCCCAGGCGATCGGCATCACCGCCACCATGGCAATCGGAGGGGTCTTCTGCATCGCCGGGGCCATCTTCTTTGCCGGCAAGCTTCCCCTGCTCCGTTCCATCGTCCGGCCGATTTACAAAGAGAAGGGCATTGCCGGGCCTTCCTGAGGCTGTGTTAGTGGGTATCCGAAAAATGAGCATCTGGAATCGATTGATGATGATGTGCTTGGTCTCGCTGCCCTGCATCGGCTGTGACCAGGCGACGAAGCAGGCCGCCCTCTGGATTCTCCCGGAGACGGGAACGCTGTCCTTTCTCGGCGACATGGTCCGCGTACAGCTCGTTCAGAATCCGGGCGGGTTTCTGAGCCTGGGGGCCTCCCTCCCGGAGCCCTGGCGGCTTGGCCTTTTCCTGATCGGGGTCGGAGGGCTGCTCCTCGGAATCCTGGTCTTTGCACTTTGGTCCAAAGCCGTGCGCCCCTTCGAACTGCTGGCCATTTCGCTGTTTTTCGCCGGCGGCGCCGGCAACCTCCTGGACCGCGTCCTGTACGGCGGCTCCGTGGTGGACTTCGTTCGTATCGGAGCCGGTTCGCTTCGCACGGGCTTCTTCAATTTCGCCGACGTTGCCATCACCGCCGGGGCGCTGGTCTGGATTGCCGGGATGATGCTGAATCGGCACCGGGAGGGCTGAACCCGTGGCCCGGTCGCCGGGCTGGCGGTTTCCCGGCGCTTTTGATACAAGTCCTGCGGCGGCGGCCGCAAAGCCTTTGCTGGGGCCGCTACGATCCCGAAATGGCGGAGGACCCATGAGTCACGCATATGTGCACGGCTACGATCCGACGGAAAACATCCGGCTCCAGGACCAGGCGTCCACGCTGGTCCATCTGCTCCACTCCGACACCGCTTACCCGGCGGGGAGCCGCGTGCTGGAGGCCGGCTGCGGCGTCGGCGCCCAGACGATCCCCCTCGCCCGGAACAGCCCCGAAGCCCGGATCACCTCGATTGATATTTCGGAGGCCTCCGTCCGGGAGGCCGAGGAAAGGGTGACTGCGGCGGGGTTGACGAACGTGACGTTCCGTCGGGCCGACATATTCCGCCTGCCTTTTGAGGCGGAATCCTTCGACCATGTCTTTGTGTGCTTTGTCCTGGAGCATCTGCCGAGGCCCGTCGATGCCCTGCTGGCGCTGAAAAGTCTTCTCCGGACGGGCGGGACGATCACGGTCATCGAGGGGGACCACGGCTCGACCTTCTTCCATCCCGACAGCGAGGCGGCGCACCGGGCGATCCAGTGCCAGGTGGAGCTGCAGAGAAGGGGCGGAGGGAACGCCAATGTGGGGAGGGAGCTGTATCCGCTCCTGTGCCGGGCGGGTTTCGGCTCCGTTCGCGTCTCGCCGCGGATGGTCTACGTCGACTCCAGCCGGCCGGAGCTGGTCGATGGATTCACGAAGAAGACCTTCACGGCGATGATTGAGGGGGTCCGGGAATCCGCCCTGAAGGCCGGTCTCGCCGCCCCGGCGGATTTCGACCGGGGTATCGCGGACCTGTACCGGGCCGCGGAATCCGACGGCGTGTTCTGCTACACCTTCTTCAAGGCCTTCGGGGAAAAGGCGTGAGCATCCGCCGGGGGCCGCCATGACGACGTGGGCCTTCCTGATCCAGGGGATCGGCTTGGGATTCGCCGCCGCCGTGCAGCCGGGGCCGTTCCAGGCGTATCTCGTTTCGCGGACGCTCTCCAGGGGGTGGCGCCGCACGCTTCCGGCGGCCCTGGCGCCGCTGGTCAGCGACGGCCCCATCATCGTCCTGTGCCTTTTCGTCCTGAGTCAGTTGCCCCCCTGGTTTCAGCGCTTCCTGTATCTCGCCGGCGGCCTGTTCGTCCTCTATCTTGCGTACGGCGCCTTCCGGGCCTGGCGGACATTCGAGGGTGTCCCCGCCGCGGACGGCAAGGCGGCGCGGCAGACCGTCCTTCACGCCGCCCTGATGAACGCCGCCAATCCCAGCCCCTACCTTTACTGGACCCTTGTCACCGGGCCGATCCTCCTGAACGGATGGCGCACTGCCCCGGCCAACGGGATCGCCTTTCTCGCCGGCTTCTATGCCGCCATCATCCTAACCCTGGCGGGGATCATCCTCCTGTTCGGCACCGCCCGGAAACTCGGGCCGAGGGTGAACCGCGCCATGATCGGTGTCTCCGCCCTCGCCCTGG
>CAYNEJ010000130.1:0-9315 GCA_964396205.1 uncultured Syntrophaceae bacterium
CCTCCCGTCATCCGACCCCCGATCGGCGGCTGGTTCTGTTTAATAAAAAGGGGGGAAGGAAAGAAGGAAGAGGAACAGATTTGAAATCTGTCGCTCTATCTCCCCAAAGAAGAGCCCCCCTCCTTCGTAAAGGAGAGGGGCTCGAGGAGGGGTGTGGCTTCGCATGTCCGCCGGACGGCGGGCGGGGCGGTGGTACTCTGCCTAGGCGATGTCCATCGGGGTCGCCATGGGATCCACCCAGCCTTTTTCGACCTTCCGGGGGATCTTCTTTCCTTTTGCCTTCTCATCTTTCCGTTTCATGGTTCCTTCTCCTTTCCTCTCTGCTTGATCGCATTTTTTAACCGGCCGCTTCGCCGGCCTTATTTCCCAATCATATGGGGATAGCACGTAGGGTCCACCCACAGGCCGCCTCGCTTGACGGCCCTGCTGTATCTCTCACGTTTATTGTCTCTGATGGTTTCCGTCTTCAGCATCTCTCGACCTCTCGTTCCCTTCTTTTTTTCGATTGCAGAATAAATGATCAAGCAGGATTGCACCATCGGGGAGGCTCCGAAATCGAAGGAGGAGGAGGAAGGAATCTTGACTCGGTCGGGAACAATGGGGCGGCTAGGTGTCTGTCCGATAGCCGGCGGGCGAGGCACAGAAGGACGACGGAAAAGCTTCCGCGGCTTTGGAAACAATCGTGGCAGCCCCCGCACGCCGGACGGGCCGGGCATTAAGGGGGCTGCCGTCGGTCCGCTCCTTCAGCCGACGAGCTTGTTCTGGACGGCGTAGAGGGTGATCTCGGCGTTGTTCTTCATCCTCATCTTCTCGAGGATGTGGGTTCGATACGTGCTGATCGTCTTCACACTGAGGAACAGTTCGTCGGCGATGGCGGAAACGGTCTTGCCGGAGGCGATCATAAGCATCACCTGGTACTCCCGGTCCGACAGAAGTTCGTGGGGCGGCCGGGTCATGTCGGTGCCGAGAAACTCGGTGAGGCGCTCCCCCAGGGTGGCGCTGATGTATTTCCCGCCCTCCGCGACTTTCCGGATGGCCGAGATCAACTCGTTGGGAGCGCTGGCCTTGGTCAGGTAGCCCGAGGCGCCCGCCCGGAGGGCCCGGATGGCGTACTGCTCCTCGGGATACATGCTGAGGATCAGGACGGGCAGCTTCGGCTTCTCGTCCTTCAGGTCCTTCAGGACCTCCAGCCCGCTCCGGCCGGGCATCGAAATATCCAGGAGGACGACGTCATGTTCCTTCTTCCGGACGCAGGCCATGACCTCCTGCCCGTTTCCCGCCTCGTCGGTGACTTCCATATCGGGTGTCTCCGACAGGACCTGCTTGAAGCCGGCTCTCACAATGGGATGGTCGTCGGCAATGAGGATGCGGATTTTTTTCATGCTGTATCTCCTCTGTTCTCATAGGGAATGCGAACCTTGACGGTCGTCCCCTTCCCTTTTTTTCCCGTGATGTTCACATCTCCCCCCCAGTAGGAGACCCGCTCTCGCATCCCCAGGAGGCCGAAGGAATCGGGCTTGGCCATCTGCTCCTCCGTGATGCCTTTTCCGTTGTCCTTCACGGTGAGCCGGACCTCTCCACCGGTCAGCTTCAGGGAGACCTGGACCCGCTTGGCCTCGGCATGGCGCCAGACGTTTGTCAGGGTCTCCTGGAAGATGCGGAAGACCGCCGTGGACAGGTCCGGGTTGAGCTGCATGTCCTCGGGCTCCACGGTGACGCGGCAGTGGATCCCCGTCCGCTTGGTGAACTCGCTGGCCTGCCACTCGATGGCGACGGGAAGTCCCAGATGATCCAGCATGCCCGGGCGGAGGTCCATGTAGATCCGCTTGAGGGTCTTCATGGTCATGTCCACGAGTCCCGACATGGCGTCGATGCGCTCCCTGATTTCGTGCTGCTCCTCCGGGACCTTGCGGTTCAGAAGGACGATGTCCGTATTGAGGGCTGTCAGGAGCTGACCCAACTCGTCGTGGAGCTCCCGGGCAATGCGGGTCCGCTCCTTTTCCCGGACCGACTGCAGGTGGGCCGAGAGGTTCCGCATCTGCTGGCGCGACCGCTCCAGCTCGGTCTCGGCGCGCTTCCGCTCCGTGATGTCCTCGTAGGTGATTACGATCCGCTTTTCCTGAAGGCTCTCCCCCGTCCGGGAAGCGCTGACCAGGCAGTCGATATCGGTCCCGTCCTTTTTGCGGCAGGGAAACTCGACGCTCACGGTCCGTTTCTTTTCGAGCGTATTGTAAAGGATCTCTGCAATGGCCTCGTAGTCCGTGTCCGTCCGGTAGAGAATGCGGCTGCTCATGCCGACGATGTCCCGGGCTCTCCAGCCGAAGACGGTCTGGACGCCGTCGTTGGCAAAGATCACCCGGCGATCCTGCAGGCCGATCACGGCATGGGGAATGGCCTCCAGGATCGAGGCCTCCAGGGCCTCCAGCTTTGCCAGCTTGTCCCGGGCGGCGCTCTGCTCCGTGATATCCATGGAGTTGCCCAGGACGGCCCTCCGGCCCTTGTAGAGAATGAAGGTGACCGTCTCCATGATCCAGCGGATCCGGCCGTCTTTCGTGATGATCCTGAACTCGTGGGGAGAACTCCGCTCCCCGTGAAGCATCTGGTGGGAGTGCTCCCTCACCTTCAGGCGGTCCTCCGGGTGTACGAGCTGCATCGAGTTCATCCCCGTGAGCTCCTTCTGACTGTACCCGGCGTACCCGGCGGCGTTCTCGTTGACGAACTGGAAGACCCCGTCCTGCACAACATAGACCCCCGCCTGGGAGCTGTCGGCCATGGTCCGGTAGGCCTCCTCGGCAAGCTTGCGGTCCGTGATGTCCTCGAAGGTGATGACGATGTTCTTTTCCTTGAGGCTCTCACCGATCCGGGAAGCCGTGATGAGGCACTCGATGTGCCTCCCGTCCTTCCGGCGGCAGGGGAACTCGGTGCTGTGGGTGCGCTGGGTTTCCAGGGTGGAGTAGAGCTCCTGGGCGATGGCGTCCCAGTCGGTGTCGCTCCTGTACAGGACCCGGGTCGTGGCCCCGATCAGCTCCTCCGCCCGCCAGCCGAAAACCCGCTCGACCCCGTCGTTGGCGAAGATGATGCGGCGGTTTCTCAGGCCGATGACGGCGTGAGGGATGGCTTCGAGAATGGACGCCTCCAGGGCCTCCAGTTCCGCCAGCTTGTCCCGGGCTTCGATCTGCTCCGTGATGTCCATCGAGTTGCCCAGGACGGCCCGTCGTCCCTTGAAGCGGATGGAGGTGATGACCTCGGTGATCCAGCGAACGTCGCCGCTCTTGGTGATGGTGCGGAATTCGTAAGAGGAAGTCCGGTTACCCCGGAGCATCTGGATCGCCGCCTGGCGGACCCGCTCCCGGTCTTCCGGGTGGACGAGGCTCATGGACTCCGTGCCCAGAAGATCCTCCCGGGGATACCCCCAGTAATCCGCCGCATGCTGGTTGACGAACCGGAATTTCCCGTCCTGGACAACGTAGATGCCCGCTCGGGAAGTGTGCTCCAGGGTGCGGTAGAGACCTTCCACGAGCGGCCGGTCCGTTCCCGACGGAGCCAGTTTCTCGAGCTTTCTGCGAAGCTGTCCGATCTTGCGGACCAGCTGTTCCTTGGTGTTCGCCTTCTCTGCCACGCCGGATCCTCCCAGGTGCAGGAAATGTCGGATGAATTCTTTGGGATGTGTAACAGGTTTGGCCTTGCTGTGCAAGGTGCGAGTCACCGCTCCGGAGAACGGATCCGCTGCCCGCCGCTCCATTTTCACCTTGACAATCAAAGGCCTTATTTCATACACATGCCCGACAAAGCGCGGATCCACCGCGCGGGACGGATGCCGAGGAAGAGGGGTGCAAAGCCCCCGCTGCCCCGCAGCCGTGAAGGGAACGAAAGCCCATGATGCCACTGCCGCGGCAAAACCGTGGTGGGAAGGCGGGCAAGTAGGTCGCCCGAAGCCGGAAGACCGGTCCGTCCCCATGACCTCGAGGGAGGCAATTCGTGGAAAGCACCCTCCACAAAATCGTCACACCGGCCCGGTTGATCCGTGTGACGCTCCTGTTTTCCCTGGCTTTCCTGCTGATCGCGTTTATCGCCATCCTCGTCGGTCCGTCGGAGATCGCTCCCCTGGAGATCCTGAGGAGTCTTTTCCGGGACCGGCAAGGAACGGAAGCGGCCACCGATCCGGGACGGACGATCCTGTTTTCGATCCGGATTCCCCGGGTCCTCTTCGCCGGAATCGTGGGGGCTGCCCTGTCCACGGCCGGCGTCGTCTACCAGGCCCTTCTCCGCAATCCCCTGGCGGATCCTTACATCCTGGGCGTGTCCGGCGGCGCCTCCGCCGGAGCCGTTGCAGGCATCCTTCTCGGCGCCTCCACCGTCCCCTTCGGCACACCGCTCCTGGCTTTTGCCGGGGCCCTGGCTGCCACCTTCCTGGTCTTCGGGACGGCCCGGAAGAGCGCGTCCCTGTCCTCCAATACACTCATCCTGGCGGGGGTGATCGTCAATGCCTTCACCTCCGCCCTGGTCTTTTTCTTCCTGTCCATCAGCAGCTCGAGCGAGGTTCACAACGTGGTGTTCTGGATCATGGGAGACCTTGGGATCGCCTCCGGGAAGGACATCGGCCTCGTCGCCCTGGTTCTCCTGGCCGCGTTCATCCTGATTTTCGCCCACGGGCGCTCCCTGAACCTCCTGGTTGTCGGCGAGGAAACCGCCCTGCGTCTGGGTGTCTCCGTCGAGAACACGAAAAAGATCCTCCTGGCGGCGGCCTCCGTCCTGACGGCAGCGGCCGTCTCGTTCTGCGGAACAATCGGTTTCGTGGGACTTATCATTCCCCACATGATGCGCATGCTTCTGGGTGCGGATCACCGCCTGCTCCTTCCGGCGTCCCTGCTTTTCGGGGGGGCGTTCCTGATCGCGGCGGACACCATATCCCGCACCCTGCTTGCCCCGTCGGAGATGCCGGTGGGGGTCGTCACCGCTTTCTGCGGCGCCCCGTTCTTCATTTACCTGCTGAGAAAAAGGAGCGCCTGATGCCCGCCGTCCGTCTTGAAAAGGCAAGTTTCCGATACGACCGGACCTGGGTGCTCCGGGACGTCTCGCTGGACGTCGAACATGGCGCGTTCCTTGGGATTCTCGGCCCCAACGGCTCCGGGAAGACGACGCTCCTGAACCTGATCGACGGGATTCTCGCTCCCCGGGAAGGACGAGTTCTGCTGGAAGGAGCCGATGCGGCATCCCTGGACCGGAACGAGCTGGCCCGGATCGTGGCGGTGGTTCCCCAGGATTCTCCCCTGATTTTTCCCTTCACGGTCCAGGAGATCGTCCTCATGGGCCGGGCACCCCACCTGGGGCGGTGGCGGTTCGAGGGAAAACAGGACTTCGAGATCGCCCGGAACGCCATGGAGAGAACGGGCACCCTCCCGCTGGCGGGACGCCCCATGAGCGCGCTCAGCGGCGGGGAGCGGCAGCGGGTCTTCATCGCCCGTGCCCTGGCCCAGGAGCCGCGGATCCTCCTTTTGGACGAACCCACTTCCAACCTCGACATCCGCCATCAAAGCGCCTTCTTCGGCCTGGTGGCGGAGTTGAACCGGACACAGGGACTGACGGTGATTGCCGTCAGCCACGACATAAACCTGGCCTCTCTCTACTGCCGGCGGATCGTCCTCCTGAAGGACGGGACCGTCCACGGCGAGGGAAGACCCGAAGAAATCATATCGGAGGAAAGCATCCGGAACGTCTTCGGGGTGCCCGTCCGGGTGGACCGCCACCCGCAGACGGGAAAGCCCCGGATCACTCCCATCTGCAACATGCCCCCGGAGCGAGGAAGCCGGTCGAATGCCGGCGCTGCCCCGCAACTGTAAGCGGAACGAAATCTGCGGAAGGCCACGGATCCGGAACAGCCCGCCCCGCATCGGGGACCCGGGCTGATCCAGAAGGATCGGGAAGGCGCAGAGAGTAGGATGGAAGGAAGCCGCGAGCCAGGACACTCGACCGGGGGAACATCATTCCGATTCCCGAGGGGGAAGAAAGGAGCATCCATGAAGCGCGTCATCCGTTTCCTTGTCGTTTTCCTGTTCACTTGCGTCTCCATATCCGCGGCCACCCCGCCGGCCATGGCCGCCGCATCGCCGGACCCGCCGGCCGACAGCCCGGCCGTCATGGAAGAAGTCGTGGTCACCGCCACGCGCAGCGCCGAGGAGGTTCGGAACGTCCCCGCGGCCGTCACGGTGATCACGGAAAAGGACATCCGCGACTCCGGGGCCACCAGCCTGGTGGAGGTTCTGGAAAAAGTGGAGGGAATCCAGGTCCGGTCGTACAGCGGGAACTCACCCCAGTCGATCGTGGACCTGCGCGGGTTCGGAGGAGACAACCCCTTCGGGAAAACCCTGATTCTCCTGGACGGGCAGCGCCTGAACCGCCCGGACATGGCCTCCATGAACTGGTTTCAGGTTCCCCTGTCCAGCATCGAGCGCGTCGAGGTGGTCCGGGGGGCGAGCTCCGTCCTTTACGGCGATGCCGCCGTGGCCGGCGTCATCAACATCATCACGAAGAAGGGAACGCCGAAGACGCGGGCCTACGCCTCCGTGACGGGCGGCAGTTACGGCCTCCACGACGAGAAAGCGGGAGTCTCCGGCAAAGCGGGCTCCCTCTCCTATGCCGTCCAGGGAGAAAACTACTTCAGCCTCGGATACCGCAGGCATTCGACCCTTTCCTCGCAGAGCGCGGGCGCAAACCTTCGCTACGACGCGACGGACGCGCTCTCCGCCTCCCTGGGGGTCTCCTTCAACCGCTCCGAGTACGAACTCCCGGGAAATCTCACCAGGATGGAAATGGCCTCGGACAGACAGCAGGCCGAACCGGCCCGCCCCGCTTACTGGACCACCGGCGGCTACGAGGATGACGCACTGGACAAGCACACGAACATGAACCTGAAGATCGAGTCTCTCCTCGGCTCCTTCGGGCGCCTGGAGATGATTGCCTCGTACGGAAAAAAGGAACTGGACGTCAACATGGCCTCCTGGGCGCTCTATACCAATACGGAATCGGAAACGTACGGATTCACGCCGAAATACATTCTCGAGCACTCGTTTTTCGGTTTTTCCAACAAGCTGACAACCGGCGTGGACATCTACCGGGAGCCCTACGTCAAGAAGTTTTACGGCAGCCGGGAGCGGACGGCAAGAACGGCCATCGCGGACCTGTACAAGAACAGTTTCGCCTTCTACATCCGGGATGAATTCAGCGTCCTCAAGAACCTGATCCTGAGCGCCGGTTACCGCAACGAGCGGGCGGCAATCGGGGGAGACTACAACAACCACGCCGCTCCCGCCCAGAGCTTCACGAACAGGGAAATGATCCATCACGGCGAGGCCGTCGAGGGCGGCCTGACCTGGCTGATCGGAAAGAAATCGAGTGTCTTCGCCAAGTATGCAACGGTCTACCGCTTCCCGTTCCTGGACGAGCAGGCCTCCTACAACGGCTTCGGCGGCACTCCCTTCTTCACGGACATCGAGAAGGAAACCGGCCGCAGCTACGAAGCGGGGACCCAGTTCTTTCCGCTGGACAACCTCAAGATCGCCCTCTCGGTCTTCCGCATCGACATGGAGAACGAGATCGCCTGGAACAGCCTGACCTTCCGCAATGAGAATCTTGACCCGACCCGCCACGACGGCGTGGAGGCCTCCCTCTCCTGGCAGGCTGTAACATTCGCCCGGCTGTACGGGAATTTCACCTATCACCGGGCGACCTTCGAGGCGGGGGAATTCAACGGCAGGGAGATCCCCCTTGTCCCGAGGCGCATGGCCCGGCTGGGCGTTGAATTCAGCCTGCCGTACGCCGTAACGGTGAAACCGGAGGTGAGGTATGTGGGCGACAGCTACATGAGCGGCGACAACAACAACGACGGCGACAGGCTCGAATCCCACACGGTGTTCGACCTGTATGCGTTCTACCGGCCGGAATGCAAGGGGTTGAAGCTGACGGTCTTCCTCGGTGTGGAAAACCTGCTGAACGCGACGTATTCCTCCTTCGGCGTCGAGGAAACGGCCTGGACGCCCCGGGTGTACTACCCCATGCCGGAGCGGACCTTCAAGGGAGGCCTGACCGTCGAGTTCTGACGTCAGACCCGGCGGGCCGGGGGGGTGGACCCCCTCCCTCCCCGGCCCCATCCCATATCACGGTCTTTTTCCCGTCTGATCAACCCGTCCCGCGCTCCCCCGCCATCGCCCGTTGACAAACCCACGTCCTTCGCGTATTGCACGCTATCGATCCGACGGAAAAACATCCCACAAAAGAACGGAAAGAGCGGGCATGGCATCGGAAACAGGATGGATCTGGGTGGACACCCCGGAGAAGAGGCGGGATGCCGGTCGTGACATCGCATCTTCCCCCTGGCTGGCCCTGGATACGGAGTACGACTCCTTCCGCTATTTCCGGGACAAGCTCTGTCTCGTCCAAGTCAAGACGCCCTCCATGACCTACCTGGTGGATCCCCTGGACGGCACCCTGCCGGATTACCTCGCCGAGCCCTTCGCCAGCCGCCGCACGCTGAAAGTATTCCACGCCGGCGACAACGACATCCGCCTTCTCAACCGGGACTTCGGCTTCACCTTCCGGAACGTCTTCGACACATACCGGGCGGCCACGCTCCTGGGATACCCGAACCTCTCCCTGGCGGCCCTGGTGGAGGATTGCCTCGGCATCCCCTTCCCGAAGCGCAAGAAGGTCCAGCGGTCCATCTGGGACATCCGGCCTCTGACGCAGGAACAGCTGGCCTACGCAGCGGAAGACACGCGACACCTGATCCCCCTTTACGAAAGGCTGGAAGCGGAAATCCGGGAGAAGAGGCTCCAGGAGGAGGCCAAGCGCTCCTTCCGGGAGATCGCCGCCGCCCGCTGGCAGGAGCGCCCTTTCCGTCCCGACGGGTATCGCCGGATCCAGGGAGTCTGGGATCTGACCGATCCGGAGCGGGAGCGGCTGAAACGGCTGTATTCTTGGCGCTGGTGGAAAGCGAAGCAGATGGATCGCTCGCCCTTCATGATTCTTTCCTCGCAAGAGATGATCGCCCTGGCCGGGCTGGAGAATGCGTCCATCGAGACGTTGCGGAAACGTGGGATCCTGTCTCCCGAGCGCACGGGCCGGTACGGTGCCGATCTGGTGAAAGCCCTCCGGGATTCGTGATCAGGGCCGGCAAGAACTGCGGGAACGGAACGCGATTTCTCGTCAGATAAAAAAAAGCACAACGGTTTTCAAATCCGTTCCTCCTTCCTTATTTCTTTTTTTTTTGTACCAAGCCGAATCCCCTTTCCTTTCACATCCAACGCATCGGCGCAGGGG
>CAYNEJ010000131.1:0-9250 GCA_964396205.1 uncultured Syntrophaceae bacterium
TACCGAAGTGGTCGTAACGGGATCGACTCGAAATCGATTTGGGGGCCAAAAGCTCCCACGGGGGTTCGAATCCCCCTCTCTCCGCCATTTCATTCATCCCGTATCCGGCCGACGGTCTCGCCACGCGCAAGCCCCCGTTCCAAGCAAATGCCGGTTCTGATCTTTAAGCGGAGAGATGCCTGAGCGGCCGAAAGGGCACGACTGGAAATCGTGTGTATGCCCCACAAAGGTGTACCGGGGGTTCGAATCCCCCTCTCTCCGCCATTTCATTTCTTCCCGCCGGCGGCTGGCCGGTCTCCATCGCTCCCGGTGCGGGAGTGCTTCCCCTGAAGGTCGTCAACCCTTGTCGTCGTTTTGGTCCGTCCAGTCAGCGTCCCGATCAACGTTCAACGGCAGGGGCTTCGTTGTTTTCATGACGGCGTTTTTCCTCTGGATCGCCGTCCTGACGAACGCCGATGCAGCCGGCTCCCTCCGGCAGGTCACTTTCCTGCCCCAGTGGTTTCCCCAGGCCCAGTTCGCCGGATATTTCGTGGCGATGGAGAAGGGTTTCTACCGCAACCATGGCCTGGATCCGATTCTGCTTCGCGGCGGGCCCGGATTGTCGCCGGAGGAAGCGCTCCGCAGGGGAAAGGCGGACTTCACCACACTCTTCCTGGCTGAAGGGATTCGCCTGCGCGCCGGGGGGCTGAAACTGGTCCATGTAGCCCAGGTTGTGCAACGTTCCGGATTGCTGCTGGTGGCGAGAAAGTCCGGCAGAATCATGAAACCTTCTGATTTGACGGGGAAAAAAGTTAGTCTGTGGGAGCATTCCCGGACCCAGCCGCTGGCTTTTTTTCGGAAATACAAGATTCACCCGACCGTGGTGCGGCAGACCTTCACGCCGAACCTGTTTTTGCGGGGCGGCGTCGATGCCGCCTCCGCCATGGTGTACAACGAATATCACACCCTGCTCAATGCGGGCCTTAACGAGGAGGATCTTTCGGTCTTTGCGATGGCCGATCATGGGCTGAACTTTCCCGAGGACGGAATCTGGTGCCGGGAAGAACTCTGCGCCCGGAGCCCGGAGGTTTGCCGGGCCTTCGCTGCGGCAACCCTGGAAGGATGGCGGTATGCCTTTGATCATCCGGAGGAGGCGCTGGACATCGTGATGAAATTCGTGGAGAAGGCGAAGATAAACAGCAGCAGGACCCACCAGCGCTGGATGCTGACCCGGATGAAAGACCTCATCCCGCCGGCCGGCTCCGCCCGCCCGGAGGGGCATCTTGACCGGCAGGACTTCGAACGGGTGGCCCGGGCTCTGGCCGATGCCGGGATCATCCGGTCCATTCCGAGTTATGGAGTCATTCATGTCCAAATCCCCGGACAATAGGCGCCGGGGGCTTGCCTACCGGCTTTCCCTGACCATTCTGGCCGGCACGGTCGTCATCTTCCTGGCGGCCTTCGGATACTGCTATGTGTATTCCCGCCAGCTTGCTCTGCAATATGTCGAGGCAAACGCCCGGCACCTCACCCAGTCCGTCGTCAACCGGATCGAGCTCTATGTAAAGGGAGTCGAGAAGGATCCCCTATTCATGGCCGCCATGCTGGAAAAGAGACTCATGAACCGTCAGGACCTTGAGGGGCAGATCCGTTCGATGCTGGAGGCCAATTCCGACATCTTCGGCTCCGCCGTGGCCTTTGAGCCCTATGCCTTTGAGTCCTCCAGGAAACATTACGCACCATTCTACTTCCGGGACGGCAGCTCCCTGAAGCGACGGGACCTTGGAAACGAGACCTACCGTTACGAGGACTGGGACTGGTACCAGATTCCCAGGGAGATGAGGGAGGACGGCTGGAGCGAGCCGTATTTTGATGAAGGCGGAGCGGGGATCATGATGTCCACCTTTTCCGTTCCTTTCTTCCGGATGGCGGATGAGAACAAGCAATTTCGGGGGGTTGTCACGGCTGATGTCTCCCTGGGCTGGCTGGTGGAAGTCGTCTCCCGCATCTCCATCACCCCCTCCGGGTACGCCTTTCTACTGTCCCGCAACGGGGTGTTCATGAGCCATCCGGAACGGGGCCTGATCCTGCGGGAGAGCATCTTCAGCGTCGCCGAGGAAAAGGGAGATGCCGCGCTCCGGGCACTGGGCCTCAGCATGGTCCGCGGAGAGACGGGTTTCGTGTCGGCCCCGGACCGCTTCACCCGGGAAAAGGCGTGGCTTTACTATGCACCGCTGCCGTCCACCAGGTGGTCCATCGGGGTCGTCATCCCCGAGCGGGAACTCATGGCGGGTGTCCACCGCCTTACCATCACCGTTGCGGCCATTGCAGGGGTCGGCCTGTCCGCCATGCTTCTCCTGATTGTCGGTGTGTCCCGGAGCATTACGCGGCCCATCCGGGAACTGGCTGTGCGTGCCGGCGCCATTTCGGGGGGAAACCTGGAGGTTCCCCTGCCGCCGCTGAAGGCGCGGGATGAGGTGGGAGATCTGGCCGCCGCCTTTGATGAGATGCGGCTTTCTCTGAAGGAGTACATCCGGAACCTCAGGGAGACGACAGCAGCCAAAGAGCGCCTGGAAAGCGAACTCCTGATCGCCCGGAACATCCAGATGAGTTTCATCCCGAAACGCTCTCCTCGTCTCCTGGCCGGCTCGGGCCTGGAAATTTTCGGGACCCTGGAACCGGCCCAGGAAGTGGGGGGTGACCTGTACAGCTTCTTCCCCGTCGACGACGAGCACCTTTTCTTTGCAGTCGGCGACGTCTCCGGCAAGGGGATTCCCGCAGCCCTGTTCATGGCCGTCACGATTACCCTGATGAAGGGAATCGCCCGGCGAAACGCGGACCCCGCGGACATCCTGGAGCAGATCAACGCGGAGTTGTGCGATGAAAACGATTCTCTGTTGTTCGTGACGGTATTCTGCGGGATCCTGAATATCCGCAGCGGGGAACTGCGCTATTCCAACGCCGGGCACAACCCGCCGGTTCTGCGTCCCCGTGGAGAGAGCGCCCGCTGGCTGAAGGTTCCCGAGGGATTCCTGCTGGGGGTCGACGAGATGGCCTCCTACCGGACGGAGAGCATCAACCTCAGTCCGGGCGATGAAATCGTACTCTACACGGATGGGGTGACGGAGGCCATGAATCCGGAGAAATGCTTTTTCAGCGATGCAGCGCTCCTTCGAACCGTGGATGCGAAAGAGGATCCGGACCCGGCGGGACTGGTTCAGCGCGTTGTCGGCTCGGTGCGGGCGTTTGCCGGGGCAGAACCCCAGTCGGACGACATCACGGTCCTGGCGGTCCGCTGGACGGGTCCGTCCGTCTTCGATGGCGGAGCAACCGCAGACAGCGATGCCGGCTGAAGGAAATGAAAGGATACGGGATTTCGGCTCCGCGTTGGTCTACCCGGGAAACTTTGCGTCCAGGAGCCGTGCTCCGATCAATCCCAGGAAGGCGCTGCAAGCCAGCAGCGTAACTTCCAGGACCAGAAGCGCTGCCGCCATCCCGGGGGAATCGAATGACATGAACCAGGCAATCGGCGGAAGCGCCAGGGAGAGTGCGCCGAACAGGGCGCCGACGGCGATTTTCTTCTTGAGAAGAGGCGTACCGACCCGGTGAAATCGCACCCGGGCGTCGATGATGCCCGAGGCAAAAGCCGCGGCGATCGTCACGGGCAGGCAGAAGGACATGATCCGGACGGAAGCCGCCAGATCCGCCTGCAACGGTCCCTGAACGACGAACAGGAGTGCCGTCAGGACAGGGAGGAGGAAGGCCAGGGCCTGTGGGGCATGAACGATTACGGGGTGCAGGTGAAGGTCGAGGATGCGCCGCCTCGACTCGGATACCGGGTGCTGATAGGGCTCGATCATCCGGCGGGGAACACCGCAGGCCGGGCAGACTTCGTGAAGCTCGCTCTCCTCAAGGACAAAGCCGCAGGCTTTGCAGCGCATCCACGTCTTCATGCTGTCACCGTGCAGGCCAGGGAACCGTTGCACACGTCAGGCAGCGCCGAGGGCGCCCGGATTCAGAACTCGCGGAACGCTTCTTCTTTGGTTTCGCAAAGTTTAAAGATGGATCCGAAGCCGGAGATGCGGAAGACATCCTTGACGGGTCCCTGCAAAGAGGTGAACACCAGGCGGCCGTCCTTGCCTTTCAGCGTCTTGGCGAAGGCGAGAATGCTGCGGAGGCCGGCGCTCGATATGTATTCCAGTTCGTGCAGGTCCAGCAGGAAATTGCGATGCCCCTCATCGGCGAGACGGTTCAGTTCTTTCTCGAAGTCGGCTGCCGTCACTGCATCGATGCGGCCTTTGGGTATGACGGTGATGATGTCTCGCTGCACAGTTATGATATCTCGCTCTACGGTGGTCGAGATTTCCATGATTCCTCCATCGTCAGGCGGCACACCACATATTTATGGCCCGTTCTTTTCTCACAGTTGCTTCGTTGTGTCAAAAAAAATGAGGATACGGGTTTCTCTTTTGCTTGTGATGTGCCTGCGGTCCGGGAATGGGCGGCTCCATTTTCAGAGGGCTTTCCGGATGCGGTTCCCGATCGTTACTCCGGATGAAAATCTTGACTTTCCCGTCTCTGCTGCCGTATGATCACACGCTCTGCAGATGGAGCAATCGGTTGTTCCTTCCGAGAGGGAACACACATTCTTCAGCATTCGGAACGGATAGCCGGGTCCCGTGCAACGGCGGACTGTGAACCCCGTGAGGTCCGGAAGGAAGCAGCGGTATCAGGAACCGACGTGTGCCGCGGGTTAACCTGGCTATCCTTTTATTTTGGTAAAGACGCCTGTGGATTACCTTGTCCTGGCCAGAAAATGGCGGCCCCAGCGCTTTGAAGAAGTCGTCGGGCAGGAGCCGGTCGTACAAACGCTCCGGAACGCCATTCGCAATCAACGGCTGGCTCATGCATTTGTGTTCAGCGGTCCCCGGGGAGTGGGAAAGACAACCGTCGCCCGGATCCTGGCCAAGGCGGTGAACTGCGAGCAGGGCCCGACGGAGACGCCCTGCAATGAATGCAGCCATTGCCGTGAGATCAGGGACGGCGTGTCGCTGGATGTCCGGGAGATCGACGGCGCTTCCAACCGCGGTATCGACGAAATCCGGGAGCTGCGCGAAAACATTAAGTTTGCTCCCGTGTCCTGCCGGTACAAGATCTACATCATCGATGAAGTGCACATGCTCACCCGGGAAGCCTTCAACGCCCTCCTGAAGACCCTGGAAGAGCCTCCCGGGCATACCCTGTTCATTTTTGCCACCACCGAGACGTCAAAGATCCCTGCCACCATTCTTTCCCGCTGCCAGTGCCACGACTTCCACCGCGTGCCGATCGGGCGAATCGCGGAGAACCTGAAATCCATTGCCGGATCGGAGGGGGTAAAGGTCACGGACCAGGCCCTGCGCTGGATCGCTGAGGCGGCGGATGGAAGCATCAGGGACGGCCAGAGCATCTTCGACCAGGTGATCGCCTATGCCGGGTTGTCTATCGAGGATGGCCAGGTGGAGGAACTGCTTGGATTTACGGATCGGAAATTCCTTCCTCAGCTATCCGCGGCTGTTTTCCAACGGGACGCCGGCGCCTGTCTCCAGTTGCTCCATGAAGGCTACTACTCGGGAATGGACATGGCCAGGTTTTTCGTTTCCCTGATGGATCACTTCCGGAGCCTGCTCCTGGTGAAAATCCTCGGAGAGGAGACGGAGGTTCTGGACCTGAGCCGGGAGGAAAAAAGCCGGCTGGCGGAGCAGGTCCGGGACGTCGGCCGGGAGGAGCTCCAGCGCTATGCGGACATTCTGCTGGCCGAAGAGGAGAACGTCCGGAAGAGCGGAAACCCCCGCCTGACACTGGAAACGATCCTGGTGAGGATGGCCTATCTGGAGCCGCTTGTGCCGATCGCGCAGATCCTGGAGAGGCTGGAGCGAATGGAATCGCGGCTGTCCGGCGGCCCGCGCGCAGGTGGAGGAGGCAATTCCCCGGTATCGGTGCGGGAGGAAAAGGCGTCGGGATTGGAGACGCGGAAGCCTTTTGTGAAGGATTCCGCAGCCCGGGAGCCTTCCGGGGAGACTGCTCCGGCCTCGGGAACACCCGACGGACCATATGCCGGAACCGTGTCGGCGAATGCTGATCCCGCGAGGCTTTGGGAAGGTCTGAAACAGTATATCAAGAACCAGAGCTATCCGCTCTGGTCGAAAATCGAATCCGGGCAGATCCGGGCTGTTGAAGACAGCCGCATCGTCATTGGTTTTCCTACGGATTATGTTTTTCTGGAAGACCTCCATCTCCAGAAGAACCGCCTGCAGGAGTTGGCGGTCACCTATTTCGGCGGGCAGATGACGGTTCATCTCGAATCGGTGGTTCCGGACATGACCGCAGCCAATGGGAGCAGGGGGAAGGCAGGGAACGACGAGAAAAACCAGAAAAGGCAGGAAGCTCTGCAATCCCCGATGCTGCAAAAGGTTCTCGATTTGTTTGAAGGCGCAGAAGTGCGTGAAATCATAGCTAGATAACCGGCCGCAGCGGCGGTGGAGGAACGTCCATGTCTCAAAATTTCGGCAACATCGTGAAACAGGCGAAGAAGATACAGGAAAAGATGGCCAAGCTCCAGGAAGAGCTTGCCCTGAGAACCGTGGAGGCCAGCGCCGGTGGAGGCATGGTAACCGTGGTCGTGAACGGCCGGAACGAACTCCTGTCCATTCGGATCGAGCGGGACGTCGTCAATCCGGATGACCTGGAGATGCTGCAGGATCTCATCCTGGCCGCCGTCAACGAGGGGATGCGAAAATCCCAGGAGATGATGGCGACGGAGATGTCCAAGATCACGGGCGGCTTCAGCATTCCGGGGATGGCATAATCGGGGATGTCCATGAACGGTTACGCCCCGCCCATCCGCCGCCTGATCGAGGAGTTGTCCCGCTTCCCGGGTATCGGCGAGAAAACGGCCACCCGTCTGGCTACCTTCATCATCCGCAGCTCCCATGAAGACGCCCAGCGGTTGGCCGAGAGCATCATCGACGTCAAACGGAAGATTCATCTTTGTTCCGTCTGTTTTCATCTTTCCGAGGGAGATGTCTGTCCCATCTGTGCCGATCCTTCCCGGGATAAAAGCATTGTCTGTGTCGTCGAGGAGCCGGACGCCCTCATCGCCATCGAGGAAAGCCAGAGCTTCCGGGGCGCCTATCATGTCCTGCACGGGGCGCTGGCCCCTCTGGACGGCGTCGGGCCGGAACAGCTCCGGCTTCAGGAACTTTTCGACCGCATCGCTCAGGGCGGCGTCCGGGAGGTCATTCTGGCCACCAATCCCAATGTCCAGGGAGAATCGACGGCCCTCTTGATCATGAAAATGCTCCGCCAGACGGGGGTGACGGTCACCCGGATCGCCCAGGGAATTCCCGTCGGAGGAGAACTGAAGTATGCGGACCGGATGACATTGGGAAAAGCCTTGGAATTCCGGCGTGATATGTAGGGTTTGTGATGGAAGCGGTTCGCGAGATAACCTGCCATGAGATCAAGGAAGCGGTTCGCTGTCTGTTCGTTGCGGCCAACACGGAATTGCCCCCGGATCTCCTGGTGGCGATCCGGGATGCACGGGAGACGGAGACATCGTCTGTAGCCCGTTCGATTCTTGATCAGATTCTGGAAAATGCCGAAGTTGCCCGCCTGGAGAGCATGCCTCTCTGTCAGGATACAGGATTGGCCCTTGTCTTCGCGGAAATCGGCCAGGATCTTCATGTGGTGGGAGGAGATTTCCCGCAGGCGATCCGGGAAGGGGTCCGTCAGGCCTACCGCGATGGATATCTGAGAAAGTCTCTCTGCGATCCCCTGTCCAGAGCCAATACCGGAGACAACACGCCTGTGATTCTTCACGTGGAGATTGTGCCGGGGAATCGGATCCGCATCATCGCCATTCCGAAGGGAGGGGGAAGCGAGAACATGAGCGGTGTTTCCATGCTTCTTCCGGCAGCCGGCTGGGAAGGAATCCGGCAGCATGTCCTGCAGAAGGTGGCGCAGGGGGCGGCCAATGCCTGTGCTCCGCTCCTGGTCGGGGTCGGCATCGGGGGTGCCATGGAAACGGCGGTCCTCCTTGCGCGCAGAGCCCTGTTGAGGACCATTGGAGAGCCGAATGGTGTGGATGAGCGCCTCCGCAACCTGGAGCGTGTTCTCCTGGCGGATATCAATGCATTGGGAATCGGCCCCCAGGGGCTTGGTGGAACGACGACGGCTCTGGCTGTTCACGCGGAGATGGCGCCATGCCATATCGCGTCCCTGCCCGTTGCCTTCCAGCTTCAGTGCCATGCGGTGAGGCACAGGGAGGTGACTCTCTGATGAGGCCGGCATCCGTCATATCGCTGCGGACGCCCCTGACGGCGGAAGCGTGCCGTCGATTGTCCGTGGGTGATCGGGTCCTGCTGAGCGGCACGGTACTGACCGCGAGGGATGCCGCCCATCGCCGTTTTGTGGATGCCCTGCGGGGGGGGAATCCCCTCCCCGTTTCCCTGGAAGATGAAACGATTTTCTATGCCGCCCCGACTCCGACCCCGCCCGGAAAGGTAATTGGATCCATTGGTCCGACGACAAGCGGCCGTATGGATCCCTATACACCCGCATTGCTGAATGCCGGTCTGCGGGGGATGATCGGAAAGGGAAGGCGTTCCCTCGAGGTTGTGGAAGCCTTGAGGGAAAGAGAGGGTGTGTATTTCGCAGCCACCGGCGGGGTGGCCGCCGTCATATCCCGGTGTATTCGCCGTGTATCTCTGCTCGCTTATGAGGATCTCGGCCCGGAGGCCGTGCTTAGGCTTGATATTGTGGACCTTCCCCTGATCGTGGTCAACGATGCGGGGGGAGGAGACCTGTATGAAATGGTTCTTGAGGCTTCCCGTACCGGTGTATAAAAAAATCTTGACAAAAACCATACCAGAGAATAGTCTCCGTAATTCGCGTTTGACAGGTAAATAACGCGTGTTTTTCCGGAAACCAAGAAATGTGGACATTCTCTTTGAAATTCGCTCAGTTGTATAGGCTGGCGTAGCTCAACGGTAGAGCAGCTGATTTGTAATCAGCCGGTTGCGGGTTCAAATCCCATCGCCAGCTCCATATAGCAAAAAATATCGGAGGGGTTCCCGAGCGGTCAAAGGGAGCAGACTGTAAATCTGCCGGCGGAGCCTACGGAGGTTCGAACCCTCCCCCCTCCACCACTTCGTTCTCAAAGCGGGAGTAGCTCAGTGGCTAGAGCGTCAGCCTTCCAAGCTGAGGGTCGCGGGTTCGAATCCCGTTTCCC
>CAYNEJ010000132.1:0-9245 GCA_964396205.1 uncultured Syntrophaceae bacterium
AGATCCTGGAGCTGTACGAGGGGACGAAGGAAGCGGAGATCATGACCATCGGTCGGTATCTCCAGACGAGATAGGACGGGCCGGTTCCCGCAACGGGGACGCACCATTCTTATTCACTCCATTCTTGAACGAGGTGGAGAGAACCGGCCGTCGAAAGGGGACGCTCCGTTTCTCTCCGCCTCTGTCTCAGGGCGGAGGGTTCGGGAAGAGATGCGGGCAATCGCGGAAAGGGAGGAGAACGAGAGATGAAAGATGTAGTCATTGTTTCGGCATGCCGGACGGCCATCGGCGTGTTCGGCGGTTCGCTCCGGGATGTGAACCTGCCGACGATCGGCAGTGTAGTCATGAAGGAGGCCATCAAGCGGTCGGGAATCGACCCGGGCACCATCGGGGATGTGCGGTTCGGTTGCTGCATGGAGCCGGCGGAGGCGATGAATGTGGCGCGCATCGCGGCCCTGATAGCGGGGATTCCAGAGACGGTCACGGCCTGCACGATGAACCGGGTGTGCATCTCCGGAATGGAGGCGGTGATCTCCGGCATGGCCATGATCCAGGCGGGGATGGTGGACATTGTCCTGGCCGGTGGCATGGAGCACATGTCGGGAGTTCCCTATATCGTGCCGGCGGCGCGCTGGGGCTGCCGGTTCCAGGACCAGATCTTCATGGATGCCCTCGTCCACGGGCTCCATGCAGGATCCCACATCCTGCCCGGTCCGGAGCTGGGTCCCATCAAGGATGGACCGATCATCGACAAGTTCCGGGGCAAGCCCTACATCATGGGCATCACGGCGGAGCTGATCGCCCAGAAGCACAACCTGACCCGGCAGGAGATCGACGAGGTGGCTCTGCGAAGCCACAACAACACGGAGCGGGCCACCGTCGAGGGAGACTTCAAGGAGGAGATCGTCCCCATGGAGATCCCGACCAAGAAGGGCAAGCCCCCGAAAGTCTTTGACAAGGACGAGCACTTCCGTCCGGGCCTCACCATGGAGGACCTGGCGAAACTGCCGGCGGCCTTCGTTCCGAAGATCGGTTTGGTCACAGCGGGGAACGCCTCGGGCATCAATGACGGCGCCGCCGCCATGGTCATCATGTCCGCGGAAAAGGCGAAGGAACTGGGCCTGAAGCCCATTGCGAAGATCAAGGCCGTGGGCCGCGGCGGCTGCCATCCCTCCGTCATGGGACTCAGTCCCGTTCCGGCGGTGAATGACCTGATGGCCAGGTCGGGCATCAAGCTGTCCGACTTCGAACTCATCGAGTTGAACGAGGCCTTTGCCGCCCAGTACCTGGGTTGCGAGCGGGAGCTGGGGCTGAACCGGGAGATCACGAACGTGAACGGGTCCGGCTGCGGTCTGGGCCACCCGGTCGGCGCCACGGGCTGCCGGATCATGGTGTCGCTGATCCACGCTATGAAGAAGCGGGGCAAGACCCTGGGCCTGGCGACGCTCTGCGGCGGCGGCGGCGTTTCCCTCGCCACGGCGATCGAGATGCTTTAAGAGCCCGGAAAAGGTGTCCGGAGAAGGCCTTTGGGCCGTTCCGGGAATGAATCCGAAGGGGAAGGGCCACCCGGTTCTTCCCCTTTGCTTTGTCCGGGGCGCGGGGGCTGTCACGGTGGTTTCCGCCGTCGCGGAAGCTTTTCCGCAAGCGGTGTACGCGGAGCGGTAATCCGACAGGCTGGAAAAGCTTCCCGATGCTTCCTCTGGAAACCCCCGGTCGCGCCCCCGCGAACATTGGGCGATGCCGGGGCGCGGGGGCTGTCACGGGTTGCGGATCCGGTTCGTTTTCGATACAAGGGAGGTGGCCGTTTGCCGACTTTTCCCGCAAGACGGGCAGGGCGGCCATGCGGGGCGGGAATCGGACTTCCCCCGACCAGGGACGGGAGGGCAGCCGTGAGCGAGACGAAGATCGTCCAGGTTAGAGGGTACTTTCCCGGCCTCCTCGGCCGGGTGACGGAGCTGCACGGACGGTATTACCACCGTCACTGGGGGTTCGACCTTTTCTTCGAGTCCAAGGTGGCAACGGAGATGGCTGCGTTCCTGGAGCGTTTCGAACCGGCCCGGGACGGCCTCTGGGTGTCCATGGAGCATGACCGGGTCATCGGGAGCGTTGCCATATGCGGGCAGGATGCCGGGACCGCCGGAGCCCGGCTTCGCTGGCTGATCGTCGAACCGGAGCACCAGGGCCGCGGGCTGGGGAAGCTCCTGGTCCGAAAAGCCGTATCTTTCTGCCGGAAGGCCGGCTGCCGGCGCGTCTGGCTGACGACCTTTGCCGGGCTTGATGCGGCCCGCCACATCTACGAAAAAGAAGGGTTTCAACTGCTGGAGGAGCGGGAGGATGCCCACTGGGGCAGGACCGTTCCGGAGCAGACGTTCGAGTTGTTGATATAAATCGCGTCGGCATTTCCCGGCGCAAGGAGAGGGAAACAGAGATGGGCATCATGGATCAGTTCAGCCTGTCGGGCCGTATTGCCATTGTAACCGGCGGCAGCAAGGGATTGGGACGGGCCATGGCTCTCGGTCTGGCGGAAGCGGGAGCCGTCGTAGCCGCAGTCAGCCGGACAAAGAGCCTCATCGAGGAAACCGCGGACGAGATCATCAAGAGCGGCGGCGAGGCGATTGCCGTTCCGGCGGACGTCAGGAGCGAGAAGGACATCGAGCGGGTGGCCGCCCTGGTGGCCGATAAATTCGGCCGCATCGACATCCTCGTCAACAACGCCGGAATCGGGGGGTCCAGGAAGGTCGTCGCCATGAAGACGGACGAGTGGAACACCATGATGGAAACCAACGTGCGATCGGTCTTCCTCACAGCCCGGGCCGTGGGAAAGGTGATGATCCGGCAGCGGTCCGGCAAGGTGATCAACGTCAGCTCCGTCCTGGGGAAGGGCGCGCTTCCCCGCTCCCTGCACTACGGCGCCTCGAAGGCGGCGATCATCCACATGACGAAGACCCTGGCCCTGGAGTGGGCGCCCTTCAACATCCATGTGAACTGCATTGCTCCGGGATGGTTTCTGACGGAGATGACGAAGGACCAGCAGGAGGGGGAGAACCGGAAATTTCTCATCCAGAGAATTCCCTTCGGACGGTTCGGCAATCCGGAGGAGATGGTTGGAGTCGCCGTCTTTTTGGCCTCCGATGCGTCGAATTACATCACGGGAGACACCGTTTTCATCGACGGCGGGTATTCCCTCTGGTAGGACTGCTTCCGCAGTCAAGGGGCCTTCGGGCACCTGCGCCGGTCCCGCTCACCCGGCCTCCTTGATCATTCCCGTCAAACCGTATTTCCGGTTCTTGCGGGTCAGGGTGGACAGGTCGATCTGCAGTTCCTTTGCCGCATCGTTCAGATTCCTGAATTTCCGAAGGGTTCGCCGGATGAGGGCCCTCTCGAACTCCTCCACCTGCTTGCGGAGGGGACCCGTCTGCTGGGTCTGCCGCAGCCCCTCCGCCTTCTGAGTTGAGGGGCGTGCATAGGCCGCGCGGATTTCCCGCGGCAAGTCGTCCATGCCGATCAAATCACCGTCGCTGGTCACGACGATCCGCTCGATGGTGTTCCGGACCTCCCGCACGTTGCCGGGCCATTCATGCTGGATCAGGGCGTTGAGGGCGTCGATGGACAGCGTCTTGTCGGACTCGTACCGCTTGTTGTAGATTTTCAGGAAGTGCTTGATCAGGGGAAGAACGTCCTCCCGCCGCTCCCGGAGCGGGCTGACATGCATGGGGATCACGTTCAGGCGGTAGTAGAGGTCCTTCCGGAACTTCCTTTCCTTGACCATCCGCTCCAGGTCCATGTTCGTGGCGGCGATGATGCGCACGTCGATGGGGAGGCTGGCCAGCCCCCCGAGGCGCTTGATGGACCGGTCCTGCAGCACGTTGAGGAGCTTGGGCTGCAGCTCCAGGGGGAATTCGCCGATCTCGTCGAGAAACAGGGTGCCGTTATGCGCCAGCTCGAAGAGTCCCTGCTTCCCCTGGCTCCGGGCATCCGTGAAGGCCCCCTTCTCGTAGCCGAAGAGCTCCGATTCGAGGAGCGTCGGCGGCAGGGCTGCGCAGTCCACCTTGACGAAGGACCCCAGGCGGTGACGGGTGCTGTGGAAGTGGATGAATTGGGCCAGGACGTCCTTCCCGACGCCGGAGTCGCCGGTGATCAGGATCGTCGCATCCGACGAGGCCACCTTCTTGGCCACGGCGAGAATATGCCGGAACTCGGTGCTTCGGGCGACGAAGAACTTGTTCGTGTTGCCCAGCTGCTCTTCCAGGTAATCGATTCTCTTCTTGAATTGCTCGATCAGGACCTGAGACTGTTTAAGCTCCCGGCTGATTGTGTTCAGTTCCGTTACGTCCCGGAGGGAACTGATGACCGCCAGGGCGTTTCCGTCCCTGTTCCAGACGATGGCGGCCGTCACCAGGAGATCCCGCCCGCTGGGGTAGCGGACCAGGCGGCTGCGGCTCTTATGGTCTTTGAGCACCTCCAGGTTCACGGCCCGGGGGACCCAGTTCTTCTCGATGGCGAAGTTCGTGTGTCTCCCCGTCAACTCCTTCCGGTTGATGCCGCTGATGCGCTCGAAGGCAGCGTTAGCCATCAGGTAGTAGCCGTTGAGGTCGGCAATGTAAATGCCGTCGGAGACGGACTCGATAACGGACTTCATGACGCTCAGGACATGGTCGGAAAATCCGGACACGATGACGACTCCTTTGCAGTATTTCCGCGGTCCGGCCCGCTCGCGGACGTGCCGGGGCAAAACGGACAGTAATCCAGCGTTGCGCGGATGTCAATGGAGGGAACGGGAGTGCGGGATTCGATTCCCCGGCGCTCGTGCGGCCGGTGTCCGGCGGGGATCAGGCTCCCTCGGCGGTCTCCGGAGGCGGTTCATCTTCCGCCTCCATCCGGGAGATCTTCTCGGCGACGCATGCCGCCAGCCCCTCCGGCGGCACCGATTCGCAGTCGACCGTGGCGCCTCCCACCCGGATCCAGCGCCGGGCCATGCACCGGACGTCCGGACGGTCCGCACAGGCTGCCGGGCAGCCGCAGATCAGGACCGCGATCCTGTGGGTATGGGACGGCTTCACCGTTTCCAGGCGGCAACTCGGAGAGAGCAGTGATCCGATCTCCGCCGCCAGGGCCGTCCGGTTGATCTGCGGATTGCAGCCGCCGCAGTATTTCAGGCCGACGGTTCGTTTCATCGCCCCTCCCAGCGCCGGATGGCCTCGGCCGCCAGCCTTCGTCCCTGTTCGTAGCCCTCATCGAGAATCCGACGGTTCCGGCTCAACCGGGAAACGCGAAAGTCCGAGGGCGGGCAAATCTCCAGGATTTCAACGCCGGCGGGCGGCTTCCGGATCAGGGTCACCGATTCATTGTAGCGTGCAGCGCGTCTTTTCATTGCCACTCCAAGCAGAGGGAAGGTCCTCGCGTGGCGGGCTAGCAGCCTGTCGGAGATCCCAAAGCGCTTGATGTAATCCCGTGGGCGCGAGCGAAGGACCATGATGCGCCGAGCCCCTCGCCGGATTGCCTCGCCAACCGGAAGGGCGTCCGCGATTCCGCCGTCCGTCGCCGGGCGTCCGTCCACCACCGGGTAACCCCTGTAGAGCAGCGGGATGGCGCTGGAGGCCTTCAGGGTGTGCTCCAGGTCCGCCGCCGTCGTCTCCCGGTAGATCGCCAGCCCCGTCCGGACGTCCGTCACAACCACGAGGAAGGGTTTTCGCCGGGCATAGATCGCCGCCAGGTCGAGTCGGATTTCCCGGATGGTGATCTCCCAGAGCCAGTCGAGATCGAGCAGGTGGCCGCCGCGGAGAAACCGGCCGAGGTCGATGAACTCCGGCCGGAGGGAGTAGTCCCGGTAGATGCTGCCGTTCCGGCCTTTCATGCCGGCCAGGTAGGCCGCCAGGTTGGAGGCGCCCGCCGAGACGCCGATGTAGAGGTCGAAGGGATTGAAGTCCGCTTCCAGAAATCCGTCCAGGAAGCCCGTGGAGAAGACGCCGCGCAGGGCGCCCCCCTCGACGACAAGGGCCGACATCCCGTTCCCGGGAGAAATGCCGCCGGTGGCGGCTGCCGCGCTTCCGGTCACAGATCGGGATCCTTTTGTTGCCCTGGGGCGGCCCTCGTGCGTGGGGGGCGCAACCGGGGTTTTCCAGAGGAGCAGTGGGGACGTTTTCCCATCCCTGAAACGAATCGGCTCACCGACAGGGTGGAGTGGGGGAACCGTCCTTGACGGCGGAAGCCCTGTGGCAGCACCCGCGAACCGGTGCGATCGAACGGCCGCAATCATCTCCGGGCCGTGCCCGATGAAAAGGGAGGGCCGCTAGTCCCGGATCCGGGCAATCTCCCGGGCCAGCTTCTTCTTGTAGTCCAGGTTGCCCTGCCGGGAGATCATGATCCGCTGCGCCTGGGGCGATCCGGCGCCGTGCATGGACTCCGTGCGGTAACCCACCGCCGCCGTTCCGAGGGTGATATTCTCGATGAGGCGCAGGATCCGGCAGCGCGACTCCGTCCGCACCGAGGCGATTCCCTTGAAGTACTTCTCCACCACCGGACCGATCTCGGGGTGCTTCAGGTCCCGCTCCGAGGCCATGGTGACCATCAGCCCCCCGGCGATGTCCTCGGCGAGCCGGGCGATCTCGTAGGGGAAGCGTGTCACGTTCTGCTTGCAGACGTTCGCCAGGAGAAGGTCGATCAGGTAGTTCCCCGAGGCCGTCGGATGCCCCTCCGCCGAGCAGGCGATCCCGCAGGCGTAGAGCGTCTCGTTGAGGTGGATCATCTCGATGAGCTTATCCTTCACGTGGGACGCTTTCGCCGCGCCGTTGAAGTCTGCCGCCAGGGCCGCCGCGCCGATCAGGACGTCGCCGACGCCGACCTTGCAGCCGCCGTAGCTCTGGCGGTGGTAGCCGGCGAACCGCTCCACCAGGGCACCGCTGAATTCATACTCGCCGCACATGAAGACGTTTTCCCAGGGGACGAACAGGTTGTCGAAGACCATCAGGGCCTCGTGGCCGCCGTACAGGGGGTTGCCCACGTCAATCTCGCCGCCCTCGAGTTTCCGCGTGTCGCAGGACTGGCGGCCATAGATGTAGAAGATCCCCTCGGCGTCGGCCGGGGCGACGAAGGACAGGGCGTAGTCGGCATCCTCCTTTGTCATGGTCATGGTCGGCATGACCAGGATCCAGTGGGAGTTGATCGCCCCCGTCTGGTGGGCCTTGGCGCCCCGGACGACGATGCCGTCCTTCCGCCGCTCCACCACGCGGGTGAAGAGGTCCGGGTCGGCCTGCTTTGACGGCGGGAGGCCCCGGTCGCCCTTGGGGTCCGTCATGGCGCCGTCGACCGTCCAGTCCTCCTCCTGCATCCTCTGCAGGAATTTCAGGAAGCGCGGGTGGTAGGACGTGCCGAGTTTCCGGTCCATCTCGAAGGTGACGCTGTCCACGGCGTTGACGGCGTCCATGCCGACGCAGCGCTGGAAGCAGGCCGCTGTCTTCTGCCCCATCAGGCGCTGCATCTTCACCTTTTTCACAAGGTCGTCAGTGCTCCGGTGGAGGTGACAGAACCGGTTGATCCGCTCCCCCGTCAGGTGGGAGACGGCGGTCATCAGGTCCTCGTGGGCCGGGTCCTGCGCCAGGGTGTAGGTCATCTTCACGGAGTTCATGGAGGGCCGGATAATCGGATGGTCTACGGGGGTCTCCACCTTCTCGCCCATCAGCCAGACCTTCAGGTTCATCCGGCGCAGGCTGTCTTCATACTGCTCGGGGGTCATGAGGGCCATGTCGTTTCCTCCTTTTGACGGGCCGGGGCCAGAACGGCCTGTGGCTTTGTACTGTCCTGCCGGCGGCGGAATGTGCCGGCGATCGATCATTGCCACAGGCTGGGCAGTTCAATCCGCCGGGTCAGGGAGCCATGTGCCGGCAGGATCTTCATCTGTCTTCCCGGAGCATCGGTCACCGAGAATACAAAATGGTCCCTGGTGGCTTTCACCCGATGCCCCGTGAAATCGACTGGTGAAGACGGTGTGATATTCACTCCAGGCTATGTCGACACATCTTGATTATACCGTTTGCGATATTGACAGCAAGGAGTGTTTTACTTTAGAAACACGCGTCAGCCTGTCAATGCAAGGCGTCGCTTGTCATTCCGAACGCTCAATCTTCCTGCTACTGAGTGAGACTTCGAATTGAACTACGGAACCGTCATGACGCGACACTCTGTCCATGTCACTATAAAATTCTTCCAATCCCCTATACCGCTTACAAGATTATCAAGCATTGTCATTCAACGGGATTCATCTACCCTGCAATTGCAGGCGGAAAATCCGGTTTGCGGATCTTTGATTGGTCGATCTCCGGAAAGATCGGCCCCCATTGTACCTGAGGGATGTTATGCCGGTGAAACCGGGAAAGGAGGAAGAATCATGAAACGAACGACCCTGGTAATCGCATTGGCGGTTATGTTTTTCCTGATCGCGGGCATTTCAGTTAACTCTGTCTTTGCCGTCAGCTGTTCCGATCAGGAGGTGTCCTGCTGGGTCAACGCCGATAAATCGCAGAGCGTGGCCAAGACGAAATTCAGCAGGTGCTGGAGCTGGAAACATTTGGGATGCATGCCGTGCGGCGGAGAAAAGGAGTGGAGTTACGCCGCAAAGTGGTGCGACAAAAACTATAAAGATCAATGCAAAGAAAGATGCTGGGCGTGTTTTCGCAATCCCATCGACTCCTGTGTGAATGGAACGGCCTGCTGGAACACGGTCAATGATAAACTGTGCATTCACTAGAGCCTGAAAAATGAAGACACAGATCCGAATCGTCAGCCTGGCTGTCATGTTGCTCCTGAGTGCGGGCGTATCCGTAAACTTGACCTGTGCTTTCGGGTGTCCGGATTGGGAAGTCTCCTGCTGTATTGATGGAGACAAGTCGCAGACCCTGGCAAAGACTTCCTTCACCATGTGCTGGAGCTGGAAAAGAGTCGGATGCGTGCCGTGTCACGGAGGGGGGAAATGGAGCTGGTTTGCCGACTGGTGCAACGACAACTGCCTCGGGTGTCAGGCGAGATGCCAGGGGTGTATTGAGAACGAGACTCCATACTGGACACCCCTGGCTTCCAGCATCAAAGGCAAATTCAACTGCGTGGACAGCAACGGCCATTGGCATTCCCACTGAGTTTATCTCCATCAAGGGGATGTGTTGTGTCCGCGCGGATGCAGCTGCCTCTGGAGGAGGGAGATCAGGATCAACATTCATTTCAAGGAGGAGCGATTGATGAGAGAGCTGTCGCGG
>CAYNEJ010000133.1:0-9213 GCA_964396205.1 uncultured Syntrophaceae bacterium
CATCGGCCGCCTCCAGGACCGCCTCTGCACCTTCGAGGCCAAGTTCGTCCCCGGATCCTTCCACTATACGGCCATCCGGACCCTGCTCCCGGCGCCCCTCGAACCGGCGGAGCTGGAGACCCTGGCGGCGGTTTCCCGGGAGGCCTACCGGGCCACGGGATGCCGGGATTACGCCCGCATCGATCTGCGCCTCCGGGACGGCGTTTTTTACGTCCTGGACGTGAACCCCAACGCCGATATCAGCGCCGACGCCAGCGTGGCCTGTTCCGCCGAGGCCGCGGGATATTCCTACGGTGCCCTGGGGAGTCGCATCGTGTCCTTCGCCGCGGCCCGCCACCCCGTTTTCGGAGGCCGCTGACGGCGTACGGGGAGGCTGCGGTTTCATCCGTCCCGTGTCCGGTAAGGGCTTCGCGCCCAGACGCGCGGGAAGAAGGCGCAGGTGACGGATCGAGAGGATATACGGATCATGGAAGGAATCACCGTAGTTTTACCACAGGGAAGTCAACCCGCCTGCGACCGGATGATCGAGGCCTTCTCCGCCGAGCCGGAGGTGGCGCGGATTCTCGTCCTCCGCGGAGGGGGCCGGCCGCTGATCGAGCGGCGGGGCGTCGATTCCCTGCGGGGCGACTCTCTCCGTGCCGGCGGGACCTGGAGCCGGATCCTCGAGGTGGTCCGAACGGAGGAGACCCTGGCGGTCCTCGATCCGGACGCGGTGGTCCTGCCGCTCCCCGGGAGCCTCGCGGCGCTGCGGAAGGCCCTGCGGCGGCACGGGACCGGGATGGCCTACGGCGGCTACCGGGAGTCCGGCCCCGGCGGCTGGGCGGATCATCCGGTAATCGCCTGCCGGCGGGGGAGCATCCGGGAGGGCTTCGACTTCGGGCCGGCCGTGCTCCTGTCCATGGCCGCCTGCCGGTCCGCCCTGGGGAAGTACGGCTCTGTCCCGGACTTCCGGGCCGCCGGATTCTACGACCTCCGGCTGAAGCTGTCCCTGGACCACCGGCTCCGCCGCCTGGACCATTTTCTCTTTGCCAGGACGCCGGTCGCGGCTGCGGCAATGGAGCCCGGAGCGACGGAACGGCACTTCGATTACGTCGATCCGCGGAACCGGGAGGCCCAGGTCGAGTTCGAGACGGCGGCGACGGCCCACCTGAAACGGCTCGGGGCGTACCTGCCGCCGGTCTTCCGTCCGGTTCCCCGGTCCCGGGAAGTCTTTCCGGTCGAGGCCAGCGTGGTCATCCCGGTGAGGAACCGGAAGCGGACGATCGCGGAGGCCGCCGCCAGCGCCCTGGGTCAGGAGGCGGACTTTTCCTTCAACGTCCTGGTCGTGGACAACCACTCCACCGACGGCACGACGGAGGTCCTGGCGGGCCTGGCGCGGCGGAAGCCGGCGGTCCGGCACATCGTCCCGGCCCGCACGGATCTGAACATCGGCGGCTGCTGGAACGAGGCGGTCCGCTCCCCCTTCTGCGGGCGCTATGCGGTGCAGCTCGATTCGGACGACCTGTACGAGGGAAAAGACGCGCTGCAGCGGATCGTGAACCTTCTTCGGGAGGGTCCGTACGCCATGGCGGTCGGCTCCTACCGGCTGGTGAACGAGCGGCTCGAGGAGATCCCTCCGGGGCTCATCGACCACCGGGAATGGACGCCCGGCAACGGCCGGAACAACGCCCTCCGGATCAACGGCCTGGGGGCGCCCCGGGCCTTCGACACGGCGGTGCTCCGGCGCTTCGGCCTTCCCGATGTGGGCTACGGGGAAGATTACGCCGTGGCCCTGCGGATCTCCCGGGATTATCAGATCGGGCGGGTCTACGAATCCCTTTACCTCTGCCGGCGGTGGGGCGGCAACACCGACGCCGCACTTTCCGTGGAGGCGGCGAACCGGAACGACGCCTACAAGGACCGGCTCCGGACCCTTGAAATCTCAGCCCGCCGGCGGAAGAACCGACGGACCATGGAAAGGCGAAAGGATCAGCATTGATGGAACGAATGGACGATGCGAACGAGACGATGACCTACCCCGGGGACGGAGGCGGGGAATCCCTTCCCGACCTGTGTCTCCGCCTCCACGCCGGGCAGATGATGACCTGGCCGCTCCTGGCGGAGAACAGCGTGGCCCTGGCGAGCGTCTGGGAGCGGGCGTTCGGGCTGGACGGCGGAACGGTGAACGTTGTCTTCAATCCCGGCCGGATCAACAGCACCAAGGCGGACACGGATCCGGCCGCCGTGGCCCGGCGGCCCTGCTTCCTCTGTCCGGAGAACCGGCCGCGGGAGCAGGAGAGCATCCTGTATCTCGGCGAATGGTGGATCCTCTGCAACCCCTACCCGATTTTCCCCCGCCACCTGACCGTGGTGCACCGGGAGCACCGCCTCCAGGATGTCCGGGGGATTCTCGGCGTCCTGCCGGGCCTGGTCCGGAGGCTCTCCCCGGTCTGGTCCGTGTTTTTCAACGGGCCGCTGTCGGGGGCCTCCGCTCCGGACCACCTGCACCTCCAGGCCGTTCCGTCGGGGGCGCTGCCCGTGGAGACGGCCTCCCCGTCCGTCTGGAATCTGAAAACGGTGCACGAGCGGGAGGGAATCCTTCTGTCTTGCGGGACCCACGCCGGCAGGACGCTTCTGACCCTGGAGGGAGACCGGGATGAGCCGCTTTCGCGGATCCTCGCCGAGATCATCGACGCCCTGGAGCGCGTCCCTCCGGCGCCGGGAAAGCCCATGATGAACCTGCTCGGCCGCTTCCGGGAGGGCCGTTGGACCCTGTTCCTGTTTCCCCGGCGGCAGGGCCGGCCGGAGGTCTATTTCCGGGAAGGCGAGGAGCAGATCCTCGTGAGCCCGGGAACCGTGGAAATGGCGGGGACCATCATCACAGCCAGGGATAAGGACTTCCTGCGGATGAACGAGGCCCTGATCCGGCAGATCTATCGCGACGTATCCGCCGATGCCGCGGCCTTGGAGAAGGTCCTGGATTCCTTCCGGGAGCATTTCCTGTCGTCGGTTTCCTGCGCCGGGAAAGGCCCGGAGGAAAACTGATGCGGGAAGAGAGCGGGCCGGCGGGTGTGATCGTCGACAGCGCCATGACGTTTGGCGAGGCCGTGGCGGGAACGGCCGCGCCGGAGGAGGTGCTGCGGAGCCTTCGCCTGCTGGAGGTGGAATACCTCGGCCTGGACGGCCGGGATCATCGGGGCCAGTTGGTCGTCCACGAGACCCTGGAGGCGGAGGTCCGGGAGGTATTCCGCGTCATGCAATCGCTTCGCTTTCCCGTCGCGCGTGTCGTGCCCGTTGTCCGCTACGGATGGTCCGACGACGCCTCCATGGCGGACAACAACTCCTCCGCCTTCAATTACCGTGTCGTCGAGGGGACGGACCGGCTCTCCAACCATGCCTTCGGCCGGGCCGTCGATATCAATCCCTTCCTGAACCCCGTGGTCTACCGGGACGGCCGGATCAGCCCTCCCGGCGCATCCTGGCGCCCGGAGGTGGCGGGCACGCTCTCAGAGGGCCACCCCGTCGTCCGGGCCTTCCTGGAGAGAAGCTGGCGCTGGGGCGGCCATTTTGGGGACTGCGCGGATCTGCACCACTTCGACAAAATAGAGTAAGCGGGCTGCTGAAAAACGGCCGTCTGCTTCGTTGCCCTTGTCTTTCGCCGCTCGACGTACGTACGTGTACGACTCGCAGCTCAAGCCTGCGGGCGCCTTGCATCCAGCCATTTTTGAGCAGCCCTTCGGAAAATCTAGGGACACTTCCCCTATTTTCGCTGTTTTCATTTCTTTGGGGCTGAAAAATAGGGGAAGTGTCCCTAGATTTCGAGGCCGGCCAGGCGGAAGGCCCGCTCCGTCCATTCGCGGGGGAGGAGTGTCGTTTTCATCTGCTCCGTCAATTCCGGGACGACCATGAACTGGCCCGCGGCCGTCACCACCGGCTCCAGACCACCGTCGGGATGGACGGCCGCCGCCCCGCCGGACGCCCAAGAGAACATGCGCGAGGGAGATGTGCCCCGCACGCGGTCTCCCCGGCCCAGAAAAATCAGTTTTTCGCCGGCTCGGATCCGTCGCAGGAACGCAAAGTGGATGCGGACCGTGACGCCACCCTGTCCCGCCAGCATGAATCCGCCCCAGCCCAGGGTTTCATCCAGGAGGGCCAGGATCGTAACGGGATGGATGATTCCGTCTTCCTGAAAAAGATGGAAGCTTCGTTCATCCCCGTCCTCAAACCCGGCCCGGCTGAATATGGTCTTTCCCGAGCCGGAGGGAAGGAGGGAAAACCGCCGCTCGAGCCCGGGGATCTCCCGTTCTGAGCCGCAGACAAAACACTTCCCGTACGAAGGGAGGGGGATGCACTCCCGGTCGGGGTCCGGCGTTGAGGCGGGAAGAAGCGAGCGGAGGGATGCCAGCGACTCCATGTCGGTTTCTTTGCGGCACAGGGATGCCGTCATGTAGGGCGCCTCTGTCGTTGGAACGGTGATCACGCCCTCCGCGCCCCTCGCTGCCACGTCGACCTTCACGTCGGCCCGGTCCCCCCGCCGCAGGCTCGCCCCGCCCAGCCGGAACTCAGCCGTCCATGGTTCCGGGAACGAAGATGCCGATTCTCCCATGGCCCGGAGCGCCAACTCGACGAAGACCCCCATGGCAAAACCGCCATGGGGGATTCCGTTCCATCCCTCCGCATGCCGGTCCGTCCGCAGGACAGCCGCCAGAGACGAGCCCTCCCGCCGGGGGGGGCCGCCGGTGAGAAACCGTTCAAGAAAAGAATCCTTTTGCTTCATCGTCTCCGCACCTCCCGAAAAGGCATCCGGCTGAACCGCCGGACGCGGGGAGCATTCTTGTCTTTCCCGGGGGTGTCCTGTCAAGATGCAAGTTCGCCCCGGGAATCGATCCGTTCGGCGAATCCCTGTACCGGCCGCCAAGACGCGGAAGCACGGCAGGCAGGCCCGCGGGTGGAATTGCGCGATGCTCATTCACTCCGGATTGCAAATCTATACTTATGGGTCAATGATCTCGTAACCGGTCAATTCGTTTCACTGATCTGACTTGTAATGATAGATGGAGACTCGATGCCTGCGAGTTTCCGCTGGTCTCGGAATAGTGCCGTTGAGGTTCATAAATAATCAATATCAGCGGATAATTGTCTTGACAAAACTCAATCGATCTTTTAGTCTTCTTGCCAACTATCAATCTACATCCCGAAGAAGGAGGCGTAAGTATGGGCGGAAACTACCGTATCAAGTTCAATCCGTCTTCCATGGAAATCGAAATCGAAGGCAGCCAGGCGTTTGTCGAGATGTACTTCGACAAGATTCAGAGCCTGATTCTGTCGGTGGCGCAGGAGGTGCGCGAAGAACCCAAGAGAAGAAAGAGCAGGGCGCCCAGAAAAGCCGTAAAGGCCGGGAGAGGAGTACGGGCAAAAAAGGCCGGGAAAGAGAAAAAAGCAGGCAAACCGGCCATGCGAAACAGACGCGCCGGAGGCCGGAGAATCCCGGGATCTTCCAACACGGACCGGGTGCTCGATCTGGTCCGGGAAAACCCCTCGGGAGTCACCACTTCGGAGTTGAAGGCCAATACGGGCCTCTCGGAACAGCAGATCTGGGGTGTCATTTACGCCGCCGAGAAACGGGGCAAGGTCCGGAAAGTGAAGCGGGGCATGTACGCCGCCACAGGGTCCACAGCGCCGGAGCCGGGAGCAGCGGACTGAAGGCCCGGGCAGCGTCCGTTTCCGCCGAAACCTTCACGTTCCATCGGACCTGGAACCGTTATTCTTCCCGATTCCAGGCCTGATGGAACGCGGTTTTTCTCTCTCCCCAGCGGCAGGTTCCCGTAAAAAGCATCTTTCCCTTTCTCAAGATCCCGTACCGTGGCAAACCGGGCGGTCCCTCCCAACCCGGGATGCCGGTATCCATCGCCGCGGCGGTCTCAACCGGCCCGCGACGATACCGGTGGCGTCCCTGCGCCCTGCGATGTAGCAGTGCAAGGGTTCATCCGTCACAACGACGCCGCCGGCCGCCCGGGAGGCATGGAGCAGGTGAACGCGACCTTTCTGCCGCACGGCAAGGCCGGTGTGGACGATATCGAGGCCCTCCGCGGCGGCGGTGACGCCGATCAGGTCTCCCTCCCGGAGCAGGGATTCCGCTTCTTCGATGACATCAACCGGTAGAAAAAACCGGTGGCGCCTTGATAGATTATGTTCCGCGCGGCGAATTTCCGCCCGGAGGGTCCCATCGGCCAGGGACGGATAGCATTCCGGGTGATCCGTCATGTAGCGGACCGGCTTCTGAAAGGGCTTCCCGCCCGCTTCCCGGGTTGCGTCACGGAGGATGCCCAGCCGCCGGTTGTCTCCCAGCCAGTCCGTGAAGTAGTGGAGGCGGGATGCGTAGTTCCCGCGGATTCCCCGGCGGTAGCGCAGACGCTCCAGGATGCCGGCGAAGGCCTCAAACGACGTTTCGCCGCCGAGGATTGTCAGGGCGATGGCGGTCACGGACTCCACGAAGGTGAAGCAGTCAAAGGCCCGCAGGTTGATCACGAGGGGCTCTCCATGTCCTTTCCCTTCCAGGGGTGCCAGGGTGTAAGGGGCGCCGAGGAATCGGAGACCCGCACGGGCGGCAAGCCCTGCCCCGTCGGCCTGTCCGGAGATGTTCTGCAGGGCCGAGAGGGCCTGCCGCAGGATCTTACGGTCTTCCGGTGCAAAGATCATGTCCCTTCCGGGCATTGCTTCCTCCAGTCTGTCGCGTGACGAGTGCCGCGTCCCATGCGTTCCCGTCAATGTGCCTCGCGACCGGGTGTCCCGGAGTCCGGGAGCGCTTCTGCGGTGTCCTCCCGGAAAATCTCCAAGACGGCCTCGGCCATGTACCGGTAGCCCTCCGTGGTGGGGTGAACGAAATCGAACTGGACAAGGGAGCGCCAGTCCACCCCCTCGGCGACCTTCCGCTTCCAGTGCTCGTGAACGCGAGCGACGGGCAGTCCCTCCTCCGTCCCGAGGTCCGCGAGGATTTTGTAATACTCCTCCACGATTGCGTTCTCGCGATTGTCGCCGATGAAACTGGATGTGACGAGAATGACCTCCGCCTCTCCGGCACGGCGGATCTTTTCGATGATACCCCGGATGGTCCGCTTGAACTGGTCCGTCGTGAAACCCAGGGAGGCGTCGTTGATGGCGTACTGGACGAGGACGCAGTCCGGGCTTTCCTCCAGGATGTCCGTCTCGATCCGGTAGAGGCCGCAGTCCGCCGTGTCGCCCGGGAGGCCCTCGTTGACGATCCTGAGGCTGCAAGCCGGGTACTCCCGGCGGAGCATCTCCGCCAGGTAGTCGAGATAGCCCTTGCGGACCATCCAGCCCCGGGTCAGGGAATCGCCCAGGGCGGCGATGGTGACGGGCCGGCCGCTCCGGAGCAGGCCGATGGTTCGATGCGCCTTCATGCCTTCACGGGAATGCGCGATTCGCAGGGAACGCCCATCCGGGACAGGCCGCACCCCTGGCTCTCGAAACCGAACCGCTCCTTCGTGACTGGCGTCCCGCCGGCGAAGCCCACCAGCGGCTCCTGACGGGCCTTCTCGCCGGTCTCGTTCCGGAGGGAGTTGTCCGGGCTCGTCCGGACGAATTCGCGGATCGTTTCCGCCAGCCGGGAGGCGGTCTCCATGGGGGCTCCTTTCACGGACATCGTGGCAGGAAAAGAGCAGAACTCTTGATTTAAGTCAAGGACCGCTGCGTCGATGCGGGTTATGTGTTCACAAAACGGACGGCGCCCCCGATGCGCCGGGACAGGAGGAAGTCATGTTTTGTTTTCAGTGCGAGCAGACGGCGAAGGGGACGGGATGTGAAAAGGGCGGGGTGTGCGGAAAACCGCCGGATGTGGCGGCCCTGCAGGATCTGCTGGTTCATGCCCTGAAGGGATATTCCGGGACCGTGCTGGCGGCCCGCCGGACAGGCCTTGACGATTCCGGGGCCGGCCCGTTTACCGTGCGGGCCCTTTTTGCGACCCTGACCAACGTCAACTTCGATCCGGAACGGATCGCCGCGCTGGTTCGCGAATGCGCGGCCCGCCGGGACGCGCTCCGGGAGAAGATTCTTGGAGCGGGCGGCACGCCGCCGGAAGGAAAGGCCTTCTCGTTCGCCCCGGCGGATACCATGGAAGGTCTCGTCCGCCAGGGGGAGGAGGTCGGTATCCCGACGGCGGATAGCCTCGATTTGAACATCCGCTCTCTTCGGGAACTCCTGACGTACGGGCTCAAGGGCGTTGCCGCCTATGCGGACCACGCCCGGATCCTGGGCCGGGAGGACGAGGCCGTCTACGGATTCTGTCACGAGGGTCTGGCGGCGACACTCGACGAAAGCCTTGGCGTGCCGGACCTCCTGGGGCTTGTCCTGAAGTGCGGCGAAATCAACCTCCGGGCCATGGAGATCCTGGATGCGGCCCACACGGAAACCTACGGCCATCCGGTGCCGACAACGGTGCCCCTGGGATCGAGGCCGGGGAAGGCCATTCTCGTTTCCGGCCACGACCTGAAGGACCTCGAAGAACTCCTTCGTCTCAGCGCGGGAAAGGGGATCGACGTGTACACCCACGGCGAGATGCTGCCGGCCCACGGCTACCCGGCGTTCAAGAAATACGCGCACCTCTTCGGCAACTACGGGTCCTCGTGGCACCACCAGCGCGAGGAGTTCGATTCCTTCAACGGCCCGGTGCTCATGACGACCAACTGCATCCAGAGGCCCCGGGAGGAATACGCGGACCGGATCTTCACCACCGGCGCCGTCGGTTGGCCCGGCGTCCCGCATCTCGATCGGGAGTCCTTTTCCGCGGTGATCGACAAGGCCCTGTCCCTGCCGGGATTCACGGAGGAGACGGGGGAGAAGTCCGTCACCGTCGGGTTCGGGAGGAACGCGGTCCTCTCCGTGGCGGGCGCGGTGGTGGAAGCGGTGAAGGCCGGGAAGATCCGGCACTTCTTCCTCGTGGGAGGCTGCGACGGTGCCCGGCCCGGGCGGAGCTACTACACCGAGTTCGTCGAGAAGGCGCCGGCCGACACGGTCATTCTCACCCTGGCCTGCGGGAAGTTCCGGTTCTTCGACCGCGAACTGGGGGACATCGGCGGGATCCCGCGGCTCCTCGACGTCGGCCAGTGCAACGACGCCTACTCGGCCGTGAAGATCGCCCAAGCCCTGGCGGAGGCTTTCGGCGTGGGGGTGAACGAACTGCCCCTGTCCCTGGTCCTGTCGTGGTACGAGCAGAAG
>CAYNEJ010000134.1:0-9157 GCA_964396205.1 uncultured Syntrophaceae bacterium
CAAACTGCAGGAAGAGCTGGTCAAGGGGGCCAAGGAGAAAGGCCTGTTCAAATAATCGCGGACCTTCCCCTCCATTGCCCCGAATCGATGGGTACGGAGTCATCATCACCAAATGCCACAGTGCGGACCCAGCGGAAGCGAGGTCCGCACTGTTCGCGCCGGGAAGGGAAAGGAAAGGTAGAAGCTATGATCAAAAAACTGTGTGTCATCGGTGCAGGTACATGGGTGCGGGGATCGCCCAGGTGGCCGTGGAAAAGGGCATCGAAGTCGCGATGCGGGACGTCGAGGACCGTTTTGTCGAGAAGGGCCTGGGTACGATCCGGAACTTCCTCGGGAAGAAAGTGGAAAAAGGGAAGCTTTCGGCGGCAGAGCGCGACGCGATCCTGGGGCGGCTCAAGGGAACGACAAGCATGGAGAAGGCCGCCGAGGGGGCGGACATGGTGATCGAGGCGGTGATCGAGGACCTGGCCCTCAAGCAGAAAGTCTTTGCGGAGCTGGACCGGCTGTGCGCCCCGAGCGTCCCGGTGATGAGGCTGGTCGAGGTCATCTCGGGGGAGCAGACGGACGCAAAGGTCCTGAATGCCGCCCTGGATGTCATGGCCGCCCTGGGCAAGACCGCCATTCGGGCAAAGGATGTCCCGGGATTCATCGTGAACCGTTTTCTCTGCCTGCTGTACAACGAGGCAGCGGACCAGATTTACAAAGGCTACGCGACGGCACAGGACATCGACCTGGGGCTGAAGCTGGGTTCCAACCATCCGATGGGCCCCGTCGAGATCATGGACATGGCCGGGGTGGACGTGGTGAACAACGCCCTGAAAGCACTCTATGAGATGACGGGAGAGGAGCGCTACAAGCCGTCCCCGCTTTTCGAACAGATGATCCGGGAGAACCGCCTGGGCCGGAAGACCGGCCGCGGGTTCTATGAGTACGCAAAATAGCATGATTGCGAATCCGCCCCTGTGACAGCGGGTTCCCGTCCGCTCGCAACGGCCGGATTCATGAGAAAAGGGAGGAACAGAGAGATGGAAGATGTCTATGCCCGCTTGGCGAAGCACCTGGACAAGCTGCCCATTCCGTTCCCGGAGACGGAGTCCGGCATCGAGAAGGAGATCCTCGCCCGCTGGTTCTCTCCGCGGGAGGGCGAGATCGCGCTGGCGATGACCGGCCTGCCCGAGGCCGTGCCGGTCATCGCAAAGCGTCTGGGGATGGAGGCGGAGGCCCTGGCCCCCATCCTTGCGGACATGTCGAAGCGGGGGTTGATCTTCCGGATCTCCAAGGGGGAGAAGCGCCTCTACAATCTTTCTCCCCTGGCGGAGGGCATGTGGGAGTTCCACATCAACCAGAACACCGTGGAGGACATCCGCCTGCTGAGGGGCTACTTCGACGAATTCATGACGAAGGGCTGGTACGGGACCAAAACGAGCCAGCACCGGATCATCCCCATCGCCCAGAGCCTCACCCCGGACCTCGAAGTTCTGCCCTACGAACAGGCCGAGGCGCTTATCCGCGAACAGACCAAGATCTCCGTCGCGCCCTGCATCTGCCGGAAGGAAGAGAAGATGATTGGCGAAGGCTGCGACCACCCCCTGGAAACCTGCATGGCCTTCGGCGCGGGCGCCTACTTCTACATCGAGAACGGCCTGGGACGGGAGGCGACGCAGGATGAGGCCCTGCGCATTCTCAGGGGCGCGATGGATGCCGGGCTGGTCCTCCAGCCGGGGAACGGGCAGAAGGTCTGGAACATGTGCATGTGCTGCGGGTGCTGCTGTGCGCTCCTGAAGGCCCTGAAAAAGATGGAGAAACCCGCGGAGGTCGCCCACACGAATTTCCGCGCCCGCGTCGCTCCGGAGGACTGTACGGCCTGCGGCCTCTGCGAACTGCGTTGCCCGATGGATGCGATCCGCACGGAGGAGGCTGCCGTGGTGAATCCGGACCGTTGCATCGGCTGTGGCGTATGCGTCGGGATCTGCCCCCTCGACGCCGTCAAGCTCGAGCAGAAGGGCCCGCAGGCTCGGTATACACCCCCGCGGGACGTCATGGACATGCAGATCCGGATCGCCCGGGAAAGGGGCCTTTTATAGGGATAGGAGAAGTCGTATGGATTTTATTTTGAATGAAGACCAGCGGATGTTGCGGGACACGGTGCGGAGGATCGCGGAGGAGAAGTTCGCCCCGATCGCCGCGGAGATCGACGAGAAGGAGGTCTTCCCGTCCGATTCTGTGAAGGTCCTGGCGGAGAACGGCCTTTTGGGCATTCAGATTCCCGAGGCGTACGGCGGGGCCGGAGCGGGGATGCTTTCCATGGTCCTGGTGGTCGAAGAGATCGCGCGGGTCTGCTGCTCCACCTCGGTCATCCTGACGACCCAGGCGCTGGCAAGCGATCCCCTGCTTCTGGCCGGCACGGAGGAGCAGAAGAAGAATTACCTCTACCGCCTGGCTTCGGGAGCGTGCCTCGGCGCCTGCGGCATCACCGAGCCGGGAGCCGGTTCCGACGTCTCGGGGATGAAGACGACGGCGCGCAAGGTGGACGGCGGCTATGTTCTGGACGGCGCCAAGATCTTCATCACCAACGGGGGCGAGGCGGAGATCGTGACGGTCCTGGCCTACACGGACCGTGAGAAGGGGAACAAGGGCATCAGCATGTTCATTCTGGAAAAGGGCATGCAGGGATTCACCGTAGGGAAGAAGGAGCATAAGATGGGCCTCCACGGATCGGACACGCGGGAACTGGTGTTCGAGAACGTGTTTGTCCCGGCGGACCGCCTGCTGGGCCCGGAAGGGGGCGGGTTCCGGACTTTGATGACGACGTTCAACTACACGCGGCCGGCCGTGGGCGGTCAGGCCCTGGGGATTGCCCAGGGGGCGCTCGAGGCATCGATCAAATACGCGAAGGAGCGGGTTCAGTTCGGCAAGCCGCTGGCGTCGTTCCAGGGGATGCAGTGGATGCTGGCGGAGATGGCCCTTTCCGTGGAGACGGCGCGCACCATGGTCTACCGGGCGGCTTCGATGATCGACACCGAGCCGGAATCGCCGGAGCAGCCGAAGATCGCCTCCATGGCCAAGTGGTACGCCTCGGACGTGGCGATGAAGGTGACCACCGACGCCGTCCAGGTCTTCGGCGGGTATGGCTATGTCCGGGAATATCCTGTAGAACGAATGATGCGGGACGCGAAGATCACCCAGATCTACGAGGGGACCAACCAGATCCAGCGGACCATCATCGCCGGGCAGATCCTCCGGTGAGGCGCAGGGAAGCAGGAACGTTTCAGAGGCATGGGACAACGAACCCCTCAATCTCCTACACAAGGAGGAAACGATGAAGTATCCGGAAGTTTCGTTTGAATCGTTTTTCAGCTGGGTGAACCGCTCCCGGATCATGTACTCCCCGGGCCTGCGGAGCGAGGTGGGCTACGAGATGGCACAGCTGGGCGGGACCCGGGCGGTGATCTTCACCGACAAGGGTCTGGTGGGCGCCGGTGTGGCCGGGATGGTCATCGAGGCGGTGGAGAAGTCGGATCTCGCCCTGGCAGGGGTCTTTGACGGGATCCTCCAGGACGCCCGGATCGACCTGATCAACGAAGGTGCCCGGTTCTACCGGGAGAAGGAAGCCGACTGCCTGATCGCCGTCGGCGGCGGAAGCGTCATGGACACGTCCAAGGCGGTCAACATTCTCATCGGTGAGGGCCTGGACGACTTCGCCCCCCTGGCTGCCCAGGCGGCCCTGTGGGACGGCGCGAAGCCCCTGCCGCCCCACATCGCCTTCCCGACGACGGCGGGAACGGGCTGCGAGATCACCAACGCCATGGTGGTCCTGGACACGGAGGCCCATGCGAAGCTGCAGGTCACCCATCCCTTCTGCAACTCCGACATCGCCATGCTCGACCCGGAGCTGACGCTGAAACTGCCGGCGAAAATCACGGCGTTCACGGGCATGGACGCCCTGACTCACGCCATCGAAGGGGTGACGTCGAACAACGCCCAGCCGATCTCGGACGCGCTTGGGTTTCATGCGATCCGCATGATCTGCCGCTACCTGCCGGTGGCGGTCCGGGAACCCGACAACATCGACGCCCGGGGGAACATGCTCCTGGCCAGCTGCATCGCCGGAATGTGCTTCGTCAACGCCCTGACCGGGGCCGTCCACGCCCTGGCCCATTCACTGGGGGCGGTATACGGCATCCCCCACGGGCTGGCCAACGCCATCATGCTTCCCCACGTCATGGAGTTTAACCTGGAGGAGCGGCCCGAGCGGTACATGATGGTCGCCGACGCCATGGGGATCCCCGTGGACGGGAAGGACCCGCTCGAGGCGGGGCGCCTCGCCGTCCGGGCCGTGAAGGACCTCCTGCGGGAAGTGGGTCTGACCCAGACCCTGAAGGAATTCGGCGTCCCCGGCGACCGGGAGGGCCTTGCCCCCCTGGTGGAACTGGCGTCCGGCGACGGACAGATCAGCTACAACCCGCGGTATGTGGAAGAGGAAGACATCATCAACCTTTACCTGAAAGCGCGCTAGAAAGGAGAAGTCCCATGGAATTCTGGAAGGATCCGCAGGAGGCCGTGACGGCCGTTTTGAAACTCCACGAGAAAGTGTCCCAGGATCCGGAGCTTTCGGAAGGGATGAAGAAAGTGAACCAGCTCATCCTGTACGATTACACCGAGAGCGGCCCCGGTTGCGCCGTCTGGGTGGACTCCCGCGGCGGCAAGCTTGAGTTCGGGGCCGGCGATCCCCCGGGGAAACCGGACCTGGTCATGAGCCTCTCTGCGGACGACGCGCACCGGTCATGGTCGGACAAGCTGAACCCGGTCATGGCAATCACCCGCAAGAAGATCCGGGTCAAGGGCTCCGCCGTTGGCCTCCTGAAACTGGCGCCGAAACTCAAGAAGGTGGCCGTTGCCTACAACGAGGTCCTGCGGGAGCTGGGCTGGGAGGACAAGATCATCAAATAGTCGTTCGGGTTTGCTCTCGGGGGGTGGTGACATCCCCCGACGGGCACTCTTCTCCTTGAAAAAGGGCACACCGGGGACCGTCTTGTCCGAAACCCGGCCTGCCGGGCCACCGGGGGCCTGCTCGGGAGGTCGGCCCTGCCGGAACCGGCGTCCTGAAACACCAAACCCCTTATGTCCCGGGACCTGCGGAGAACCGGGGCCATTGTTCCCAGGAGGTGCGGCCATGAAAGGCAATACCGGCAGGATTCTCAACGTGGATCTCTCGGCAGGGAAGACGGAGGTGGAGACCCTTCCCGAGGCCTGGTACAGACAGTACATCGGCGGCAGCGGACTGGCGGCCAAGCTTTTCTGGGAGCGGGGGCGTTTCGACCTGGACCCCCTGGATCCTGCAGCCATGCTGATCTTTATGAACGGCCCCTTCGCGGGGCTTCGCCTCTCCGGAGTCAGCCGGAACAGCGTGGCCGGCTGCTCCCCCCTGACCGGGCACTGGGGCGACTCCTCCTGCGGGGGGTACTTCGCCCCGGAGCTGCGCTATTGCGGCCTCGACGGCCTCGTGATCACGGGCCGGGCCGGGAATCCCTCCCTGCTCCTGATCGAGGACGACCGGGTGCAGATCCTGGACGCCTCCGACCTCTGGGGAAAGGGGACGGAAGAGGTGACGCGCCTCCTGAAGGAGCGCCACGGGAAAAACGCCCGGACGCTGGTCATCGGACCGGCGGCGGAGAAGCTGGTGAAGTTCTCGCTGATCCTCAACGACGGACACCACGCCACGGGCCGGGCCGGCTTCGGCACCCTCATGGGGGCCAAGCAGCTCAAGGCCATCGTCGTGAAGGCCTCGAAGAAGACGATGGAGCTGGCGGACCCGGAGACCTTCGAGGACCTGCGGAAAGACCTGAACGAGCGGATCAAGGAAGCCCTGGCTTCCAACATCCTCCACGAGAACGGGACGGCGGCGAACCTGATGGGCGGCGTCTACAGCGGTGACGTCCCCGTGAAGAACTGGACCGGCAATTTCTGGGAGGAGGCGGCGGAGGCCCTGTCGGGAGGAACCCTGACGGACCTGTACCTGACCCGCCGGGGGGCCTGCGCCTACTGCGGCATCGCCTGCAAGCGGGTCGTCGAGGTCAAGGACGGCCCCTTCGCCGTTCCCGAGGGTCCCGGCCCGGAGTACGAGACCATCGTCGCCTTCGGGACGCTCATCGGGAGCATCGACCTGGCGGCGACCTGCAAGGCGGGACGCCTCTGCAACGACCTCGGCATCGACAGCATCTCCGCCGGCGGGACCATCGCCTGGGCCATGGAGGCCTTCGAGCGGGGCGACCTGACTCCGGAGCAGACGGACGGTGTTCCTTTCGTCTGGGGCGACATGGCGACGGTCATCGACGTGATCCTCCCGAAGATCGGCCTCCGGGAGGGCAAGCTCGGAGAGCTCCTGGCCGACGGCAGCGTGCAGGCCGCCCGGAAGATCGGGAAGGGCCTGGAATATACCGTCCACAGCAAGGGGCTGGAGGCACCGATGCATGATCCCCGGGGGGGCGGGCACGGCATGGCCCTGACCTACGCCATCGGCGCCCGGGGGGCTTGCCACGTCGCCGACCCGATGCTGTTCATGGAGATGGGGGCTCGCTACTATCCCGAGATCGGCTTCGATCTGATCCTGGAGCCGCAGACCTCGGAAAACAAGGCGGAGGCCGCCGTGACGGCGGTGGCCCTGGGGGCCATCGAGAACAGTGCCTGCTTCTGCAATTTTGCCGACGCCGAGGTGACCATCCCGGACTGGCTCACCCTCTTCAACGCCGTGGCCGACTACGGCTGGGACGCCGAGGAGATGATGCGGGCGGGCAGGCGGATCTACTTCCTCAAGCGCCTCATCAACCACGGCTTCGGCCTCACGGCCGCGGACGACAGCCTGACGCCCCGGATGCTCGAACCGGGCAAGGGCGGCGAGGCCGAGGGATCCCAGGTGGATCTGGTCTTCATGAAGACCCGGTTCTACGAGCTCATGGGCATCGATCCCGAGAAGGGCATTCCGACCCGGGAGTCCCTGGCGGATGCGGGCATGGGCGAGGAGGCGGTCCGGGTCTGGGGCTGAATTCTTTTCGTCCCGGTCATCCCGGCCTTGACATTTCACGACCGTTCTTTCATGTAACAGGAAATCCCTTGGAAAGGAGAAGGCTTATGAAACGTATTCTGATCGCCGTCGCCATTGTTTTCCTGTTTGCAACCGTCGCGGCCGCCGCCGGCCCCAAGACTTACCAGGTTACGGGACCCATCCTGGAGAAAAAGGATAACATCATCGTCGTTCAGAAGGGAAAGGACAAATGGGAGCTCGCCCTGTCGAAAGACACCAAGATCAAGGGCGATCTGAAGGTCGGGTCCAAGGTCACGATCGAATACACCATGACCGCCGCCAGCATTGACGTCAAAGAGGACAAGAAAGCCGGTAAGAAGGCCCCCGCCAAAAAGTAACAGGGAGGCACAATCGTCAGGAATGATGGCGGCCCTGCCTGCCGGCGGGGTCGTCTTCCTTTCGGACCCGCACCAGCCTTGAGATCCGGAGGCATCATGGCTCAGAAACCATCACCCATTCTTGTCGCCAAAGGCACTTCCGACCTCTTCCTTTACCCGAAAATGGCCAACCGCCACGGTCTGATCGCCGGCGCCACCGGGACGGGCAAGACCGTTAGCCTCCGCGTGCTGGCGGAGCAATTCTCCGCCCTGGGCGTCCCGGTTTTCCTCGCCGACGTCAAGGGGGACCTTTCGGGGATCGCCCGTCCCGGCGGGAATCACGCCAAGGTGGCTGAGCGGGTGAAAGATCTGAAAATGGAGGATTTCGCCTACGAGGGCCGGCCCGCTGTCTTCTGGGACGTCTTCGGCGACCGGGGGCACCCGGTCCGGACGACCGTCACGGAAATGGGGCCGCTTCTTCTGTCCCGGATCCTCAACCTGAACGAAACCCAGAGCGGTGTTCTCAGCATCCTTTTCAAGATCGCCGACGACAACGGTCTTCTGCTCCTGGACCTGAAGGATCTCCGGTCCATGGCCCAGTACGCGGGAGAAAACGCCGGTGCGTTCAAGGTCGAATACGGAAACATCTCCAAGGCCAGTGTCGGAGCCATCCAGCGGAATCTTCTCGTCCTGGAGGAGCAGGGCGGCGATCTCTTCTTCGGCGAGCCGTCCCTCCAGATCGACGACCTGCTGCAGACCGACGCAGAGGGCCGCGGGATCGTCAACATCCTCGTGGCGGACAGGCTGATGATGGCGCCCAAGGTCTACGCCACGTTCCTCCTCTGGCTCCTGTCGGAGCTCTTCGAGCAGCTTCCCGAGGCGGGGGACCCACCGAAGCCGAAGCTCGTTTTTTTCTTCGACGAGGCTCATCTTCTCTTCGACGATGCCCCGAAGGCCCTGGAGGAAAAAATCGAGCAGGTGGTGCGGCTGATACGCTCCAAGGGGGTCGGTGTGTACTTCGTTACCCAGAATCCCCTCGATATCCCGGATGCCGTGCTCGGCCAGCTGGGCAATCGTGTCCAGCACGCCCTGCGGGCCTTCACGCCCCGGGACCAGAAGGCCGTCCGGGCCGCCGCCGAGACCTTCCGGGCGAATCCCGCCCTCGACACGGCCGGAGCAATCCTGGAACTCGGGGTGGGGGAGGCCCTGGTCTCGATGCAGGACGAGAAGGGCGTTCCCGCCATGGTGGAGCGGGCCTGGATCGTCCCGCCCCGGAGCGCCCTTACGCCCCTGACGCCTGCGGAGCTGGCGGGGATCGTGAAGGAATCCTTCCTCTTCGGCACCTACGAAAACATCGTCGATCGTGAATCGGCGTACGAAAAACTCAAGGCCCGGGCCGGGCAGGAGGCGGCCGCGGAGCCGTCCGCGACACCCGCAAAAAAGCAGCCCAAGACCCAGACGGAACAACTTGTCGGGGCACTCGCCACGAGCGCCGCTCGCAGCATCGGCAGCCAGATCGGCCGGCAGATCATCCGCGGGGTCCTGGGATCCCTGTTCGGAGGCAGGCGATAGCCACAATCTTTTTCGGAACCCCTCCGAAGAGACGGATGCCGCGGCCACGAAAAGGGGGAACGGATTTCAAATCCGCTCCTCCTTCCTTTTTGCTTTTTTTATTAACAGAACCAGCCGCCGATCGGGGGCTTGGGAGGAGGACTTCCCTCGCGCTCAGGAGCGTTTTTTCGACCCTGCAGCGTCTCGC
>CAYNEJ010000135.1:0-9099 GCA_964396205.1 uncultured Syntrophaceae bacterium
TGCAGCGGAGCGAGACGCTGCAGGGTCGAAAAAACGCTTCTGAGCGCGAGGGAAGCTCCGCTCCAGGCCGACCGACAAATGGCGATCCGGCTGGTGGGGGAGAAAAGGAAAAAGGAAGGGGGCGGATTCGGAAATCCGCCCCCTCGGAAAGGGGTGGGGAACAGGCTCCCGCCTGTCCCCGAAATAGGTTCCAGGGCAGATTTGAAATCTGCCCTGAGTCTTTAGACGCCTGCGTCCTTCTTCAGCTTCTTCGCCAGGTCCGTCTTCTCCCAGCGATAGTTGTCCATGAACAGGGTCACGGGGATCTTCCGGTAGACACTCCCGCTCAGGAGGTCGAACCGCTCGATCATTCCGGCGGGCGTCAGGTCGAAGTTGTCCGCAACGATCTTTTCGAGCTTCCTGCTCGGAACCTTTCCGGTCCCGAAGGTGTCGATATAGATCGAGAACGGCTTGGCGATGCCGATGGCATAGGCCAACTGGACAGAGCACTTCGCGGCCAGGCCGGCGGCGACGATGTTCTTGGCCACGTAGCGGGCGCCGAAGGCGGCGGAGCAGTCCACCTTCTCAGGCGACTTGTTCACCACGGATCCTCCTCCCAGCTGTGCCCCCGGATAACCGCCGTAGAACTGGACCACGAGCTTGCGGCCGGTCACGCCGGAATCGGCGGCGCTGCAAGAATTGACGGCCTCCCACTCTCCCGTGGGGTTGCAGAGGAACTCCGTCTTCTTGTCCACCCAGTCCGCAAGGCAGTCGAAGGCGATCTTTTTTGCCCTGGACTCCACAGCCGATTTTTTCCCCTTCACGAAACGGTAATCGATGGCGTTGGACATCAGGACCTTGGCGAGCCGCTTCGGCTTTCCCGTCTTGTCGTCGTATTCCACGGAGACCTGCCCCTTTCCGTCAGGAGCGAAAATGGGATCTTTCAGCGCCTCGAAGGTCCGCATCATCCGGCTCACGAGGACATAGGGAAGGGGAAGCAGCTCCGGCGTCTCGTCGCAGGCGAACCCGTACATGATGCCCTGGTCGCCGGCGCCGATCTCCTTGTGCTTGCCGAGATCGCCCCGGGTTCCGATGTTGATGTTGGGGGACTGGGGGATAATGGCGTTCAGGATCCCCATGGAGTTCCCGTTCAGGCCGACGGCGGCGTCGTTGTATCCCAATCCCAGGACGGTCTTTCGGACCACCTTGTCGATGTCGATGTAGACCCGGGTGCTGACCTCGCCCCCGACGACGCAGAGCCCTTTGCCGAGAAAGACCTCGACGCCGCAGTGGGGCATGGTGTTGATGTCCATCTTCTTGCGTTCCTTCTCCGCGTCCATGATCTCCGCAATGATGTGTGCGGCGATGATGTCCGCCACGATGTCGGGGTGTCCAACTTTGATGCTTTCCGATGAAATCTGCATGCTTGCTTTCCTTTCTTCTGTCAGGTTCCGTAGTTCCCAAACCGATGAGCCCCGGGGGGCTTTTGTCCGGCCAAAAAAAACCCACGCCGAAGCGCGGGCTGAAACGGTCTGATCGGTTCGGCGCTTTAGCACATTTGTATAGCGGAGCAATTTACCTATTAAATTCCCGCTGTGGCCGATGCCGTACCGCACTGGCGGATGCGTGTCAAGAAAAAAGTGCCCGACACGGGGGAAAATGGCCGGTTGATCGGTGCACCCCTTCGTGTTATAAGAAAACCCTCCTTCATTTAGGCAGTTTCATTCCCGGAGTCCGTCCTTGGAGAGATCCGTCAGAAGAAGGCAAACCCGTCCCGTCATGATCGGCGGCGTGCAAATCGGCGGCGGTGCACCGGTGGTGGTCCAGTCCATGACCTCCACGGACACCCGGAACGTGGAGGCCACGGTCCGGCAGATTCACGCCCTCGAGGAAGCAGGCTGCGAGATTGTCCGGGCGGCCGTGCCGGACGAGGAGGCCGCCCTGGCCCTGAAGGCGATCCGGGAGAAGATATCCATCCCCCTGGTGGCGGACATCCACTTCGACCACCGGCTGGCCCTGGCGGCCATGGAAAACGGCGCCGACGCCATCCGGATCAACCCGGGCAACATGAAGCGGGAGAAGCTCCCCGAAGTGGTACGGGCCGCGGCGGAGCGGGGGATTTCCATTCGCGTGGGCATCAACGCCGGCTCCCTGGAGAAGGACGTGCTGAAACAGTACGGCGGTCGCGCGGCCGAGGCCTTGGTGGAGAGCGCCCTCCGGAACGTCCGGATGCTTGAGGATCTGGGTTTTACGGCCATCAAGGTGTCTCTCAAGTCCTCCGATGTGCCGACCACGATCGAGGCCTACCGGGAGATTTCCCGCCGCACGGACCATCCGCTTCACCTGGGCGTCACCGAGGCGGGGACGCTGCTCAACGCCGCCATCAAGTCGGCCATCGGCATCGGGACCCTGCTCCACGAGGGCATCGGCGACACGATCCGGGTGTCCGTCACCGGCGACCCCGTGCCGGAGGTCCGCATCGCCTACGGAATCCTCCGGGCCCTGAACATCCGGGCCGTCGGCCCCGACATCATCTCCTGTCCCACCTGCGGGCGCTGCGAGATCGACCTCCTGTCCGTTGCCGAAGAGGTGGAGAGGAGGGTCGCCGGCATGCGGGAGCCCCTGAAGATCGCCATCATGGGGTGTGTCGTCAACGGTCCCGGCGAGGCCGCGGAGGCGGATATCGGAATCGCCGGGGGGAAGCGGGCCGGGATGCTCTTCAAGAAGGGGAAGCCCCTCCGGAAGGTGGCCGAGAGCGACTTGGTGGAGGCGCTGATGGAGGAGCTGGCCGTCCTGACGGGCCGCCGGATGCCCTGACCGCAATCGTTCATTCGTGCCGAGGCACAACCAATCATACGAGGAGGATCCATGCGTTATTCCGAGATGTTTCTGCCCACCGTCCGGGAGGTCCCGTCCGATGCGGAGGTGATCAGCCACCAACTCATGATCCGCTCGGGCATGATCCGCAAGCTCACGAGCGGCGTCTACACCTATCTTCCCCTGGGATACCGCGTCATCCGCAAGTTCGAGCAGATTGTCCGGGAGGAGATGAATCGGGCGGGGGCGCAGGAGGTCTTCATGCCTACCGTTCAGCCCGCGGAGCTCTGGCAGGAGTCGGGCCGGTGGGTTCACTACGGCAAGGAGCTGCTCCGCTTCCGGGACCGCCACGACCGGGAATGCTGCCTCGGGCCGACCCACGAGGAGGTCATCACCGACCTGGTGCGGAACGAGATCAAGACCTACCGCCAGCTTCCCCGGAACCTGTACCAGATCCAGACGAAATTCCGGGACGAGATCCGCCCCCGCTTCGGCGTCATGCGGTGCCGCGAATTCGGCATGAAGGACGCGTACAGCTTTGACATCGACAACGATACGGCCGATCTCAGCTATCAGAAGATGTTCGATGCCTACAACCGGATCTTCGCCCGCTGCGGCCTGAAATTCCGGCCCGTCGAGGCCGATTCGGGGACCATCGGCGGAAGCTTCTCCCACGAGTTCCTCGTTGTCGCCGACACGGGCGAGGACGGGATGGTCTACTGCGAGGCCTGCAGCTACGCGGCGAACCTGGAGAAGGCCGAGATTGCCCGGCCGCCGGAACCGGTCCCCGCGTCCTCGACGAAGGCCGTCGAGGAAGTCCACACGCCGGACGTCCGGACCATCGAGGAGGTCTGCGCGTTCCTGAACGTGACTCCCCGGGAGGTCGTCAAGACGCTCATCTACAGCGCCGACGGCCAGGCCGTGGCGGTCCTGATCCGGGGGGACCACGAGGTGAACGAGATCAAGGTGAAGAATCTCCTCGGCTGCGACTCCCTGGAGATGGCCCTGGAGGACATGATCGTCGCGGTGGCCGACGCCCCCCGGGGCTTCGTGGGCGCCGTGGGCATCAAGTGTCCCGTCTATGCCGACTATTCCCTCATCGGGATGGCCGATTTCGTCATGGGAGCCAACAAGGAGGATTATCACATCCGGAACGTCAACATGGGCCGTGACTTCTCCGTGAAGGCCTTCGCGGACCTCCGGGCCATCCGCGACGAGGACCCCTGCCCGCGGTGCGGAAAAAAGCTCCACTTCGCCCGGGGAATCGAGGTCGGCCACGTCTTCAAGCTGGGGCTCAAGTACAGCAAGGCCATGCGGGCCGTCTTCCTGGACCGGAACGGCAGGGAGCAGTACATGGTCATGGGCTGCTACGGCATCGGCATCGGCAGGACGGTGGCGGCCACAATCGAGCAGAACAACGATGCCGCGGGAATCGTGTGGCCCATGCCGCTGGCGCCCTACCAGGTGATCGTCACGCCGACGAACGTGAACGACGGCGCCCTTGCCGCGGCGGCGGAGAAGCTTTACGAATCCTGGACGGCCCGGGGGATCGAGGCGGTCCTGGACGACCGGGACGAGCGGGCCGGCGTCAAGTTCATGGACGCCGACCTCATCGGCATACCCCTCCGGGTCACCGTGGGTCCGAAGCGCCTGGCCGAGGGAAAGGTGGAGGTCCGGATCCGCCGGACCGGCGAGGTCCATGTCCTGTCCCTGGACGAGGCGGTTGAATTTGTCGACCGCACCGTCCGGGAAGAAATGAACGTTCCGGAATGAACGCCGGGCACGAAACGATCGGGACGGGCTCTTCATGATCCGTATCACCGACATTCTTGACCGGGTCCAGGCCTACATGACGCCGGAGGAGCAGGAGCTCATCCAGAAGGCCTACGTTTTTTCAGCCAGCGTCCACCAGGGACAGGTCCGCCTGTCGGGGGAGCCCTACCTCATCCATCCAATGGAAGTGGCGGGAATGCTGACGGAAATGCGTCTCGACTGCTCGACCGTCGTGACGGGGCTGCTCCACGACACCGTCGAGGACACCCTGGCCACACCCCAGCAGATCGAGGAGGCCTTCGGCAAGGACGTGGCCTTCCTGGTGGAGGGGCTGACGAAGATCAGCCAGATCACCTTTGGAAGCCGGGAAGAGCAGCAGGCGGAGAACTTCCGGAAGATGATCCTGGCCATGTCGGCGGACATCCGGATCCTCCTGGTGCGCCTGGCCGACCGGATCCACAACATGCGGACCCTCCAGTACCATCCCCCGGACAAGCAGCAGCGCATTGCGAGGGAGACGCTCGATCTCTACGCCCCCCTGGCGAACCGACTGGGAATCTACTGGATGAAAGTGGAGCTGGAGGATCTCGCCTTTCAGTACATCGATCCCCACGCCTTCAACGAACTGGGCTTCCGGGTTTCGGAAAAGCGGGAAAAGCGGGAGCACTATACCGAAGAGGTCACCGGGATCATCCGGGAGGAGCTCCGGAAGGCCGACCTCAAGGCCGAGGTGGAGGGGCGCGCCAAGCACCTCTGGAGCATCCATAAAAAGATGCAGGCCCAGCACATCGAGTTCGACGAGGTCTACGACCTGATCGCCTTCCGGATCATCCTGGCGTCCGACACGGTGAGGGAGTGCTACGAGGCTCTGAGCATGATTCACTCCCTCTGGAAACCGGTCCCGGGGCGCTTCAAGGACTACATCGCCATTCCCAAGGCCAACAACTACAAGTCCCTCCATACGACCGTCATCGGGCCCTACGGGGAGCGCATGGAGGTCCAGATCCGGACCCGGGCCATGCACGAGTGGGCCGAAGAGGGAATCGCCGCCCACTGGCGGTACAAGGAGCGGCGCTCCTCCGACGGCGGGGAGGACGAGCAGATCAAGAGGCTCCGGGAGCTGCTGGAGGTCCAGCAGGAAGTGGACAACCCCCGGGAGTACATGTCCACCCTGAAGATGGCCCTCTTCCCCGACGAGGTTTACGTCTTCACCCCCGACGGAGACGTCCGGGCCTTCCCGAAGGGGGCGACGCCGATCGATTTCGCCTATAGCATCCATTCCGACGTCGGCCACACCTGCATCGGCGCCAAGGTGAACCGCAACATCGTCCCCCTGAAGTACCAGCTCCAGAACGGGGACCGCGTGGAGATCATCACCCAGGCGGGGCACCACCCCAGCAAGGACTGGCTCAAGTACGCCGTCACGTCCCGGGCCCGCTCCAAGATCAAGAACTGGGTCAACACGGAGGAGCGCAACCGCAGCATCGTCCTGGGCCGCGAGCTCCTGGAAAAGGAGTTCCGCAAGCACGGCCTGAAGTTCAGCCTCCTTGGCAAGCCCGAGGTGCTCAAAAAGATCTACGAGGAGAACCAGGTCCGTTCGCAGGAAGACCTGATGGCCGCGGTGGGCTACGGGAAGCTCTCGCCGAAGCACGTCGTCCAGAGCTTCGTGCCGGAAGAGCCGAAAGCGGAAGAGCCCGTTCCCGAGAAGCCGAAAAAAAAGCAGACGGAGGTGTCCACCGTCGGCATCTCCCTGACGGGGATCGAGGACGTGATGGTGCGGTATGCCAAGTGCTGCACCCCCATCCCCGGAGACGAGATCGTGGGCTATATCTCCCGGGGGCGGGGCATCGTCGTTCACACGACCATCTGCCCGAACATCCGGGACATGGAGGCGGACCGGCTCGTCGACGTGGAATGGAACGTGAAGGAAAGGCACACCTACCCCGTCCATATCCGGGTTGTCTGCCGGGACCGCAAGGGGGTGCTGGCCGACGTGAGCAGCGCCATCTCCGCCCATGACGTCAACATCAGCCATGCCGAGGTGGACACGAACAACCCGGACATGCACGCGGTCTGCGATTTCAAGATCGACGTCAATGACCTGGGCGAGCTCAACAAGGTGGTGACGACCATCAAGAAGCTGGATTGCGTGATGTCGGTGGAACGCCTCCGGCAGCTTTGACGGGTCTTTGGAAACACGTCCGCCGCTGTGTTCCCCTCATCCCCCGTGATTGGGCGCACGGAAAGATGCAGCTTGCGGACTTGGCTTTCGGATCCGGGCGTCCGGGCATTCCCGGACAGTCCGAGCAGAAGGTTTTTCGGCAAACAGGTCGCGGGAAAACCGGCGGTTGGCGGTTGACACGGATATTCCCCTGGGGTATGAACCCGCAGCCCGTGATGCGGGTATTTCCGATAAGGGATGGATGATGAAGCGGCTGCTCCTTACCATGTTCGTTGCGATTCTTGCGGTGTTTTTCCTCTGGACCCCGAATCCGGCCGGTGCCCAGTCCGTCCGGCGGGTCGTTCTCATCGACCCGGGCCACGGGGGATCGGATGCGGGAGTGATGATCGGGGAGAAGGTGTCCGAAAAGGACGTGACCCTGGCCATTGCCCTCCTGATGAAGAAGGCGCTGTCCGGCGGGGGCATCGAGGTGCTCCTCACAAGGACCACCGACGCCTCCCTGTCCACGGCGGACCGGGCGAAAGCCGCCGCGACCGCGAAACCGGATGTGTTCCTCTCGCTCCATGTCAATGCCGGTTTCGACAAGAAGTCCCGGGGATTCGAGGTGTGGTTTCCCGGCTTCCAGGCGGCAGGGGGGAACGGCGGGGACTCAAAGGCGATCCTGAAGGACATGGCGAAGAACAAGTACCTGAATGAAAGCGTCCGGCTGGCCCGAGCCATCGAGAAGAATCTCTCCACCGTTTTTCCGAAGGCGAACCGGGGCCTCCGGGAGGCGCCGGTTCCCCTGCTGGAAGGGCTGACCGTGCCGGCCGTGGTTGTGGAGATCGGATTCGCCACGCATCCCGAAGACCGAAAGAGGCTTCTTGAAGACGGGACCCGGCAGGCTGTTGCCGCGGCCCTGGCGAAGAGCATCCGCGAGGTACTTTGAGCGCGCGCGTCGGGAAAGGCCGCACAGATTGGTTGATCATGCGAACAGACGGCAGAAAACCCCTTGAATTGCGTCCGACTCGAATGACGGTCGGCTATCTGGCCCATGCCGAGGGCTCCGTCCTCATCGAGATGGGGGCCACGAAGGTCCTCTGCACGGCCTCCCTGGAGGAGGGTGTCCCTCCGTTCCTGAAAAACACCGGGAAGGGCTGGCTCACTGCTGAATACGCGATGCTTCCCATGGCCGGAACCACCCGGACGCCCCGTGAATCCTCCCGGGGCAAGGTGGGCGGGCGCACCCACGAGATCCAGCGGCTCATCGGCCGGTCTCTCCGGGCCGTGACCGACCTGGAGGCCTTCGGGGAGCGCACGATCTACATCGACTGTGATGTTCTCCAGGCGGACGGCGGAACCCGCACGGCCTCCATCACGGGGAGCTTCGTGGCCCTGGTGGAGCTGTTCCGGAAAATGAGGGAGCGGAGACTGGTGAAGCGCATCCCCGTCGAGGATTTTGTCGCGGCGGTCAGCGTGGGTGTCCGGGACGGGGAGATCCTCCTGGACCTGAACTACCCCGAGGACTCCCGGGCGGACGTGGACATGAACGTCGTGATGACCGGAAACGGGCGATTCATCGAGGTGCAGGGGACGGCCGAGGAGGCCCCTTTCGAGCGGGAGATCCTGGATCGCATGCTGGAGGCGGCCTCCGGCGGAATCCGGGCGCTCATCGGCGAGCAGCGGGCCGTCCTGGGGGATCTCCCTTGAAGATCGTCGTCTTCGCGTCCCGCAACCGGGGGAAGATCCGGGAAATCCGGGCCCTCCTGGAAGGGCTCCCGATCTCGCTTCGCTCCCTGGACGATTTCCCTGATGCCCCGGAGGTGGCGGAAGACGGCGACAGCTTCCTGGCGAATGCCCGGAAAAAGGCCCTCGCCATCGCGCGCCACACCGGATGTGCGGCCCTGGCCGACGATTCCGGCCTGACCGTGGCCGCCCTCAGCGGCGCTCCGGGAGTCCTCTCGGCCCGGTATGCCGGCGACGATGCCGACGATGCCGGGAATATCCGAAAACTCCTTCGGGAAATGAAAGACGTCCCGGAAGAGGGGAGAAGCGCAGCCTTCCGCTGTGTCCTGGTCCTCTGCGAGGCCGACGGTTCCTGCGAGTCTTTTGAGGGCGCTTGGGAGGGGAGGATCGCGGAAAAGCCCGACGGAGACGGGGGGTTCGGGTACGATCCGGTGTTCTATCTCCCCGACCTGGGAAAAACCGTGGCCCGCCTTTCCCTGGAGGAAAAAAACCGTCTCAGCCACCGGGCCCGGGCCTTCCGCGGATTCCGGGAGGCCATGAAGGGGCGGTTTGTGGAAAACAGCAAATAAAATCGGGGCGTAGCGCAGCTTGGTAGCGCGCCTGCTTTGGGAGCAGGATGTCGC
>CAYNEJ010000136.1:0-9089 GCA_964396205.1 uncultured Syntrophaceae bacterium
GCGGCCCAGCATTTCGGGCGCCTTGCATTCAACCCCTTTTGAACGGCCTTTGACCGGGGGCTTCCGGCTCCTCGGGGCTTGCGCGCCTTGCCTGCGGGCTTTTTGCGAGGCCGTCGTCCCGGAGAAGGGCATCGGGGAATGAAGGCAGGTTTAAATGGTGACGCCTCGCGGCCCAGCATTTCGGGCGCCTTGCATTCAACCCCTTTTGAACGGCCTTTGACCCGGGGACTGCTGTTCCTCGGGGCTAGCGCGCCTTGCCTGCGGGCTTTTTGCGAGGCCGTCGTTCCGGAGAAGGGCATCGGGGAATGAAGGCAGGCGTCGCTTTACGGTAGAAAGTAAGAGTGATCCATGGGTTACTACGTTTTATCCTATGTGTGCATGGCCGTGTTCGTCCTGGCGTCGGTGCGCCTGGTTTACCGGCAGTGGACCCTTCCCCTGCATGTCCGCTGGGAAATCTACCCGGTCCGGCACGAAACGACCGCCCGGGTGGCCTATGGCGGCTCCTATATGGAAGAGATCAACTGGTGGAGCCGTAAACGGGAGAGTTCCCTTGTCAACGAGCTCAAGTACATGGTGCCGGAAATCCTGCTCCTGAGGGGCTTGTGGAAGGCGAACAGAGGCCTCTGGCTGGCTTCCTTTCCCTTTCACTTCGGATTGTACCTGATGATCGCAACCTTCGGAGGGCTCACACTCCATGCGGCGCTCTCCCTGTGGGGGGCGCCGGTATCCGCCGGGGGCGGCCTGCTGCGATCCCTGCTGGACGGGTTTGTCGTCGCGGCGGGGTGGCTGGGCCTGGTCCTGGGATCCCTGGGCGGGCTGGCGCTGATGGCGAAGCGTCTGCTTGACCGGGAGTGGCGGGATTATTCCTCTCCGGCCGACTTTTTCAACCTCGGATTCGTTCTCGCCTTTTTCCTTTCCGCCCTGGCGGCCGCGCTGGTTGTGGATCCGTGGTTCACCGGCGCGAAGGGCTTCGTGTACGGACTGCTGGCGGGCGGCCACGCGCCGCCCCGGACCGCCCTCGGGGCGCTCGCCATCGTCCTGGGGTCGCTCCTGGTCGCCTGGATTCCCCTCACCCACATGTCGCATATGTTCATGAAGTATTTTCTCTACCACCAGGTCAAGTGGGACGAGGCCCCAAACCGCCGCGGGGGAAAGATCGAAGCGGCCGTCAGGAAGAACCTGGATCTGAAGCCGACCTGGCAGGCGGCACACGTCAGGGCGGACGGATGTGCGTCCTGGAAGGACATCGCGTCGTCCACCCCGGGGGAGACGAAATGAAAGCCGCCCGCAGTCCCTCCGACCTGGCGGCGCGATCCGAGCGTCTCTGCCACATCGAGCCGGGAGACCTGGTCCCGCTGCCTCCCCCGTACGAGGACTTCAACCGGGTGGCCGTCCCGTCCCTCAAGCCGGAGAGGATCAAGGGCATCGAGGCCTCCCTCGACGACACGGTCGCCATCGGCATCCCCAGGCCGGCAAGCCGGGAAGAGGAGAATCTCCTGGTTCGCACGTTTCTCTCCGGATTGAAGAAACTCTTCGAGGAGAAGAACAACTGGACGTTCCTGCAGCCCCTGCTCCTGTCCATGGAGCACTGCGCCCGTTGCCAGACCTGCGCCGACGCCTGTCCCGTGTACGAGATGAGCGGCAGGCAGGAAATCTACCGGCCCATCTTCCGGTCGGAGGTGCTGCGCCGGATCTACCGGAAGTACCTGAAGCCCGGCGGCAGGATCGCGGCGAAGTGGAACGGCGACATCGACCTCAACTGGACGACCGTGGCCCGGCTCGCCGAGCTGTCGTACCGCTGCACCCTCTGCCGCCGCTGTGCCTCCGTCTGCCCGATCGGCGTCGACAACGGCCTCATCACGCACGAAATCCGCAAGCTGTTTTCGCAGGAGATGGGCATCGCCCCGAAGGAGCTCCATGAGAAGGGGACCGTTCAGCATCTCCGGGTCGGCTCCTCGACGGGGATGAACCCCCTGGCGGCCAAGGACAATGTCGAGTTCATTCAGGAGGAGATGGAGGAAATCGCCGGCTTCAAGGTCGAGATTCCCTGGGACAGGGAAGGGGCGGACATCCTCCTGATTCACAACGCCGGGGAAATACTGGCCTGGCCGGAGAATGTCGGCGCCTTTGCCATCCTCTTCCAGGCGGCGGGGCTCTCCTGGACCCTGTCGTCCGAGGCGGTGGGCTACGACGCCGTGAACTACGGGCTCTGGTACGACGACGTCCAGTTTTCCCGCGTTGCGGTGAAGCATGCCGATATCGCCCGGAGGCTGAACGTAAGGAAGATCGTCATGGGCGAGTGCGGCCACGCCCACAAGGCGCTGACCGTCACGGCCGACCGCCTGCTGACGGGCGATTTGAACGTCCCCCGGGAGTCGGCCATGGTCACCCTGGCGGACATCGTCTCCAGCGGCCGGCTGTCCCTGGACCCCCGGAGGAATCCCTTCCCCGTGACCCTGCACGATCCCTGCAACATGGTGCGGTCCATGGGGATCGTCGAGCCCCAGCGGCGCATTCTCCGGGCCGTCGCCCCGCGCTTCCGGGAGATGACGCCCCACGGCGTGGACAATTACTGCTGCGGCGGCGGCTCGGGCTTCGCCATCATGTCGGGGTACAATTTCGCCGACTGGCGGAATCTGGTCAGCTCCCGCCGGAAGTTCCTCCAGATCCTGGACGCCTTCGCGGACGAGCCGCCGGAATCGCCAAAATACGTCTGCGCCCCCTGCTCCAACTGCAAGGGAGCCATCCGGGACATGATCGGCTACTACCGCGGGGAGGAGCGCAGCAGCCTTTATTACGGCGGGCTGGTGGAGCTGATCGTCAATGCCATGTCGGACATGAAGAAACCCATCATTCAATTCGACGGGAAATCGTCATGGGAATCCTGAGCGCGTGAGACGGAATTCAACGTGAACCTTATCGGATCGATCATCGCCATTTCCCTGTTGACGCTGCTGGCCCTGGGGATCGGTGCGAGCCGGGACCTGTCGGGTATCCTGACCGCCGTTGTTCCGTACGTCGCCTTCGCCGTATTTCTATGCGGCTTCGTGTACCGCATCCTGAAATGGGGAAGCGCCCCCGTCCCTTTCCGCATTCCCACAACCTGCGGCCAGGCGGAATCCCTGCCCTGGATCCGGCGGGAACCGCTGGAAAATCCGTCGGGAGCCTGGAGCGCCGCCGGCAGGATGGCCCTGGAGGTCCTCCTGTTCCGGTCCCTGTTCCGAAACACCCGCGTGGAGATTGCCGGCGGACGACCCGTCTACGGCAGCGCCAAGTGGCTCTGGTTTTTCGCGCTCCTGTTTCACGGGTCCCTGCTGGTCATCGTCCTCCGGCACCTGCGCTTCTTCGTCGAGCCGATCGTGCCCTGGGTCGACGCCCTGTCGGCATTGGACGGCTTCTTCGAGACGGGCGCCCCGACCCTCTACCTGAGCGATGCCGGTCTTCTCCTGGCGCTGGCGTTCCTTTTCCTGCGCCGGGTGGCGGCTCCGCGGCTGCGATACCTGTCCCTGTTCACGGATTATTTCGCCCTGCTCCTGATTGCGGGCGTGGCGGTGACGGGCCTGGCGATGCGGCACGTCTTCCCCGCCGACCTCAACGCGGTGAAAACCCTCGCCCTGGGGTGGGCGACCCTTTCGCCGGCGGCCGCCGGGGAGACGGGCATCCTGTTTTCCATGCACCTCTGCTTCGTCTTCACCCTCATGGCCTGGTTCCCCTTCAGCAAGCTCATGCACGCGGGAGGCGTGTTTCTCAGTCCCACCCGCGGCCAGGCCAACGACAGCCGGAGGCGAAGGCACGTCAATCCCTGGAACGCCCCCGTGAAGGTTCACACCTACGAGGAATACGAGGACGAATTCCGGGACAAGATGAAGGCGGCGGGCCTTCCCCTGGAAAAGGAGTAGCCTGTGTCGTCCCTGAAGATCCCCAAACCGGACGAGCTGATCAAAATCCGATACCGGCCGCCGAAGACCGCCTGGCGGGACACCCCCGTCGAGTTCCGTCCGGGCACCTGGAGCTATGCCGGCGCGGCGAAGAACCTGACCGCCCTGGGCCTCCCAAATCCGAGGGCCTGGCAGCCGTCCGACGAGGACTGGAAACTGCCCCCGGACTGGCGGGAGATCATCCTGGAAGGCATGAAGGAGCGTCTCGAAAAGTACCGTTCCTTCCGGCTTTTCATGGACCTCTGCGTCCGTTGTGGCGCCTGCGCCGACAAGTGCCATTTCTACATCGGCACCGGCGATCCGAAGAACATGCCCGTCATCCGGGCCGAGCTCCTGCGGTCGGTCTACCGCCGCTACTTCACCGAGTCGGGGAAGCGGTTCGGCAGGCTGGTGGGTGCCCGGGACCTGACGGTCGATGTCCTCAAGGAGTGGTTCTACTACTTCTACCAGTGCACGGAGTGCCGCCGCTGTTCCGTCTTCTGCCCCTACGGCATCGACCAGGCGGAGATCACCATGATGGGGCGCGAGCTGCTCGATCTCGTGGGCTGCAACATCAACTGGGTCGTCGAGCCGGCGGCCAACTGCTTCCGGACCGGAAACCACCTGGGCATCCAGCCCGGCGGCATCAAGGACATGCTCGAATTTCTCGCCGACGACATCGAGGACCGCACGGGGGTCCGCGTGGACATCCCCCTCAACCGGAAGGGTGCCGAGATCCTCTTTGTCGCCCCCTCCGGCGATTATTTTGCCGATCCGGGAACCTACACCTGCATGGGCTACCTGATGCTGTTCCACGAGATCGGGCTCGATTACACCATGAGCACCTACGCCTCCGAGGGGGGCAATTTCGGTCTCTTCCACTCCCATGAAATGGTCAAGCGCCTGAACGCGAAAATCTATGCCGAGGCGAAGCGGCTGGGCGTCAAGTGGATCATCGGCGGCGAGTGCGGCCACATGTGGCGCGTCGTTCACCAGTACATGGACACGATGAACGGTCCCGCCGACTTCCTGGAAATGCCCGTTTCTCCAATCACCGGCACCCGCTTTGAAAACGCCCGCGCCACGAAGATGGTCCACATCGCGGAGTTCACGGCCGACCTCATCGGAAACGGAAAGCTCCGGCTGGATCCGCGGCGCAACGATCACCTCCGGGTCACCTTTCACGACTCCTGCAATCCCGCCCGGGCCATGGGGATCCTGGAAGAGCCGCGCCACATCATCCGCAGCGCCTGCAATGTCTTCCGGGAGATGGCCGAGGACACCATCCGGGAAAAGACCCTGTGCTGCGGCGCCGGGGCCGGACTGGGGAATGAGGAGAACTTCGAGATGCGGATGCGGGGCGGGATGCCCCGGGCCATGGCCGTCCGGGACGTGGTGGAAAAATACGGCGTGAACCGGCTGGCCTGCATGTGCGCCATCGACCGGGTCACCCTGACCTCGCTCATGGAGTACTGGGTGCCGCAGGTGAGCGTCATGGGCGTTCACGAGCTCCTGGCCAACGCCCTGGTCATGAAAGGCGAGAAGGAGCGGACCACGGACCTGCGCGGAGACCCCTTGAGCCTATGAGACTCCATGACAAGGTCATCATGACGGCCGGAATTGCGGCCTTTATCGTCCTGGCCACATTTCCCCTCTGGTACGGCGGGGCGGGGAAGCCCTCTCCGCCGGAGCTCCGCCTGGATACGCCGGCGATTCAAGAGCTTGGGGAAAAGCGCTGCGTGGAGGACGCGGCCGTCATGCGCAGCCGCCATGTGCAGCTTCTGACCGCCTGGCGCGACGAAGCGGTCCGGAAAGGGAACCGCACATACACCGCGGCGGACGGGCGCCGTTTCGAGGCCAGCCTGTCCCGAACCTGTCTCCGGTGCCACAGCAACAAGGAGCAGTTCTGCGACCGCTGCCATGATTATGCGGGCGCAAAGCCCGACTGCTTCCGCTGCCACGTGGCTCCCGGCGAGGTGGAAAAATGAGATCGAATCGCAGAGAATTCCTGAAAATTGCGGGAGTTTCCGCCCTCACGCTGCTGGTGCCGGCCGTCCTCCCCCCGGTCCGCGCCGCGGGAAATCCCTCCGCTCCGGTCGCCGCCGCGCGGCAGGCATCGTCTCCCCTGCAGCCCCTGACGGCCGGGCGCTGGGCCCTGGCGGTGGACCTGTCGAAATGCAGCGCCGACTGCACGGACTGCATCGCCGCCTGCCACCAGGCCCACAATGTCCCCGAAATCGGAAATCCCAAGGACGAGGTCAAGTGGATCTGGCGGGAGCCGTTTCCCGCCGTTTTCCCCGGCGAGACGCATGCCTGGTCCGGGGAATCCCTCCGCCGGATGCGCCCGCCCGTCCTGTGCAATCACTGCGCAAATCCTCCCTGCGTCCGGGTCTGCCCCACCGGCGCCACGTTCCAGCGGCCCGACGGGATCGTCATGATGGACTACCACCGCTGCATCGGCTGCAAGATCTGCCTGGCCGCCTGTCCCTACGGGGCACGAAGCATCAACTTCCGGGATCCGCGGCCCTTTGTTCCGAAACTCAATCCCGATTATCCCACCCGGACCAAAGGGGTGATCGAAAAATGCAATTTCTGCGAGGAGCGCCTGGCCAGGGGGATCGAACCCGCCTGCGTCGAGGCCTGCCGCCGAAAGGCCCTGGTCTTCGGCGACGTGGAGGATCCCCGCTCGGAGATCCGCCTGCTCCTCGAAAAACGCGTTGCCCTGCGGCGCCGGGCGAGTCTCGGTACGCTGCCGCAGGTTTATTACCTTCTGTGAGGACGCGATGCTGGAGAAAGCCCTGACAGGCGGTCCCGGATACCGGGCATGGATGGCCTTCCTGCTGGCCGTTTTCGCCGCGGGATTGTTCTTCTACCTGCGTCAACTGGAATACGGGCTGGGCGTCACGGGAATGAGCCGCGACGTGTCCTGGGGGCTCTACATCGCCCAGTTCACGTTCCTGGTGGGCATCGCCGCATCGGCCGTCATGCTCGTCCTGCCCTATTACCTGCACGACTACAAGGCCTTCGGAAAGATCACCGTGCTGGGCGAGTTCCTGGCCGTCGCGTCCGTCATGATGTGCGGGCTCTTCATCTTCGTCAACCTCGGGCAATCGCCCCGGGTCCTTTTCGTCATCCTGCATGCCCAGCCGAAATCGGTCCTCTTCTGGGACATGGTCGTCCTGAACGTGTATCTGATCCTGAATATCATCACCGGGTGGACGGTCCTGGGCTGCGACCGGAAGGGCGTGCCCCCGCCCCGGTGGGTCAAGCCGCTGATCTATCTCTCCATTCCCTGGGCGATCAGCATCCACACCATGACGGCCTTCATCTACGCCGGCCTTCCCGGCCGGAGCTTCTGGCTGACGGCGCTCATGGCGCCGCGGTTTCTCGCCGCCGCCTTCGCCTCCGGCCCGGCGCTCCTGATCCTGATTTGCCTGGTCCTGAAGAAGTGGGCGAACTTCGATGCCGGGGAGAAGGCGGTCCAGGCCCTGGCCCGGATCGTCGCCTACGCCCTCACCGTGAGCATCTTTTTCGTGCTGGTGGAGCTGTTCACCGTCTTTTACGGCGGCATCCCGGAGCACGAGGAGCACTTCCGCTATCTCTACGCCGGGATCGACGGGCACGGCAACCTGGTCCCCTGGATGTGGACATCGGCCGTCCTGGCTGTGGGCGCGCTGGCGGCGCTGATCCATCCCCGCGCGCGGAAGAGCGAGCGCGTCCTGGCGGCGGCCTGCGCGGCCGTTTTCGCCGCCTTCTGGATCGAAAAGGGACTGGGGCTGGTCGTAACGGGCTTCATTCCCACGCCCCTCGGGTCCGTGACCGAGTACACGCCGACGGGTCCGGAGATCGCCGTCGCGCTCGGCGTCTGGGCCGCCGGGTTCCTGGTCCTGAGCGTGCTGTACCGGGTTTTCGTCGCGGTCCGCCGGGAGGCCGGGTCCGTTGAGCCGTCCGCCGATGGCGTGAGGAGCGGCCCATGAAGATCCTCGTCCTCAACTGCGGCAGCTCCTCCATCAAGTACAAGCTCTTCGACATGCCCGAAGAGCGGGTTCTCGCCCGCGGGCAGGCCGAGCGCGTCGGACGGGCCGATTCGGTCGTCCGCCACGAGGTGGCGGGCAGGGATCCCTTCACGAGGGAGCAGAGCCTGTCGGGTCACCGCGAGGCCATCGACGTGCTGCTGAAGCACCTGGTCGCACCGGAAGGCGGCGTGCTGGCGGGCATTCGCGACATCGACGGGGTGGGGCACCGCTTCGTTCACGGGGGGGAGTCCTTCCGCTCCTCCGTGGCGATCGATCCGGGGGTCCGGGAGACCCTGGAGGCCTGCCGGAACCTGGCGCCCCTCCACAATCCCCACAACCTGACGGGCATCGACGCCTGTGCGGAGCTGATTCCGCACGCCCCGCAGGCGGCCGTCTTCGACACGGCCTTTCACCAGACCATGCCGGAGCATGCCTTTACCTGCGCCCTTCCGTACCGGTTCTACGAGGAGAACCGCATCCGGAAATACGGGTTCCACGGAACGTCCCACCGGTACGTCTCGTCCCGGGCAGCGGAGCTTCTCGGGAAGGGAAGGGAAGGGCTCCGGATCGTCACCTGCCACCTCGGCAACGGGTCCAGCCTCTGCGCCGTTCGCGACGGGAAATCCATGGATACGACCATGGGGTTCACGCCCCTGTCGGGCGTCGTCATGGGCACCCGGTGCGGCGACCTCGACCCGGCGCTCCCGGCCCATCTGGTCGAGACCCTGCACATCCCCCTGGCGGAGGTGATGTCGATCCTGAATCACGAAAGCGGCGTTCTCGGCATCTCCGGCCTCTCGCCGGATTTCCGGGACCTGGAGTCGGCCGCTGATGCGGGTCATGAGCGGGCCCGGCTGGCTCTCACGGTCTATGCCTACAGCGTCGCCCGCGGGGTCGCCTCTCTGATCCCGGCCATCGGCGGCCTCGACGCCCTCGTCTTCACGGCGGGCATTGGGGAGAATTCCCCGAGAATGCGCGAGAGGATCTGCGCGTTCCTCCCGTGGCTGGGCGTGGTGCTGGATGGGGAAAAGAACGAACGGGGCGTGCCGGAGACCGACGTCTCCCGCGCCGGCTCCCCCGTCCGCATTCTCGTCATCCCCACGGACGAGGAGCGGCTGATTGCCCGGGACACCTTGTCGGTCCTGGGGCTGGGCGG
>CAYNEJ010000137.1:0-9057 GCA_964396205.1 uncultured Syntrophaceae bacterium
CTGGCATTGGAAATCGGATGCTGGACGATGTTCTTCTGCCACTTCATATCCTGGTAACAGATTTTGGCTCCGCAGACGGAGGCGATCCACCGGGCGATCTCGATGATCCGCGTCTCGTCATCCGCACAGATGTTGAATGTTCCGCCGGAGAGGTTTCCCCTGAACAGGATCGCCTTCACCAGGGCGTCGACGACATCACCCACGTATATGAAGTTCCTCTTCTGTACACCCTTGTTGTGAACAACGATCTCCCCTCCTTTGAGAGCGTTCTCCACCACGACGGATATGACGCCGGGATCACCCTCGACCCGCCATCGCCGGGGCTCCGGCCCCACTCCATAAACATTGGAAATTCTCAGAGTAACCGTATCCAGGAGATACTCGTTCGCAAACACCTTGCTGTAATATTCCTGCGAGATTTTCTGATGATAGTATTGATTGATGGGAACGAGGGGGTCGCTCTCGGAAAAGTGATTCCGGGCGGCCGCCACATAGACCCCCGCCCATGAACCAAGGACGACTCGCTTCACGCCGCACATAACGGAGGCCTCCATCAGCCTCCGGTAGCCCTCGACGTTTTTCTGCCAGCGGGAGACCTGCTTCTTCGTTATGGCAGTCCCCTCCGAGTACACCTTCTTCTCTTTCTCTTCCGCGAGATGAACCACCACGTCGGTCTGCTCGAGCAGGGGAACCATCTGTTCCAGGTCATCGAAATCGGCTTCGTGGAATGTGCATTTCTTCGAATCCAGACTCTGCATCGTGGAATCGAAAAGCGGTCTCTCTGTCGAGAAGAAGTTGTCCACAGCCAGGACATGGGAACACGGAGGCGTCCTGCAAAGCGACACGATGAGATTGCTCCCGATATAACCCGCCGCGCCCGTCACCAGTACGTTCAAGATTCCGTCCCTCAAAGAAACCGGATGTCTTCCAGCCTCACGTGGAGGCCGTACGATTTGCCCAGGATCATGTTCACAACGCCGGTATGCGCGATGTTCATCATGCAGAAGCCGGGGAGAAACCGTTGCCGCCTGCCGAACTCGGGCTGCCGGCCCACGACCTCCGCGATGCCCTCGAAGCCCAGCATGACGTAAGCTTCCACGTCATGAACCTTCATCCCCCGCGAGAACCTCGGTCCCACACACCACGTGTCGAGAACTCCCGTTACCTTGCTGGCCTTTATGACCTGAAGGACGTGCTGCACAGGGCATCCGGCGCTCATGGGCCTCCCGACCACGTAATCCCCTACCTTGATCTTCCATTTCTCGACAAGATCGGGCCGGAAGGGCATAACGATTTTCCGGGCGGAGACCTCGTTCGGCAGGGCATTCAGGACAAAGTCGTATGCCCCCCCCAGAAAGTCTACGTTTTGCACGGAAGATCCCGGTAACTCCTTCGGAATTCCTGAATCTTCCTCCCCTCGGCCGGTAAAGAAGATGCACGCCTCGGGCTTCTTGATTCCCTTCTTCACAAGACTCATGAACTCACGGCACGTCTTTTCGCCGCACAAGCCGCAGTCTTTACCCGGCGGCTTCCAGGGCTTCGTCCTGCTTCTCACCGCAACCCATCCTCGATTTCAAGGCAATGGAATCTTTCCACCGATCCCGTTTCCCACATCTGAACCGGACCCATGGACCGTTACCGGCCCTCAAGGCGCAGGATCATGCTGATCTCGATTCCCGCGTGCCTCATCCGCATTCTCTCTAAACCGCGAATCATTGCGATATTGTTGATGTTCGAACCGAAATAACCCCACTGCACGCCTTGCTCCCGATACCAGGGGTTGCGGTCGGCAATAAGGGCCAGGGCCACCCCTTTACCGGCAGCCCGAGGATGGACGATGAGGCCCTGGGACAAATGGTTGACAGCGATTCCCAGTTTGCTCCGGATCGCCTCATCGATGATCCCGTTCAACGCCCCGGCAAATCGCCCCTGCCACTCGGCCACGAACACTCGTCCCAGCTTCTCGTGTACTTCCCGGAAGCGTCTGACGTAAAGACGGATCACCTTCTCCTTATCGAACTCCGGCTCGTGGAGCAGGTGGTTCGGAAAGGGCATATTGGCGTAACTGTAAGCGATCTCCTCGAAATCAGACTCCACGGGTACCCGCATGACCAGGTCGTCCCGCAGAAAGCCGCTGTAGTCGTCGTCGGTCGGGGCCGTGACGTGCCGGAAGCCGTCGGCATAGCGGAAGCCATTCTCTTCGAGAGCACGGATCCACTGATAGGCCTGCGATGCCGCGGTCGTGCTCAAAAAGGCCACCCCCCTGTGCTGTGCCTGCCGGCGCAGGGTTTCCACCATCAAATTGAATACGGAAACGTTATCTGCATGACCGTTACAGGCAAAGGCCTCGTTGGCAATCGAGGCAACTTCGATGCCGAAGTGATCAGAGAGATGTGCCGTTCGCCGCAACTGAGCGGCACAGAGAACCCGGTCACCAGCAACACCCGCCAGGAGGGTGCCTGGATCCGCTTCAGCCGCCTCCAGGACCTGGTGAAACCGGTAAGCCTGTAGTCGATCGTTGACAATGGGGGAACCGAAATAAGGCGGATAGGGAAAACGGGCGTAGAGGTCCCGCAGTTGATCCGGGTCCGCCTCCCGCCAGTCAATAATCCTGGTTTTCATACTTTCGAGCCCTTTGTTTGATTCAGGGAGTGAGAAAGGCCCGGGCAACTCGACCGGCCCCCAAACCGTCCACCATGCTCCGGCCTGCCATGGACATGGCCCGGCGAAGCTCCGTGTTATTCATCAAGTCCGACACCCTCTTCCTCAGGACCTCAGCATGAAGGTCCTCGAGGGGTCCCAAGTCCACCGCATAGCCACTTTGCTGCCACGCTGCCGCGATCATCTTCTGGTTTTCGGCAATCTGTAAGATCAGGGCTGGAATCCCCAGGGCGGCCGTCTCGAAGACGGTCATGCCGCCGGCCATGACGGCCAAATCGGCGGACTCCATGATCGGCGCCGTTTCTGTTGCATTCATGATCAGCCTGTTGTTGGAGCCTTCGTCCTGAATCCACCGCCGGATTTCTTCCTGCCTCGGGTTGGCGCCCGCAAGCAGGACAATCCTCTGTATGTCCCTCCCAAGTGAACGCAGCGCATCCAGGCAGAAGATCGTGGCGCCCCGGTCGTCGCCCCCGCCGAACGTCAGCAGGATCCTCCGGACTGCCCCTCTTTCCCTGTCCCGAGGAGGCCGGTGCCGAAATTCTTCCCGGAGCAATGCATATCTGGGCCCCAGGAGAAAACGGGTTTCCCGGCGCCGCCGCAGGGGTTCGTAGAGAGGATCTCTGGCCGCCGGGCTCATGTTCAGGACCCAGTCTGCCCAGATCGGCCAATTCGCCGCCCCGTCAAACTGGAGCCACCGAATGCCGCCATCCAGCAGGATCTCCTGATAGGACGGATTCGCACGGTAGTGATCGACGATAACCGCATCCGCCCGATACTGACGGGCATACCGGACCACCTCCCCCGCATCTTCCTCCGGGGACAGGGACCAACCACAGGCCGCCCATTCCGAAGCCATGGGTTCAAGATGCGGCGAGAGATCCATGTCCTGGACCCGGCAAAGGAAGAAAAGGTCCGCCCCCTTCCGCTTCAATTCTTCTGCCAGGGTCAGGCAGCGCTTCAGGTGTCCCATCCCCACCTGTGGCGATACATCCAACCGGAAGAGGTAACGAGGCACGGTCACGTGACCTGGCAGAATCTCTTGTGGACCGGGATTTGGCTACCTTCAGGAATGACCGTTTCAATTTTTGCTGACAGCGAATTGTGTTTACCCATATCAGCTTTTCGGCCCTTCCACGGATCTGTCCTTCTCCAGGGACTTGAAATATCCCTCAATTCTTTTGATTCCGGCGTTGATCCGGTTCAACTCGGGATGCCTGTCCAGCAGGTCGAGGATATCCCTCATGCGGAAGTCCGTGTCCCCCAGATAGGCATAGACAGCCCGTACAAATTCAAGGTCCCTCGGTTCATCGACGGTCCACCGCAAGTGGGAAAGATCCCTGTCCAGGCGTGCGATGCGAATGCGGAACAGGTCCGGGTTGTTGAATATATAAGGCGTAACATGTTCCCTTTCGGACTGGAGCTTCGCCTCGCGCCAGGTCTTTTCCAGCACCCTCATCCAGAATGCCGCCGCGGCCAATCCCTCGGGAAAGGTCGTCTCCAGGAGACCCCCGGTTACGAAATCCACGTCCTCATCCTGCAGGATCCGAATCCGTTCGTCGATGACGTCCGGATCGTGGAGAGGGCAGTCCGCCGTGAGACGAACGACAACATCCGCCTTGAAATGGTTGGCTGCCCGGTAAATTCGGTCCAGAACATCATGCTCGCTTCCCCGGAAACAAGGGGTGTTTGCACCGGCGCAGTATTCCGCAATGGGGTCATCGGACGAGAGGTTAGAGGTGGCAACTGCGACAAGATCAATCCTCCGGGCCCTGGAAACGCGCGTCACCACGTGAGAAAGCATGGGCTTTCCCAGGATGTCCGCCATGACCTTGCCGGGTAGCCTTGACGAGCCCATGCGGCTCTGAATGATCGCCACGGTTTTCACGTCAGCATCACCCTCCCGGTTTCTCGCGGAATGTGGCGATCCGCCCGCGGACGCATGAGCCGACCATCGCACCCATACGGGTATGATGGCTGAAAGTCTCCTCACGGCAAGCAGATGGCGGCACCCCGATCACTTCCGTTTTTCGAGAAGAAACCACGTGCTGTTCCCAAGGGGAAACGTGTTGTCGCGACTGTAGTTGAACCCATAGCTGATCAGCCGCAGGTCACTGAACCTGTCGAGAAGATCTCCTGCAAAATCCCTTTTGAATAGAAGATCGTCCTGTCCTCGGTACGGCACCGTGACCGGGGTGGGATTGAAATATTCCGTGACACAGATATAGCGCCTGCTCGCCGCATAAAGCCTGTCATAGACATCCGGCAGAAAGTCCGGGTTGATGTGTATGAGCACACCCTGGGTGAATGCAAAATCGCTTTCTTCATCGGGAAGAAAAGAAAGTAACGACATGTTATAGATTCTGTCTACCCTTCCCAGGGACTTCAGGTGCTTTATCGCCGTCTTATTGATCTCGACTGCCGAATACTTCACGTGTGGCAACAGGTGGGTTATGGCCCGGACGTTCGCTCCAACATTCGCCCCGAATTCAATAACGCTCTCAATGCCCTCCGTATGCGAAAATATCCTGGCATACATGGCCGTCCGTGCAGGGATAGACAATACATCCTCTTTCAGGTTTCTCTTCGTATATTGATTCCCAAAGTCGCCCGCCCAAGCAGATTCCTGTTTGGATCCGGGCTCCCTGGCCTTTGTTTTTTTTACTGTCCCTGAATTGCCCATTCTATCCTCCCGTAATTCCGTTTCCGCAGTGAAGCTGGATCGTCAGACTCGAAACGTCCCGGACAGCACCGACGGTTCACGCTGGCTTATTGTTCCGCAAAGACGCCGGTTGCGCATGTCATGTTTCCGAGTCACCGACGGCGCCGCGAACGGCTTCCATTACTCTTTCGATCATTTCGCCTGTCATGCCGGGAAAGATCGGCAGCGAAAGGATCTGTCCATAGGCGTTTTCTGCGACCGGACACAAACCCGGCCCCGTGCCGAATTGCCGGCGGTAGAAGGGATGCAGGTGCACGGGAATGTAGTGCACGTTCACGCCGATGCCGGCCGCCCGCATGGCCTGAAAGACAACGTTGCGGTCCACGCCCTGGAGGCGGACCACGTACAGGTGATAGGCATGGAGCACCTCCGGCCTCACCGACAAGGGGGATACCGCGGACATCTCTCTGAAAGCATCATCGTACGAGGCTGCAATCTCCCGTCGCCTGTCATTCCAGCCGGGGAGCTTATGCAGTTGGCGGAGCCCCAGGGCGCATTGAAAGTCCGTCAGCCGATAATTGTAGCCCAGGTCCGTCATCTCGTAGAACCATGATCCGCGAGCCTGGCGCTCCCGGTGATCCGTGGTGACGCCGTGGTTCCGGAAAACCCGCATCCTCCGGGCAAGCTCGGGGTCATCGGTGGTGATCATGCCGCCCTCGCCGGTGGTGATGTGCTTGACCGGGTGGAAACTGAAGCAGTTCAGTCCTGCCAGCGATCCCACGGAACGGCCCCTGTAAGCGGCCCCGAGGGCGTGGCAGGCATCGTCCACCAGGTGCAGGCCCCGTCGCTGCGCGATTTCTTCCAGGACTTCGTAGTCGCAAGGCTGGCCGGCGTAATCCACCGCGATGATCGCTTTTGTACAAGGCGTAATGAGGTCTTCCACCCGCTCCGGATCGATCAGGAGCGTCTCCGGATCCACGTCGGCGAAGATCGGGGTTCCGCCCTGGAATACAACGCAATTAGCCGTGGCGGCGAACGTCATGGCGGGAACGATGACCTCATCACCCGGACCGATGCCGAGGGCGTAAACGGCCGCGTGCAGTGCCGCCGTCCCGCTGCTGACCGCCACGGCATGCCTCGCCTCGACGAATCGGGCAAAGGCCTTCTCGAATTCCTCCACCCCGGGACCCGTCGTCAGCCAGTCGGAACGCAGGGCCTCCACAACCGCCTGGATATCCGCCTCGTCGATGGACTGCCGGCCATAAGGGATCATAGCGTCTTGACCATCTCCTGCATCTCCTCGATGCTCAGTTTCCAGGGGTTGTCCGCCGAGTTGTATTCGAAATCCTCGGCAACCGGTTTCCCTCCGGCTCCGTTGAATCTTCGCGACCAGAATCGAAAATCCGGCTGGATGATATAGTGGTCTTCGAATTCCAGCGTTTTTCGCGCGTCATCCCGGGGAATCATGACCTCGTGCAGCTTTTCTCCAGGGCGGATTCCGATTATCTTCACCGGGCAGTCGGGGGCGATCGCCTTCACCAGGTCCATGATGTTCATGCTCGGAAGCTTGGGAACGAATGTCTCGCCGCCCACCATCCGTTCCAGGCAGGAAAGGACAAATTCAACCCCCTTTTCAAGGGTGATCCAGAAGCGCGTCATCCGTGGGTCCGTGATCGGGAGCAGGCCCTTGTCCCGGAAGGAAAGGAAGAGCGGAATGACACTCCCGCGACTACCCACCACGTTTCCGTATCGGACAATGCTGAAAGCGGTCTTGTCATGGCCAACGTAGGCGTTCCCCGCGATGAAGAGCTTGTCCGAGCACAGCTTCGTCGCACCGTAGAGGTTGATTGGATTGGCTGCCTTGTCGGTGCTCAGGGCAATGATCTTTCGGACCCCCTGGTCGATGGCCACATTCATCACGTTCTGCGCCCCGATCACGTTGGTCTTGATGGCCTCGAAGGGGTTGTATTCCGCCACGGGAACGTGCTTCAGGGCGGCGGCGTGAATGACGTAATCGACGCCGTGAAAGGCCCGGCACAGCCGCTCCTTGTCCCGGACATCCCCGATGAAGTAGCGGATGAATGGATACTCGCGGTCCGAGAAGACCTGGGCCATTTCGTACTGCTTCAGCTCGTCGCGGCTGAAGATGATGAGTCGCCTGGGCTTGTATTTTTTGACGATGACCTCGACGCACTTCTGCCCGAAAGACCCGGTTCCGCCCGTAATCAGGATCGTTTTATCATTCAGCATGATCTACGCCATCCTTTCCCGTAAGGCCTTGAAGCTGCCAAGCCAATTGCGGGCGGAGACTCGATCCGCCCGGATTGAAAGAACCATTGTAGCCTTGAAACTGCACGTCAAACTCGAGAATTTTGGGTGCTACCAGGTGCTCCGTCTTCGGACACTGCAGATGAACCGATATATAAAACGACCTGCTGCCGAACAGATTGGGAGGCAACGTGCAGTTCGCCTCGTAGAACCCCGGTTCAAGCCTTTCACTGGCTTTTGTCAGTCCGACCGAGTCGGTCTGCTGGCTCACGATGAGACTATTGTCCTGATTATCCGTTACTTCGATCATGATCTTCAAATCGAGGACAGGGAGCAGGCATTGGAACTTTGTCTGGATCCGGATGGGTTCGTCCGAGTAGAATGATTTCCTAGCCTGTCCCTTCATATCATAGAGCCCGATCGAAACAAAACGGATATGGGGATTGCTCCGCAGGATGACTCCCTCCATGCGGGTTTCGATTTCGGTTGCATCGGCCACGGCCCTCTCGATGGTCTTTGTTCGGAGGTACCGGTTGACCGTGTCTTCGGACGTCCCGTCCGTCGCGACGCTCCCGTCTTCCAACAGGATAGACCGTGCACAAAGGTTGCGCACCGCAGCCATGTTGTGGCTGACGAAGAGGACCGTCCGGCCTTCCCGGGCCACGTCCCCCATCTTGCCTAGGCATTTCTTCTGAAACTCCGCGTCCCCCACTGCCAGGACCTCGTCGACAAGCAGGATCTCAGGCTCCAGGTGGGCCGCCACCGCAAAGGCCAGGCGGACATACATGCCGCTGGAATAGCGCTTCACCGGTGTGTCGATAAAGGCGGCGACGCCGGAAAAATCCACGATTTCGTCGAATTTCCGGCCGATCTCATCCTTTCGCATGCCCAGGATAGCGCCGTTGAGGTAGATGTTTTCACGTCCCGTCAACTCCGGGTGGAACCCCGTTCCGACTTCCAGCAGACTGGCAATCCTGCCGTTGAGCCGGACCTCTCCCCGTGTCGGAGCCGTCACCCGGGAGAGGACCTTCAGCAGTGTCGACTTCCCGGCCCCGTTTTTCCCGATGATTCCGACGGTCTCTCCATGCCCGATGGCAAGGCCGACCTCGCGGAGGGCCCAGAACCGGTCGCCCCCCGCCACTGGATCCGCCTGCTGGAACCCGATGGGGGTATTGGGATCCTCTTTGCCCCGTTTCCGGGCCCACCAACTCTGGAGGTCCCGGTAGAGTGCACCATGGCCGATCACGCCCAGGCGGTATTGCTTCCAGAGATCTTCGATCTGAACGGCCCGGTTCCCCATGCGTCCTCAGACCGTGTCCATGAAGGTTTTTTCGATCCTGCTGAACAGGACGATCCCCACAAACAGAACCAGCAGGGTAATCATCCAGCTCACTGCCATGAACGTCGCATTCACGCCGCCCGACCCGAGAAAGGCGGCGCGGAAGGTCTCGACTACCGCCGTCATGGGG
>CAYNEJ010000138.1:0-8998 GCA_964396205.1 uncultured Syntrophaceae bacterium
GGCCAGCGTGATGGTCGTCTTGAGGAATCCGTTCATGTGAAAGCCGTACCGAAGTCCCAGATTGAAGAGCGACGTCTCCTCGAAGTGGTTGATGTGCTCGATGTTGAAGTAATCGAAGGGAACGGCATCGAAAAACCGGTACCGCGAGGCGTCGGGGACACAGACAAACAGCAGGCCTCCGCGTTTTAGCAGACTCCGCGCCGTCTCCATGACGCCGCCGACGTCACAGATGTGCTCCAGCACCCCGGAAAGCACGGCACCGTCGTACGCCCTGTCCGTGGAAACGGAGAAGATGCTGCCGACGATCCCCGGGATGCCCTTCTCCCGGAGCGCCGAGATGCACGCCTCGGACGGATCCAGGCCCGTCAGGTCCGACAGCCCGCGTTTCCGCAGCTCCATAAGCAGCAGGCCGTTTCCGCAGCCGATGTCGATGACGCTGTCCGCCCGGTCGCGGATGAACGAATCGATCCACTCGGCCCGGTCGGCGTAGAGGGAACTCTCGGGACAGGTATAGTTCATGTCGTAGCGCGACATGTCCGTATAATACCGGTCATAGGCGGCCTGTCGGGCCGGCGTGTCCGCATAGACGAACCCGCACCGGCCGCAGGCGACGACGTCATACGCTGCGGGCAGGGGGTGGTTCTCCGGCAGAACGAATTCCTGCGTGTGGAGACGCTCGGCGCCGGCCCCGTTCCCGCATACGGGACAGGGCCTCCTCAGCTCGTTCTTGATCATGCCTGCCTGCCCGTCCTACAGCGCATACAATACCGTTTCGGTCTGGTTTTCCGTGTAGTGCCTCATGTGAAACCGGTACTCCGGGTTGAAGGACTTGATCAGGAGCAGGAGGTCGAAAAGATCCTCCCGCTTGTGATAGACGGAAACCACCATCCTGGGCCTCCACGTCCGGATGGTCTGCTCGGCGCCCCGTATGGCGTTGTGCTCCGCCCCCTCGATATCCATCGAAATATAGGTCACCCGGCGGCCGTCGAGCACGTTGTCGACGGCGTCCACTTCGATGGAGTTTGCCGGGATGTCGGCGGCGGAACGCTCCGAGATGCGCGAGCCCCCCTCGCGCCCATCGTGGAAACTCAGGAACGCATGCTTGTCCCAGGCCCCCTTGTTGTGCAGCTCCACCTTCCGGATGCCGTGCTCCTCGACGGTTCTCCGGAGCATGTCCAACGTCTTTTTGTCCGGCTCGAACGCGATGATCCCGTCGTATTTTCCCTTTGTCCGCCTCGCGAATTCAACGATCGCGTTTCCCCTGTATGCGCCGACGTCCAGGTACACCTCGTCTTCGGCCAGGCGAATCACGTCTTCGTCAAAATATTCGCACGGGGACAGGATCCGCCGGTAGAGGTCAAAGTCGCCGGACAGCTTGGCGTTGAGGACGTGCACGAACACATTCCGCGATACGTCGTCCGCCAGGGATGCGTACGCCTCCTCGAACCGCTCCGCATGCTCCCGGACAAACGGATAGTCGATCTTTTCCCCGCAGACCTCGAAGCCCCTGATGTACCAGACGGGGTTCCTCTCCCCGGCGGCGGCCAGCTGCGCGAAGATCGGATCCCGGTACTGGATGCCCGTCGCCACCACGATGTGGTAGCGGCCCTGCTCCCGGGCGAAGCGCTCCTTCAGTCCGTCGTACCCGTACACGGGGAGCCCGAGATGCCGCGTTCCCTGCTTGGCCGGATCGTTGTCGCAGAAACACACCGGATCGATCCCGTTCTGGCGCAGATAGGTCCAGACACACCAGGCGATCTCGCCGGCCCCCCAGAGCACAACCGGATCGCCCGAGGCCCTGATCGCGTCAAAGATGTCCTTCTCGGCATGCCGGACGTCCCGGACCTGGTCCATCAGCTTCACGAGCCACCTCCCATCTCGCGATCCCCCGCCCCCAGCAGCTTTCCGACGTCAAAGCCGTCGATGTTGTCCAGGGTGTAGTGATCGCTGAGGTAAAAATCGCAGCGGGCGCAGGATTCGTTCTCCTGTTTGCGGCCCTTGAGCTGCATCTTCTGGAACTCGTACCAGGGCTCGGAATGCCAGATCTCCTGCAGGCTGTGATCGTCCACACAGCCCAGGTTCGTGCCGCCGATGAAATCCACGCAGCAGGGGGAGACGTCTCCGTTGCTGCGGACCGCCATCGTTGTGAACGCCATGGGACAGGCGACCCGCCGGGTCCGGCTCCTCCGGAGGTCCGCCAGGACGGTCTGCGCGTCCTCGCGGTAATAGTCCCGGATGAAGTCGGCTCCCTCCACCCGGATCCAGCAGTGCGGCTTGTCCAGGTACACCTCGTCGGCCACGTCCCGGTACATCTCGTAGAACCGTTCGTTCTCTTCGCCGTAAGCGTCCAGCATCTTGCAGCTCACAAAGGGCCGCTCCGACCCCTCGCGGCGCTTGACCTCCTGGAGAACCCGCAGGTTCTCGTGGATGCTGCGGATGTCCAGGCCCGAACCGGTGATGGCCTTGTGCCTACCCTGCTCGGATGCGTAAATGGAAACCCGCGCATAGTCCAGTTGGTGCTCCACCCATTTTTCCGCGATCTCCCGGGTCAGGAGGGAGGCGTTGGTGGTGGTCTCCATCCTCTCCGCGACATCCGCTTCCCTGGCCATGCGCAGCATCTCGCAGAAATCCCGGTTGACGAGCGGCTCGCCGTAAAGGCTCAGCTTCAGCACCTTCAGCTTCGGCCCCGGCCAGGCCTTGAGCTGCTCCATGATCCGCCGGAAGCGCGCCATCGGCATGTTTCCCCGGGTGCGGGTGAAGTAGGATTCCGCCTTGATGCTCTGAAAGCACTGGATGCACTTGAAGTTGCACAGGCTCGACGGCTCGATGAGCACCGTGAAGGGCTTATGCAGAGGCATGACCTCCCTGAGGTTCTGCCGGTCCGTGTTTTTCAGGCTGGTGTATCGGATCACGGTCGCAGTTTCTCCACGGGGAATCCGTCCACGCTGTCCTCTTCCGGGAACAGCTTGAACCAGTCGCAGCGGGCGCAGATCCGGTTCTCATGTTTTCGGCCTTCCAGGAGCATCTTGCGGAACTGAAACATGTTTTCGCCGTTCCACAACTCCCGGAGGGTGCTTTCGCGGGCGCTGCCGATCTTCGTCCCCTTCGCGGGATCGTGGGTGCACATGAGGCAGTCGCCGATGTTGTTGATCACCATGGCCATGAAGGGGCGCGAACAGGCGATGCGGCCCCTGTCCAGTCCTTCCGCATATTCGCGCTTCGCCTGCTTCTCCTTTTCGCTGTCGTGGTAATACATTCTGACCAGGTCGTTCCCGCTGTACCGGGTGGCGTTGTGGACTTTCTCCAGCCCGACCTCGTCGGCGATGCCTCGGTACATCTCGAAGAACGTGTCGTTCTCCGGGCCGTACGTGTCGAACATTTTCACAAAGATGTACGGTTTTTGGGCTCCCCGGGCGTCGCGCAGCTCCCGCAGCCGCCGGATGTTGTCCCGAATGGTCTCCACGGTGCAATTCGACCGGGTCACCTCCCGATGGCGCCCGTTCTCCGCCGCGTAGATGGAGAAGCGGATGATGTCCAGCCCGCAGTCGATCAGTTTCGCCGAGATCTCCTCCGTCAGCAGGGAGCCATTGGAAAACGTGTCCACCCGCTCAGCGACATGGGCCTCCTTGGCAAGGCGCACCATCTCGCAAAATTCCGCATTCACGAAAGGCTCGCCCAGCATGGCGAGCCGGAGCAGCTTCAGCGGCGGCCCGTCCCACTCCGCAAGCTCACGGATGAGCTTCCGGTACAGGTCCATCTCCATGTTCCGGAGCGGTTTCAGGTCGTTGCGCGTGTTCTCGCTGCCGTGCACGCAGGGGGTGCAGCGGAAATTGCACAGGTTTGTCGGCTCGACGAACAGGGACAGGGGTTTCGACAGGGGCAACCGGTCACGAAGCGGCTGGCGGTCATGGGAAATGATGGTGAACTCGCTCATCGGACAAAGTCCTCCTCTCCGAAGACCTCGGTCCAGGGAACGGGAAGCGGCTTTCCGTAGAATCGAGTCATGTATTTCTCGATGAAATTCCGGTCTTCCCCGGAGAGGCAGAGCGGATTGTACTCTTTGAAGTGCCGGATGCGCATTCCCCTCTCCAGGATGGCGGCGAGGCTTTCCTCGAAAATGCTGCCGAGGGAAATGTGGATGAAGCCGCACGGGAGGATGTCGCCGTACTGGGTCAGGTGCAGGTTGGACTGGACGCTCCCGCAACCCCGGTCGATGCCATAGGTCGGAAACGTGTCGCGGTGCAGGGACGGGTACTGCCTGTTAACCTCGCGCATGTAGGCGGCATCCTCCTCGTCGATCAGCATGTCGTGCCGTCCCTCCCATTCGCCGACGGCGTGGGCGATCATGACATCGACGACAAACCCGTTCTCCTGCGCAAATTTGGCCATCTGCACGGTCCGGTCGGTCCGGCAGTTCTCATGGGTGATGCACGTCTGGATGACGACGCTGAGCCCCGCGTCCCTCGCGTTGAACAGGGCGGCCATGGCTTTCTCATACGCGCTGTCGTTCCGTCGATTTTCGTTGTGCATCCGCTCGTCGAAGTCGTCGATGCTGATCTTGACCTTGTCCAGGCCCCAGGATTTGAGGTTCCTTGCCATCTCCGGCGTCAAGAAATACCCGTTCGTGCTCATGGACAAATGGAACTTGTCCGGTTGCAGCGCCGCGATGACTTCTTCCAGGTCCTTCAGGATCAGGGGCTCCCCGCCGGAGAGAACGAGCTGGCACAGCCCGATCTCGTGGGCCTCGTCGGTGAAGCGCTTCATGTCCGAGGGGGAGAGGGAACGGTCCTTCTTCGTGAAGCGGGTGGTGAAGCAATGGCGGCACTTCAGGTTGCAGGCCCGATTGTAGCAGATGTCCACCACCGGCGTCGCCATTCCCGCCTGGAAGCGCTCGTCGAGCCGGATGATTTTCTCATAAACCAGGGGCTTTTCCCTCCGTAGTTTCTCCCTCCGGGCGGCCTCGATCTCCTTTTTTGATTTTGCTTCTTCCATGATCCGCTCCCTACTCCTCGATGGGCTCCACGATCATGTTGGCCCGGAACTCCTCCCGGTCGAGGAAGGGCCACATGTCCTCCAGCGGCTTGGATGCCATGGAACCGTCGGGCTTCTGGTAAGACGACACCCGAGGCGCCCGCACCTCGTCGGGAACGATCATCACGTCGCAGATCGTCGGTCCTTCCATGTCGAGGACCTGCCGGACCTGCCGCCCGAGATCCCGGGGATCTGAAAGCCGGACGGCATTCAACCCGTACGCCGCGGCCACCTTTACCACATCCGGGAGCGTCAGGCCGCTGGTTGCATCGGCACCGGTCAACCGGCCGAAATAGTTGGCCTGCGACGCACGAATGGACTCGTATCCCCGGTTGTTCATCACGAAGAATGTGATGGGGAGGTTCAACCGCCTCACCGTTTCCAGTTCCTGGATATTCATCTGGAATCCGCCGTCTCCGTCCACGCTGACCGTCGGCCGCCTCCCGCTTGCGAGACAGGCCCCGATGGCGGCGGGCTGACTGAAACCCATCGCGCCGGTTCCCTTGTTGTGGAACACCCGCTGTCCTTCCTTGACCCGGAAGGCCGTGAGAAAGAGTTCGCTCGCCACGCCGGCGTTGCCCGGAAGGACGATGTGATCTCCCGTCAATTCCTCCGAGAGGATGCTCGAGAAGGCATAGACGCTGATACCCTCCACCCTGTCGTGGTGCTCGGGACGGACAAAGGGGTATCGGGCCTTCCAGTCCCTGCATCGGGCAATCCAGCCGGAGTGATCCGGGATGGCGGTACCGCCGGCCAGCCGCTTCATTTCCCGGATGAACCGCCCGGCGTCCGTGCATACCTCCAGATCGAGGATCCCGCCGAGCTTTCTCATCTCGGCGGAATCAATGTTGACCATGATCTTCCGCGCGGCCCTGGCGAGGCGTTCCGGTGCATAGGCGATCAGAGCCATGTCCAGGCGTGCGCCCAGGATGAGAAGCCAGTCAGAATTCTGGAGTGTGAAATTGGCGCCGCGCGAGGCGATGGAACCGGGCATTCCGAAACACAGATCATGGCTTGCCGGAAGCAGGTCAACGCCGAGGCGGGTAGTCAGGACGGGCACCCCCAGGAGGTCGACCATTTCAAGGAAGTCGCTCTGCGCCCCGGCCAGGCGGATTCCATTTCCGGCCAGGATGACGGGCCGCTCGGCGGCGGAAAGCATGTCGAGAGCCGTTCCGACCGCATCCTTCAGGGTGCCCTCGCTTTCCTTCCCTTCGGGTCCGGAGGGAAGGAACCCTGCAAGGCCCTCCGGATCGACCTCGGATGCCTGCACATCCAGAGGGATGTCAATCCAGACCGGACCGGGCCGCCCCGTCCCGGCAAGATGCACGGCCTTCTCCAGGTGGTAACGGATGGTCCCGGGGTCCATGACCGTCACGGCATACTTGGTAACGGGCCCGACGATGGATACGATGTCGATCTCCTGGACGCCCATCTGCCGGACACCCGAGGACCCCGCAAGATCGGACCGCTTCACCTGTCCCGAAATGAACAGACAGGGTGTCGAGTCCTGCCACGCGGCCACAACACCCGTCAGCGCGTTGGTTCCACCAGGGCCTGTCGTCACGAGGGCAACGCCCAGGTGATTCGTCACACGGGCGTATGCTTCCGCTGCCACGGCGCAGGCCTGCTCGTGCAGGTTGCAGACGTACTCGATGTCCGGACGGCGCCCGAGAGCGTCGTTCAGGTGCATGACTCCGCCGCCCGGAAGCATGAAAACGTGGCGGACTCCATAATCGGCAAGAAAGCGGAAAACGTAATCGGAGAGTTTCATCCGTCGGATCTACCTGTTCGTTCGCTGACTGTCATCCTGTATCCTTGCGCCGGTCTTCACGGGCGATTGCTCAGCACGTAGTCGACCAGTTCCCGGACGGCCCCGCCACCACCGGGCTTCCTGGTCACCAGCATCACCTTCCCGGTCACACGGTCGTGGGCACTGCACGGGGCGGCTGAGAGGCCGGCCAGCTCCAGCGCGGGGAGGTCGTTGACGTCGTCGCCCATGAAACAGACCTCTGCAAGGTCGAGTCCCCGTGTTTCCGCCAGGGTACGCAGTGCGGCCGCCTTGTCCTTGCAGCCCTTGAAGACGTCGGCGATTCCCATCTTCGCGGCGAACCGGTCGATCAGTGCGTTGTCCTCCCCGGATATCAGGGCAAACACCAATCCCGCTTTTCGGCCCAGGGAGATTCCCATCACGTCATAGAAGGAGAATCGCTTGTATTCCATTCCGTCGTGTCCCCAGTAAAAGGTCCCGTCGGTCAGAACGCCGTCCACGTCCAGTGCAATCATCTTGATCCCGGCCGTCATGGAGTCATCCCTTGCGGCGCAACTTCTTCATGATCGGGATCTCCCGCTCACAGACCCGCTTGACCCCGTCTCCCATGGCAATCTCCACGATGCGAATGTCCCGGACGAGGCGGATCACACCACTGGTTCCAAGAGATGCGGCATGATCGGAACCCCACATGGCCCGTTCAAGGGTGATGTGCCTCTCAATGACACTCGCACCCATGGCTACCGCCGCTGAAGATGAGGGCAAACCCGTTTCATGGCCCGAGTACCCAACCGGGACCCCGTAACGTTCCCGGAAAAAGGGAATCACTTTCAGGTTCAGCTCCGAATAATCAGCCGGATAGGTGCTGCAGGAATGGAGGATCACGAGGTCCCGTTTCCCGAGGACTTCGACGGCGTGATCGACCTGCTCCAGTGTGCTCATTCCCGTCGAGATTATGATGGGGCGGCCCTTGCCGCGATAGTGCCGGAGGAGTTCATCGTCCGTCAGCGAGGCGGAGGCGATTTTGAAGCAGGGCACATCGTACTGAGCAATAAAATCGATGGAGCCCTCGTCCCAGCAGGAGGCAAACCAGGGGATCTTCTTTTCCCGGCAGTACTGGTCGATGACGTCGTATTCCGGCTTTTCGAATTCCAGGCCGTACTTCAGGTCCCCATTCGTCTCGCAGAAGGGGCTTTCCCGAGGCTTGTTCAGCTCTTCCTGCGAATAGACGACATCCACGGTGCGCTTCTGGAACTTCACCGCGCTGCATCCTGCTACCACGGCCAGATCGATCAGCTTTTTTGCGATTTCGATGTCCCCGTTGTGGTTGATGCCGATTTCCGCAATGATGAAACAGGGGTGCCCATCACCAACCAGGGTGTTTCCAATCCTGACTTCCGCCACGTTGTCTCTCCTTTTCGCTTTTCGATTCTTCGTACCATTGCATCGTTTTTCGGACTGCTTTGTAAAAAGGTATCGTCTGCGTCAGGCCAAGCTCCGACATGGCTCTCGACGTGTCCGGCACATAATGGTTCGGTGCCGTGCCGGGCACGGAGTCACCCAGAATCGACACCTTCAGCGGGGGAGCAGAGCATTGGGCAAATTCCCGTGCAAGACCAAGAATCGTGATTGCAGACTCGGATCCCACATTGTAAGGCCGGCACGACACCCCCCGGAACAGGATCGTCCACAGCCATATGGTAAGATCCGCTGCATACAGGTAGGATCGGACGGCCTTTCCGTCTCCCTTGACGACGACGGTGCGTCCGGCCAGGGCATCCCGGATGAAATCCCCCGCGGCAAAGCGCCCATTCAGCGGGAGATACGGCCCGATGAAGGAAAAGCAGCGGGCGATCTTGGCCTCAAAACCGCTTTCCTCTGCCCGGAGAACCGTCAGCGTCTCCATGATTCGCCGGACATGGTGATAGGCATCTTCCCCCGAGGCGGGATCCCGGGAGCCTGCATAATCCTCCGCAACGCGATCCAATCCGTCGGGAAGCGGCCCGTATACGGCACCTGTGCTGACCAGGAGCATCTTCCCAATGCCTGCTTTCTCGCAAAAATCGAGGACACGGCAGGTCGCTCCGATCATTTCGTCAGCCATCCTGCGGGGTTGAACCTGCTCGCCCTCCGGCTGTTGATAGACGGCGGCATGGATTGCATGGGAAAAGGATCCTCGCGGGAAACGGAACGTCCGGA
>CAYNEJ010000139.1:0-8899 GCA_964396205.1 uncultured Syntrophaceae bacterium
ACCCGCGGCATAGCCGATCCGCCAGCCCGTCATGGCATAGGCCTTGGAAACGCCGTTCACGACGATGGCACGATCCTTCAGCCGACCGTCGACGCTGACGATGTTGGAAAACCGCCTGCCATCGTAGAGGATCTTCTCGTAGATGTCGTCGGTGATCACCAGGATCCCCGTCTCCAGGACGACCTCCGCCAGTGCCTTGAGCTCCGCCTCCGTGTAGGCCGATCCGGTCGGGTTGGAGGGGCTGTTCAGGATGAGGGCCTTCGTCCGCCCCGTGACGGCCTCCCGAAGCGCTTCCGGGGAGACCTTGAATCCGTTCTTCTCCAGGGTCGGGAGGATCACCGGCGTTCCCCCCGCCAGGACAACGAGATCCGGGTAGGACACCCAGTAGGGCGCCGGGACGATCACCTCGTCCCCCTCGCCGAAGAGGACCTGGGCCAGGTTGTAGAGGCTGTGCTTCGCCCCGCAGGAGACCATGATCTCGGGTCGGCTGTACGCGAGGCCGTTGTCGCGGCTCAACTTGGCGATGACGGCGTCTTTCAGTTCGTCGATCCCCCCGACGGGGGTGTATTTCGTGAAACCCGCCCGGATGGCCTCCACGGCGGCCTGCTTGATATGCTCCGGCGTGTCGAAATCAGGCTCTCCGGCCCCGAAGCCGATGATGTCCCGGCCGGCCGCCTTGAGGGCCGCCGCCTTTGCCGTCACGGCCAGGGTCGGAGACGGTTTGATGAGTGTTGCTCGGGTTGACAGGATCATGGTTTGCATTCCTTGTTTATTTCTTGGCAAATTTTTCCTGCAGTTTCCTGTGGATGAGATCCGGCACCAGGCCCCGGACGGAACCGCCCAGGCTGGCCGCCTCCTTGATGAGGTTGGAGCTCGTGTAAAACCACTTGTAGCCCGTCATGAGGAAGACCGTCTCGACATCCCGGTTGAGGCGCCGGTTGATGAGAGCCATCTGAAACTCGTACTCGAAGTCCGACACGGCCCGGAGACCCCTCAGGATGACGGCGGCGCCGTTGTTGCGGGCATAATCCACCAGCAACCCCGCGAAGCTGTCCACCCGGACCCGCTCCCAGTCATGCACCGACTCCTTGAGAACCTCGTGGATCAGGTCCATCCGCTCCTGGACGGTGAAGAGGGACGCCTTGTTGGGGTTGTACGCCACGAGGACCACCAGTTCGTCGAAAATCCGGAGCCCCCGTTCGATGATGTCGATATGGCCGTTCGTGATGGGATCGAATGAACCAGGATAAACAGCGATCTTTTTCATGCGTAGTCTTCTCCGCGCGCAATGAGTTCATAGAAGGAAATGCTCGTGTCCCCGTATCGTCGTGCATCCGAACAGCGCCAGTTCTTCATCCCCCCTGCCGCCTGTTCTTCCCTGATGGAATGCTGGATCACCAGCATTCCTTCCTGCTCCAGAAGCGGCCACTCGGCCGTTTCCTTCAAAATGTCGCCCACATGACTCCCGGCATAGGGCGGATCGGCGAACACCAGGTGGAAGCGCTCCCCCCGCCGGGAAAGCATCCGGATACCGGTGCGGGCATCGGCCTCCAGGATCTCCGATGCATCGTCAAAGCCGCACTCCCGGATGTTTCTCCTGATGGACTCGGCCATCCGCGGGTCCTGCTCCACGAACACCGCCCGGGCGGCGCCCCGGCTCAGGGCCTCAATGCCGACGGCCCCGGAGCCGGCATAGAGGTCCAGGAAGGCATATCCCCGGACATCCTGAAGGATGTTGAACAGGGCCTCCCTGATCCGATCGGAGGTGGGCCTCGCCCGGCCGCCCTTCGGAACGAAGAGCCGTTTCCCCCGGCAAATGCCGCCGATCACCCTCATCCGGCCCGTCTCCACCGAAATCCTGGTTTGACGGGCGCGCCGCCCCGCTCCTTCCGGCGGTCCGCCCGGTTTCTCACAAGTGCTTCCGGATCAGGATCTCGGCGATCTGGACGGCGTTGAGGGCTGCCCCCTTCCGGAGATTGTCCGAGACAACCCACAGGTTGATCCCGTTGGCAATCGACTCGTCCTCGCGGATCCGCCCCACGAAGGTCTCGTCCTTCCCGGCGGCATCGATCGCCAGCGGGTATTGCCGGTTCGCAGGATCGTCCACCACCTTCACCCCCGGCGCTTCGGTGAGGAGTTTCTTCACCTCGGCGACGGTGATTTTCCGCTCCGTCTCGATGTTCACCGATTCCGAGTGGCTGTAAAAAACGGGCACCCGGACCGTTGTCGCCGTCACCGCGATGGAGGGATCCATGATCTTCTTTGTCTCGTTGACCATCTTCATCTCTTCCTTCGTGTAGCCGTTCTCCACGAAGACGTCGATCTGCGGCAGGCAGTTGAAGGCGATCTGGTGGGGATAGACCTTCACGACCGGATCCTGGCTGCTCAGGAGCGCCCGGGTCTGCTGCTCCAACTCGTCGATGGCCTTCTTGCCGGTTCCGGAGACGGCCTGGTAGGTGGAGACGACGACCCGCCGGATCCGGGCGGCATCGTGAATCGGCTTCAGGGCGACCACCATCTGGATGGTGGAACAGTTCGGATTCGCGATGATTCCCCGGTTCCCGTACTGGGCGATCGCCTCCGGGTTGACCTCCGGAACGACCAGGGGAATTTCCGGCACCATGCGGAAGGCACTCGTGTTGTCCACCACGACGCAGCCCGCCCGGGCCGCGATGGGGGCAAACTTCTCGCTGATGCTCCCGCCGGCGGAAAAGAGCCCGATCTGGACGCCGGCGAAGGAATCCTCCGTGAGGACCTCCACGGGATAAGACTTCCCCCTGAACTCGAGGGACTTGCCCAGGGAACGCTCGGAAGCCAGCAGCTTCAGCTTGCCTACGGGAAAGTTGCGATCCTCCAGGATCCGGATCATTTCGTTGCCCACGGCGCCGGTGGCGCCGACCACTGCGACACTCCACGTCTTCATGATAAACCCCTTCCGAACAAAGTAAAAGGGCAGTGCTCCGGAGCGGGGCATACCGCCGCTTTCCTTTGCGCCTACCCTTCCTGATGGCTGCTACTTCTTTGTCATATGATGCGGTTCGACGGGCCCCTGGCTTTTTTGGATCTCGGCACCGTAAATGGCCCTCCGGATCAGCTTGTAAACGAGCCATCCCGGGCCTGAGAGGCTGTAGCCGGCGAAGAACGTGAACACCATGATCTGGGGCTCCGCAACAACAATGACCAGAATGATCACGATCAGCACGAAGGATACGAATGGCTTCCGGGCAAAGAAATTCAAATCCTTGAAGCTGTAATATTTGATGCTGCTCACCATGAACAGCGACAGGCAGACGACACTGGCCAGGACCGCGGCATGGGGGAACATCCCCTGGAAGCCCAGGTAGTGATAAAGCAGCACTCCCGTGGCGACCACGGACGCAGCTCCCGGAATGGGCAGCCCGTTGAACACTTTGCTCTCGACGATGCCGATCTGGATGTTGAACCGGGCAAGACGCAGGGCTCCGCAGGTGACGAACAGGAAAGCCGCCAGCCACCCCCACTTTCCGAAGGCGGACAGAGACCAGGTGTAGGCCAGGATGGACGGCGCCACGCCGAAGGCCACCAGGTCCGCCAGCGAATCGTACTCGGCCCCGAACTTGCTCGTGGTGTTCGTCATCCGGGCGATCCGGCCGTCCAGGCCGTCCAGGACAAGGGCCGCCATGATCGCCCAGGCGGCGGTCTCGAAGTATCCGTGGGTGGAGACAACCACCGAGTAGAAGCCGCACAGCAGGCTCGCCGTCGTGAAGAGGTTCGGCAGGACGTAGATCCCCTTCTTCATGCCGTCGCGCACGCGACCGGATTTCTCGTTCACGGAAGCACCCCCAGGGTGGTCTCTCCGGCCCGGGTCACGTCCCCGACTTTCACGGAGATCGTGGACTCAAGGGGCAGGAAGACATCCAGGCGCGAGCCGAATCGGATCAGCCCGAAACGCTCGCCCCGGGTTACGGTCATGCCTTCTTTCAGCCAGCAGACAATCCTCCTGGCCACCAGCCCGGCGATCTGAATCGTCAGGACTTTCTTCCCGTCATCGGTCCGGACCAGGACGGCGTTGCGCTCGTTGTCCGAAGACGCCTTGTCCACACTCGCCACGAGGAACTTCCCCTTGTAGTAGCGGATTTCCTCCACCGTCCCGGAACAGGGATTGCGGTTCACGTGGACGTTGAACACGCTCATGAAAATGGAGATCTTCTTCGCCCGGCCCTTCAGGATATCCGCCTCTTCGGCCTCGCCGATGAAGATGACCTTCCCGTCGGCGGGAGAAATCACGAGGCCCGGCGCGTCCGGGGTCTTGCGTTCGGGATTCCGGAAAAACCAGAGGACGAAGGCGGTAATGAGCGTGAGCAGGGTCGCGGAGACGGGGTAACCGGCAAACCAGGAGGTAAGGGCAAAAACGGCCGGGACTGCGATAAAAGGGATGCCTTCCGGCACGATGATACTGTTTCGGCTCATGAATCCACTCTCCCGACAAGTGACGGCCAAACCCGGACTGTGATTTGCCTATTATCCGAGATCAGCCCGGATGTCAACGGAGTTCCGGCCCGGCGGGCCTCAAGGCGGAGATCACCCGGGAGGCGCGCCCCCTTTTTCCCCACGGCCCGGCTGGAGACTTTTCGTTTCCGCCTCGGACTGTCGCAGATAGGTGGGGATGAATGTCAGCGGATCGGCGGATCGCCCTGCCCGATAATGCCGAAGGGCCAGCCAGCCAACAGCGGAGGCGCGGATGCCGTTCAACGGGGCCGGGGCAAAGCGGGCGTTCTCCCCCAGTCTCTCCCGGATCGCCGCCGCATGGACGACCGCCCCTTCACCCAGGAAGAAGGCCGGTTCCCGGATCCTGTCCAGGAGGTCCGCCAGGAGCACGGTCGCATCCGGGATCACAACAAGGGGAAGGCCGCTCCCGTCGAAGCGGTATAGAGCTCCGTAGACCTGCCCCTTGCGGGCATCGAGGAGCGGACAGACGGGAATGGCGGCCCCGGAGGCGTTCGCGGCCAGGGCCTCGAGGGTGGAGACGGCCACGATCGGTTTTCCCGTGGCCAGCGCCAATCCCTTGAGGGTTCCCGCCCCGATGCGCAGTCCCGTGAAGGAGCCCGGCCCGCCCGTTCCGGCCAGGAGATCGACCTCCTCCAGGGCGACTCCCGCCAGATCGAGAATCGACTGGACAAAGGGAAGAATCACGGTTGCATGGTGGCGGCCCAGATCCGCGTAACCTTCCGCCAGGATGCGCTCATCCTCGAGGAGGGCCGCAGAGGCCGTCTTGGTTGCCGTGTCCAGGGCCAGGATATGCATTACTTTCCGGTGAAGAAGCGCACAAAGCCTTCGTAAATGGGGTTGTCCGCCATGATCCGGTCGATGTCCATCCCGAACACGAAGAGCATCAGGAGGATCAGGAACGCGAAACCCACCTGCTGGGCGATTTCGCGAATTTTCATGCTCACCGGCCGCCGCAGGACCGCTTCGACGATGTAGAAGAGGAGGTGCCCGCCGTCGAGAATCGGGATCGGCAGAAGGTTGAGAACACCCAGGTTGATGCTCAGGAGGGCCATGAGCAGGAAAAAGGGAACCAGCCCTTCCTTCACCTGGCTGCCCGCGAGCTGGGCGATGAAGATCGGCCCCCCCAGGGTCTTGGGGGAAAGGACCCCTTCAAAGATCTTGACGATGCTCACCAGCGTGAGTTCGCTGAGCATCCAGGTCTTCTTCAGGCTGACCCAGAGCGCCGCGGCCGGATTCAGCCGCTCCGTCACAATCTTCGGGTCCGGTGTGACGCCGATTTTCCAGGCATCGACCTCCTCCCCGAAGAGATTTTTTGCCTTCATCGAACGGGGCGTAACGGACAGGTCCTGCTGCACCCCGCCCCGATCCACGGTGATCCGGAGGGTTTTCCCGCCGCTGGCGCTGATAATCTCCGCCAGTTGATCCCATTTGCGGATGTTCTTCCCGTCGATGGCCACCACGAGATCCGCCGGCTGCATCCCCGCTTCCAGCGCCGCGGAACCTTCCTGGATGGTTCCGATCGTGCTCGTCAGGGTCGGCACCCCGGCCATGTAAATGCCGGTGAAGATCAGGATGGCGAGCAGGAAGTTGAAGACGGGACCCGCCAGGACAATGCCCATGCGGACCCATACGGACCTGTTCGAGAAGGAGCGATGGCGCTCTTCTTCCGGCAGGAGTTCCGCCTCCGACTCCCCCAGGAGCTTCACATACCCCCCCAGGGGAATGAGGGAGAGCAGGTACTCCGTCTCCCCGATCCTGCGGCTGTAGATTTTCCGTCCGAAACCCAGGGAAAACTTCAGGACTCCGACGCCGGCCCACTTGGCCGCCAGGAAATGCCCCAACTCATGGGCAAAGATGAGGACGCCCAGCAGGACAATGACCGAAATGATGCTGATGCCGATCAAGCGCTTTTCCTCTCAATCATGGTACGGGCCGATTCCCTGGCCCAGCGGTCCGCCTGCAGAATGTCCTCGACGGACCGGACATCCTCCTTCTCGTGGCAGGCGAGAACCTCTTTAATCGTCGCCGCCATGTCTGTAAAGCGAATTTTTCCGTCCAGGAAAGCCTCCACGGCGACCTCGTTGGCCCCATTGAGGACCGCCGGGGCGGTGCCGCCGGTCCGCCCGGCGGCATAAGCCAGGTCCAGGCTCGGGAAGCGCCCCCGGTCGGGTTCAAGAAACTCCAGGACTCCCGCTCGGGTCAGATCCAGGAGCGAGCCCGGCTGGGGGATCCTCTCCGGCCAGGTCAGCGCATAGGCGATGGGGATGCGCATGTCCGGCACTCCCAGCTGGGCCAGGATGGAGCCGTCCCGGAACTCCACCAGGGAGTGAACGATGCTCCGGGGATGGATGACTACGTCGATCCGGTCGTAATCCACGTCGAAGAGCCACCGCGCCTCGATGACCTCGAGCCCCTTGTTCATCATGGATGCCGAGTCAATGGTGATCTTTCGCCCCATGGTCCAGTTCGGATGCTTCAGGGCCTCCGCCGGGGTGACGGCCGACAGCTGTTCCCGGCTGTGGCGGAGAAACGGCCCCCCCGATGCCGTGAGGACGATGCGCCGCACGGCGCCCCGCTGCTGTCCTTCGAGACACTGAAAGACGGCGCTGTGTTCGCTGTCCACGGGCAGGAGCCGGACGCCCTTCGCCCGGACCCGCTCCATGACCAGGGATCCCGCCGTGACGAGGGTCTCCTTGTTGGCCAGGGCGATGTCCTTGCCCGCCTCGATGGCCGCCAGGGTCGGCAGGAGTCCCGCGGCGCCCACGAGGGCCGAGAGAACCATGTCCGCACTCCCCACCGAAGCGCACCGGCAATAGCCGTCCGTGCCGGAAAGAATGTCCGCCCGCACCGGTCCGGTCATCTCCCGAAGGCGGCGGGCGTGTTCATCGTCCAGAACGGAGACGACTTCCGGATCGAACTCCACGATCTGCTTCTTCAGGAGGTCCAGGTTGCGTCCCGCCGCGAGGGCGACCACGTCGAAGCGGGTGCGGTTCCGCCGCACCACGTCCAGGGTGCTCGTTCCGATGGACCCGGTGGATCCGAGAATCGCCAGTTTTTTCATGGAAGAAGAAAGAGCTTGTAGTAGTAGACGAACGGCCCGATGAAGATGAGGCAGTCCAGGCGATCCAGGAATCCTCCGTGGCCGGGGAGAAGCGTTCCCGAATCCTTCGTTCCCGAGGCCCTCTTCAGGGCCGATTCGCAGAGGTCTCCGAGCTGCCCGATGACACTCCCCGCCAGGGCCAGGGCCACCGTGTGCCCCACCGGCAGGTCCGGAAGGAAGAAGTGCCGATAGATCAGGCAGCACACGACGCTCCCGGCAAAAAGACCCAGGGTCCCCTCGACGGTCTTCCCGGGACTCACCAGGGGGAGCAGCTTATTCCGCCCGAATGTGCGGCCCACGTAAAATGCCGCCACGTCCCCCGAAAAAGCCAGGACGAGCACGAAGAAGATCCAGAGTACCCCGTCGGGGACCTGGCGGATCATGATGATGTGGGACATCATCAGGGGGATGTAAAGGATGCCGAAGACAAGCTTCTGGACCGGGAGAATGTCGAATCGGTCCTCCCGGATCCGGGGCAGGTAGGTCATGAAAACGATCAGGACCGAAAAGACGACCACGGCCGTCAGGACGCGGGGATCGCCGGTCCGGGCGGCAAAGCAGACCGCGGCGGCGAAGATGAGCCCCTCCCATCGCTCCCATGGGTGCCCCTCCCCGAAGGACATGCGGGTGTATTCCTCCATGCCGAGGAGGACAACAGCCAGGATCAGGAGGAAGAAAAGGAGTTCCCCGCCGAAAAGAACCAGGGCGAACAGGATCGGTACGGCAACGATCGCCGTGAGCCAGCGCTGCAAATGAGAACTCGCCATGACACCTCCGGTCTGTTGAAAAACGCCCGCCCACTTCGTTTCCCTTGTCATTCGCCACTCGACGAACGAACAGGGGAACTCGCCATGATATCGACTTGATCAATGAGCAGTCAGAAGAAGTTTCTTACAATCGCCGCTTTCCGGGCTGTTCAAAAATGCTCGGATGCATGGCGCCCGAAGTTCCGGGTCGCGAGGCGTACTTTTTCGTACGTTGAGCGACGCGGAGCGAGGGCAACACCGCAGGCGAGCGTTTTTCAACAGCCCGCCCACTAAAGTTGCTCGGACGTCAACCCAAACCTTCTCTCCCGCTGCTGATAGGCGGCAATCGCCTTCAGGAGCTCGCTGCGGTCGAAATCGGGCCAAAGGACGTCGGTGAAATAGAACTCCGTGTAGGCCATCTGCCAGAGGAGAAAATTGCTGATCCGGAACTCGCCGCTGGTCCGGATCAGCAGATCCGGATCCGGGATTCCGGCGGTCTGGAGGTGGTCTTCGAACGCTTCCTTCGAGATGTCATCCGGGGAGAGGAGCCCGGCCGTGCATTTTC
>CAYNEJ010000140.1:0-8613 GCA_964396205.1 uncultured Syntrophaceae bacterium
GCTTTGAATCGATCTTGAATGAAAAGGTCAAATATCTTGCCCGCCGGACGCTCAATGGCGGTTCTGATTGCCAGGAGATTGGAGACGGCCACGGCCCCGCCTTATGCCTCGTGGCCGTCTCCACAACATCAGTGTACTCGGGAGGCCTGACATCTGTTCTACTGAGAAAAACCCCAAGCGAAATAGCATTTTTGGACGACGACACCATCGGCATTTTTGCTTTCCACTCGACCCTCACCCCCTGGAGGATAGGCATGGGTGACGTCAACCCAGCCATGCTTTTCAACAGATACATCGCAGGAAACAACACTTCCAATACGCCTGACGTTCACAACCCCTCCTTTTCCCGGCCGGCACTTGTGTTCCCCGGGTTCGAGAGTCCAGACGTTTCCGCAGAACCAGCCGCAGTTGAAGGAAATATGCATCTTGCCGTCACTCTTGTTGTAGAAGCAGCATGCCTCGGAGTCCCTGGAAATCAGTACAGTTGACGCGATCAATACAATCGTAAAGGTAACCATCCACATCGCTCCGCTGTTTCCCAACCGTTTGCAGCTTGGTTTCGACAATTCATGCTTCATGGTTCGATCCTCCTTTCCAGTGATTTCACTCCGTGTCAGACAGCTCGCTCTGCTCGACTCTGCTCCACAAGACGGAGGTGTTTTGCAGCCCGGCCTCGGTAAATGGCCTGTGTTATTGAGTAGCGTCACAGTTCCTTATTTGCCCCAGTCGAACTCGCATACATTGGTCGTGTTTCCATTTTCATCTTTGCTTTCCGCAACGCCTTTATCCTGAACATGATAGACGTTGACCCAGCCATGTTTTGCAACCGGCAGAAGCTCACAAGGATCCTTTTGGTTATGGTAGAGGGTAACGTATCCTTGTTTTCCCGGCCGGCATTTATGTTGTCCAGGGCTGAGATCCCAGACGTTCCAGCAGAATACGCCGCAGTCAAACTTGACCGTGATTTTGTCATCCGCCGAGTTGTAAAAACAGCACGCCTCCGATCTCACAGGGATCGTCAGGTATCCCGCAATCAGCGCAACGGCGATGATAACCGTCCACATCGTTCTCTTCTCTCGCATCCACCAACAAACCGGTTTCGACATTCTGTTCATCATGGCCCGATCCTCCTTTCCGCTGCCTTCATTTGCCGGTGGACCATCATCGTGTCTGCAGCGTAACAATGTTGCCCTCGGAATCCGGTGTCGGCAAAGAGTCGGCTCTACTGAAAAATGCCGTCTCGTTGTTCATCATCACCAGTCAAAGGTGCAGGTTTGAATCGTGTTTCCGTTTTCATCTTTGTTTTCCACAACGCCCTTGTTCATGCCCTGAGCCGAAACATGACGGACCTCGATCCAGCCGTGTTTCTTAACCCACATGTACCAGCATGCATGGAAACCATGTTTGGATTTCGAGATCGACGTGGCGTTTCCTCCCTTTCCCGGCCGGCAGGCGTGATCTCCGGGGTCAATATTCCAGTCGTTCCAGCAAAATACGCCGCAGCTAAAAGTAACGTGAATCTTCGTGTCGGTATAGTTGTAGAAGCAACATGCTTCGGTGTTCTTTGGAAACATTAAGGTTCCTGCGATCAAAGCCATGGCGATGAACGCCATCAACATCGCTCCCTTGTTTCGGGGCCCTCTGCAGACTGGATTCAACAATGTGCTCTTCATGGCCCAATCCTCTTTTGCTGTGCTGGTGTCTTCTGTCAGATAAACTCAATCTCCGTGCTGCGATTATGGAATAGATCAATTCATGCCGGTGACAATGCTTGTTCATTTCACCCAGTCGAACGTACAGGAATCGATGACGTTGGCGTTATCATCTTTGCTTAGGACGAGGCCTTTGTTTCCTGTACGGGTTACTTCAACCCAACCATGTTTCTTGACGGTAGAGATATCGCATCTCTGTCCTGCCCTCCTGATCGTCGCGTCTCCCCCTTTTCCCGGGCGACACTTATGCTCCCCAGGCTCCAAATACCACGTATTTCCACAGAAAACCCCGCAACTGAATTCTGCATCGATGCCTCCCTTGTCCACCAGGTTATAGAAGCAGCATGCATCGCTGACCCGCGGCGCGAGTCCGATTCCGACAACAATGGCCATGACAATAATTGCCGCCCACACCCATTGCTTGTTTTCAAAACGGCCATCGCTGTTTGTCGTCAACGTGTTCTTCATGGTTTAATCCTCCTTTCCGATGATTTGTCTTCCGGTGTACAAACTCAATCATCCTGATGCGATTACAGAATAGATCATTTCATGCCGGCGGCAATGCTTGATTATCTCGTAAGTATGGTAGGTGCTGATCCGTATTCCGGTGCGAAAATGGGTGGATACAATGCTATGGGGGGGAAGGGGAGTGGAAAAAGGAATGGCTTGTAATGCTGTTGAATCCTCCGATTGTACGGCCCGGCCGGTTTCTCTGGTTTCATCCTTTCAGTTCCTTGGGCTCCTGAATGTGAATATCGTATTTCCGCAGAAAATCCTTGAAGCCATAGACTTTTTTCCCCATGAAGACCATGTCGATGGCCTGGGCCGGGCAGTTGTTGACGCAGCCCATGCAGGCGATGCAGCGGTCCTGGTCCACTCTGTGCTGTGCAGGGTGTGTGGCTCCGACCGGGCATACCCGGACGCAGGTGCCGCAGCCGATGCATTTCGCCGCGTCGATAGTATGCCGCGAGATCAGCAGTTTCGTGAATTTCATCATCACGGATCCCTTGAAGACGTCGCCGTAATGAAACTCCTTCCGCACGGGAGAAATCGTCCCTCCGCTCCGGACCGTCTGAAGAACCTTTTTGGCGAACTCCCGGACCTGCGTATAGGTCTCCTCGTTCGGCCGTTCCCTGTATTTGAGGATGCGCGCCTCTTTCCCGGACGACCAGGTCGGGGCGAAGGTGGACATGTTGCCGAACGCGGCGATCCCGACCGGGACGCCTCCCTTCGCACACAGAAGCTGGAGCGTGGAGAAGGCGGTGTTGTACTGGTTGTCCCCGGGGCCGCCGAAGGTGGAATAGGCCGCCACAGGGATGCCCCGAATATCAGGAATGGACGCAAGCCAGGATCGGACGTTACCCGGCGTGTCCAGGTAATAGACCGGTGTTCCCAGGACGATGAGATCGTAGTCCTTCATCGCGGGTGGATCGAACCGGCGGATATCCAGCGCCGTCACCGCCAGTCCGTTCTGCTCGAGAACCTTTCCGATCAGCCGGCCGTTCCGCTCCGTGTGTCCTGCCTGACTGTACCAGAGGACGAGCGCCGTTTTCGGCTGTGAGGATTTCAGCGGGATTTTTGAATCGGGGATGGTCTCTCTGGTGCACCCGGCGAGGCCGAAAACCGCCATGGTTCCGGCTGTACCCGCGAGGAATGTCCTGCGTGTGCAGGCGTTCAACCCGGTTTTTCGATGATTACCGGTTTTTTTCATTGTCTGACTCCGTGCTGAGAAACGAATGTACTTGGAATGCGAGGATGACTTCCCTGTCGTCGGGATGGACATCCTCCGGCTATCCGAAGGCGAGCGCCGCCTCGTAAATCCTGAGGAGGGCCCGTGCTTCGTCCGCGGGACCCGGCCAACCGGCCGCTCTCCGACGACCCTCTGCAGCCAGGGATTCCCGCAGCGACGGATCCCTGGCAAGCCGCAGGGCTTTCCGGACGAAATCCCTCGGATCGACGGGATTGAACAAGCACCCGCAGGGACCGGTCCCCTCGTCATGATCAGCCACCCAGCGGTTTCCCGGGATGTCGGAGGCCAGGATCGGCCGGCCCGCCGCCATGGCTTCCAGAAGCGAATTGGACAATCCCTCGGAAACAGAGTGGTTCACGATTACATCCGCGCTGCCGCAGGCCGATCTCATGGCCTGAGGAGGGATGCGGTCGATCCAGCTGGCAAACGATTCCAGACGCTTGATTTCTTCTGCAAACCGGGCGGAATACGCAGGTTCCAGAACCGGCCCGGCAAAGACCGCCCGTATGTTCGGGTGGATATGGCGAACCTTTTCCAGGGTCAGGAGGCACTCCAGGTTGCCCTTCACGGGACGGATACCGGCAGGCATGAAAAAGAAACAGTCTCCGTTACGGCAGCCGGCAACGGCCCGAAGATCAAACGCGTTGTCCCCATACCACAAAAACGCCTTGGGCGCACAGGCGATCCGCCCTTCCAGGTCTGGCAGGAATAGCCGCAGCAGCCGGGCCGTCTCGCGGTTCTGCACGATGATGGAACGGGCCAGGCGGCAGACTCGGCCTATATTCTCCCTTTCCGCTCCCCTCAGCGCGTAGAGACTGATGTCCGTCCCCGCGGGAGATACAACAAGGGGCAGATCGCCGTACCTTTCCGCCACGAGCGGATCGAGCATCATGGCTCCCGCCCGGCTGACGTGATGGGCGTGAATGAGATGGGGTTGGAGGTGATCCAGGCAGGTCAGGAGACCTCTTGCGTCGAGGTTCTGCGTTTCCATCACGTCCACCATGGCGCCTTCCCGGGAGAGGGAGCGGCGCCATCGCTCGACCGTGATGGCATTCCCCGTCACCTCGGGAAAGGCCGTCGGGGTCAGGATGAGTACACGGAGAGGGGTGGTCAAGGACGGGCCTCCGGAAAGGGGGTGAGCAGGATGCGGTGCTTCTGGAGCAGGTCGCGGAAACCGCCGTCCATGAGTACCTCAAGTTCCCATTCCCGGTCCCTGTGAGAGAAGGATGAGAAGGGGCCGGCGGCTTGCCCGGCGGGCACCCTCCCGGGGTGAACCATCAGTTCCGTCAGACCCGGAGGCAAGGCCTGCAGCGTTTCCTCAAGGGTTTCCGGGGACAGCCTGCCTTTCAGGTAAAGACCCCGGAAGTGGTCTGTCGCCCGCAAGCCGGTTCCCCGGATCCGGAGGCGGGCTGCAGCCCCGAGACGGGAGAACAGATCCGCTTCCCCGACCAGGGCGGCGCCGATCCGGTTCCCGGCAGCCGGTGATGGCTGTTCATCGGGGACCCGAATCCAGGGAATTCCGAATTCCTCCGCGGACTCTACGACAACATCGATCACCGCCGGGAAGACATGAACATGCTGGTGCCCGTCCACGTGGTCGATCGCCATGCCGGCCTCGCGGAGCGTCCTGAACTGGGCGGCGAACTCCCTCCGGATTTCCTCACGCATCGACTTTCCGGCCGGTTCCAGCAGGCGCTTGTGGGCCTCCGCCTTGCCGTGGAAGCACCCGTTCGGACTGATGAGGAATTTCAATCCCCCGCTCAGGGGGACCCCCTCGGTAAGGTTCAGGTGGAGACCGAAGGAGATGCTCCGGAAAGGGGAGGAAGCGATCCGGTCAAAGGCATCCCGCAGGGCCGGGCCGTTGGCCAGAATGCTCGCTGCCGTGGCCGAACCCGCTTCCAGGGCCTCGAAGATTCCCTCGTTGCGGGCCTCGTCCGCTCCCAGGTCGTCCGCATGGACGATGAGCCGCCTCAACATTTTCTCACCCCCCGGGCGCAGATCGCGAAGTTGCGGAAGATGTACCGGCCGTCTCCCGCATCCCGGAAATCGGAACGCCCCGCGGAGCGGAGTTCCAGGAAATGGTCCATGAGCCCTCCGGCAACGGCCTCGTATTCGTCGCGCGTGAAGGGCCGCTCCGACTCGCCGGCGATGGAGACATGGTGAAACGTTTCCCGAAGACGGCGCAGGAGCTCCGGCGCATCGGCCAGGGAAATGGCCAGGATCCAAAGTCTCCCCCGATCCGGCTCCAGGAAGGCCGGGGCTTCACGGACGATTCCCGCCAGGTGCCTGATTCCGTCGGGACCACCGTACCGGGGCCCAAAAAGAAACCGTCCGGGGGTCTGCGGGGGTGTGGCGACGATCACGTCGAAGCGCCTCATATTTCCGCAGGGGCCGCCGTCGAGCGCCTCGAACCAGGAGCCTCCGCGGATGTCGACCCGGTCGGCGACGCCGTTGGACAGGACATTCTTCCCCGCCGCCTCGAGAGCGCGGGGGTCGATGTCCGTGGCAACGACCCGGCGTGCCCCCAACCTGGCGGCGGCGATGGCGAGGAGACCTGCCCCGCAGCCCAGGTCCAGGACGCACTCGCCCTTCCGGACATCCAGGAGGCCGGCCAGCTCCACGGTGGATGCCGGTGGCCGGTGCACTCCCGGTGGAATGACGAGATCGACCGGGCCCGTCGGGAGATCGACTCGCATGCGCTCTGCCGGCTGGAAAGGAGGACTGCCGTACCTTCTCCATGCCGCCGCAAGCATTCCCTCCACGAGGGCCGGGTAGTCCATCCCCGCCCACCTCGCGGAGAGAGCCAGGGCCTCGAGGGGTTCCAGGCTGGGCGTCGTGTTGGCCTCGAGAAAGAAGAACGTTCCGCCGGGAGACAGGCGGATGTCGAAGCGGGCATAGTCCCTGAGCCCCAGGGTGCGGAAGGCGAGCATGGAGAGTTGTTCCAGGTCTGCGGCAAGTTCGGGAGGGAGTTTCGCCTGCCGGGCATCCCGTCTTTCCTCCGGGACGTCCACCCGCTTGAAGGCCTCCGTGAGCACGGCGGATTCGCCGGTCTCCACCAGCCATTCAAGGGGCGGCAGCACCCTCGGGCTGTTCTCTTCCTCCAGGATCGAGACGGCAAACTCCCGGCCGGGAATGAACATTTCCACCAGGACCGGCTGCCGGAAGTGCTCCAGGAGGTCTTCGATGCCCCCCCGAGCTTCCTTCTTCGTTGTTGCAACAAGAAGACCCCGGCTCATGTGCTCGAAAGCCGGCTTGAGGACGACGGGCATCTTCAACCAGCCCGGCAGTTCCTGCGTCTCCCGCGTAATCGTGATCCCCGGGGGTACCGGGATGCCCGCAGCGGACAGGCAGTCCTTCGCGGCCGCCTTGTTGTCGGCGCGGAAGCAGGCACCGGCGTCGGAGCCGACAATCCGTGCCCCCTCGCTCTCAAGAAGCAGCCGCACCAGGGGACGCAGGAGCCCGGAACCGCGAAAAGTGTCCGTGTGATCGATCACCAGGTCGCAGGTATCGGCTATTTCTCCGGCCAGCCGCGGAATGTCCTCTGAGTCGGCAACGAGAGCCTCGTGGCCCAGCGCTCGAAGGCCCGAAACGGCGGCCTTGGCACATTCACAGGGAGAGCCGGTCGTATGAACGACGCCGATGCGCATGATTTGAAGATATTGCCTGCCGCCATACGAAACGGACCGGAAAGCCCGGGGCGAGGCGGGAGGCAAGGGGTTCCTTCCCGATAAATTGTTCGTGATGATAGCGGGATGCCTGCGGGACGTCAACCGGGTTTGCGACGGAGTGTTTGCGATGGAGAGGCCGGCTTTGCCGGTGGATGCCGTCCCTTCTCCGGTCAGGGGCCCCGGGGTTGCCTTCCAAGTGGATCCTCCGGGAATCGGCCAGGGACGGGCCGGAAACCGGGATTTGAATTTTGGCGGATAAAAAAAGGCAGGGTGCGGACACCCTGCCCTATTTCTATTCCTCTCACTCCGTTTGCAATCAGTCTGAAACCTTCGCGATCTCCTTCGGCTTCACCTCGAGGTCCAGGTAGCCGTACTTGTGGCACTTCAGATCGTCGGCCGATGGGAACCGGCGGTCCGGGGCGTTCTTGAACATCCAGTGGTTCACCTTGATGCCCAGCTGTTCCACGGCCGCCTTGGACAGAGCCTCACGGTCGTCCGGATGGGCGATGGAGATGAGCTTCGTCGCCTTCTCGGCGTCGGTGCAGCCCATGATGTTGACGATGCCGTATTCCGTGCAGACCCATGTGACGAGCTGGTCCGGGACGGTGACGACGCTGCCCTGATCCAGCATGGGGACGAAGCGGGAACGGCCCTTCCCGTCTCGGGATGTCGCCGCAATGATCGCCCGCCCGCCCTTGGCCATCATTGCGCCGAGGGTGAACTGGAACTGGCCGCCCGTGGAGGAGATGGGCCGGCCGCCGACGTTGCCCGCCGCGTCCTGGCCCCGGAGATCGATCTGGGCGAAGTTGTTGACGGTCACCATGTTGTCCTGCTGGGAGAGCGTCACGACGTTGTTCGTGTAGCCGATGTCGTACCCGGCGAACTGCGGGTTGCGGTGCAGATACTCGTAGTAGCGGGGCGTGTCCACGGGCATGATGTAGGCCCAGCCGCTTCTTCCCTTGTCCAGAACCTTCCGGGAGTTGTCGACGCAGCCCGCCTCGAGGAGCGTGAAGGCGTACTCGCCGATCATTTCGCTGTGGACACCGAGGTGCTTCAGGCCGTGATCCCGCATGCCGATGACGACGGCCGTGGGGAGGGCGCCGATGCCGACCTGGATGCAGTCGCCGTCCCGCATGATGGAGACACAGTTTGCCGCGATGGCCCTCTGGATATCGTCCGGTGTGATATTCTTTTCCGCGATGTAGGGCCACTGGTACTTCGGGTCGTCCACGTCCACCTCGACGAAGTAGTCGACCTCGTCGATGGGCAGGAACATGCCCCTGCCGCCTTCGCACCAGGCGTAGTCGGAGCGGATTTCACAGACGAACTTCTTGCAGGATTTCGCGACGATCATGAAGTTGTTGACGCCGTAGCTGGCGTTCACGTATCCACCCTGGGGAACCGCGCAGGCCTGGACGCCCCAGTCCATGGCGCGCTTCGCCCTGTCTTTCCGGTAAAAGCGGGCGTATTCGGCGTCCATGCC
>CAYNEJ010000141.1:0-8533 GCA_964396205.1 uncultured Syntrophaceae bacterium
CCGCGCTTCTCCGCCTCGTCCAGCAGGAGATAGAGCCAGGCGGCCCGATGCTCCAGCGTCGCCCTGACGGCCCTGACCAGCTTGCCCTTGTGTTTTGGTTCATTCCCGATGTTCGACATCCGTCGCTCTCCTTTTTCGGGTCATGGCTTCCCGCTCCCGAGTTGCTACGGAGCCGCGGCTGCGGCCGCCAGGTCGTTAAAAACGGCTTTCAGCAACGGCGTAATCGCCTTGTCTTTTTTTCTCGCCTGCTCCCAGTCGATTGCATGTTTCACCATCTTTTCGACCACCGGTTTCAGATCTCCGCCGGCTTCGTCCGCCAGAACGAAGCGGAGCAACAGGACCCGGTAGAAGTCACCGAGCGAAACGGCCGTCCTGACCGCCACGCCATCCGGCACCCGCCGGACCGATGGCACGGCGGCAAGCAGCTTCTCTTCGGAGAGGGCAAAGCGTTCTTCCGGCAGCGGCCGGTTGAGCACGATTCTATCGAGGACAAGAAACGGTCTGGCCGCATTCACATCGGATTTGTAAAGCTCGAGGCGGCGGTACGGACCTTCTATCCGCGACGGCGTCACATATGCCGTGATTCTTCCCCCCTGCCTGGTCACTCCCTCTACAACAAGCTGGTTTCCCTCGCCTTTCCTGGCAACAAGGCCCCGATCCGCCGCGGCCATGACGGAATGGATGTCCACGAGCATGATCCCCGACTGTTGACCCGCCTTTGTCTCGCTGCCCCTCTCCTGTTCATGCAGTCCAAAACCGATCTTGATGCTGCGGTCTTCAGGGTCCATCCTGAAGACAAAATGCGGCTCCGCCTTGCCCAGCAGCACCTCCGAAGCGGCCGGATCGTACAGGACGTAGGAGTTTCCCGCGGCGACCAGGATCGGCATCCCATCCCGCGGGTCCAGAACGCTCAAGGCATACCGGTCGGGCTGCTTTCCCGAGGCGATGAACCGCAGCCGGATTTTATCGATGTCCAGTGTGCCGGAGATCTCGAAGGTCGAGACCGTCTCATCGTCCAGGGAAATGCGCGGCGCAAGCCTGAGGAGCTCTTTCGTCCCTGACGGGACGGCCGTTTCCCCGAACGCCGGACTCCAGCCGGACGCCAGCATCACCGCAGCAAGAACCGCCAGAAACGTCTTTCTCATCGTTTCATCTCCCCCGAGGCCGGACTGTCATGGGTCTTCCCTGTCCGGCAGTAACAGCGATGAACGGAGCAGGAGGCACCTCACTCCCCGGACCCGCCCGGGGTCTCCGACACGGCATTCGCGCCTTCGTAGAGCATCTTCACGGCATCGGCCCCATACTTCCGCTCCAGGCTCCGCATGATGAAATGCCCCCGGGCCATGTTCTGGAAGTGCTCGATGAAAATCGTGTTGATCAGTGCGCCCCCTGCCGCGCCGATGACCGGCACGGCGGAGGCGGCGGCCTTTTGCGACACCGTGACGCCGAACCGCGAGGCGATGGTCGCGATCAGCCGGACCAGCGCCGGGGCTCCCTCCTCGGCCAGCCCCTTCTCGACGATGTACTTCGCCGCTTCCGACACCTGCCTGGCCAGAAGCGCCCTTACGGCGTAGTACCCGCTTTCCGAGGCGTCGTCCTTTCCGGATCCGCCGCCCAGGGCAAAGACCTCCAGGCACGCCAGCCTCGTCTCCACGAGGTGAACGTCCTCGCCCTCGCTCCTGGCGATGTCGGCAATGGAACGAAACATGATGACGGTCGTGGCCGGCAGCTCGACAGCCAGGGCGGGCAGTCCGAAGGCGCCCCCGATTCCGCCGGAGGCGGCCACGAGGAGTTTGTGGAGGGTGTCACGCGACGCCTTCCGTTCGCCGTGATCGATGGTTCTGACCGCGGCATCGAGGGCGTGCTGCAGGGCTTTCCGGGAAAGGACCTGGATGGCCCCGATCCACTTCGCCGGCAGGGAATCGAAGGCCTTCTCGAAGGGGACCCCGATGACGTGGGTCATCCTGGCGGCGAGGCCGGGATTTTCGAGCAGGTCCATGGCATACTTCATTCGGCGGACGTCTTCCGGAGTCATGTCGGCCCTCCATGAAAAACAAGCCGGACGCATTTTACACTGCATCAATCCGTGCGGCTTATTGTTTCCGTTTCTTTTCCTCTTCTTCCTGGAGCACGCGCCGCAGCACCTTCCCGATCAGCGACTTGGGCAGCATTTCGCGGAATTCGACGTACCGGGGCACCTTGTAGGCCGTCAGGCTCTCCTTGCAGAAGGCCTGCAGCTCTTCAGCGGTGCACCTCTGATCCGGTTTCAGCACGACCCAGGCCTTGACGGCCTCCCCCTGCTCGGGGTCCCGGACTCCGGCCACGCCCACCTCGAGCACCGCCGGGTGCCTCGCGATGACCTCCTCCACTTCCCCCGGGAAGACCTGGTGGCCGCTGGGCTTGATCAACTCCTTCTTGCGCGAGGTGATGAACAGGTAGCCGTCCTCGTCCAGGTGGCCGACGTCGCCGGTATACAGCCAGCCGCCGCGCAGCATCTCCGCGGTGGCCTCCGGGTTGTTCCGGTAGCCCTGCATGATCTGCGGCGACCGGATGACGATCTCGCCGGTTTCCCCTGTCGGCATCTCCTTCTCGCCGGCGACGATGTCAACGATCTTCACCTCCACGTCCGGGGTGGGCAGTCCGACGGCCCCTTCCTTCCATTTTCCCAGGATCGGTCCCATGGCGATGATGCCGGACTCCGTCAGGCCGTAGGCCTCGACAAGCTTCCCGCCGGTGAGGGCCTCCCAGCTTTTCTTGGTCTCCGGCAGGAGCGGCGCGGCGGCGGCCACGCACATCTTCATGGACCGGAAATCGATCTTGCCCGATTTCACATCCGGGTTGTTCATCAGGCCGATGAACAGCGTGGCGATGCCCGGGAAGAACCGCGGCCGGGTCGTCCGGATGGTGGACAGCAGGTCGGCGACGTCACGCGGATTGGGCACCAGGACGATGGGCACCCGCGCATGCAGCAGCGTCGAGACCAGGATGATGTTGCCGTAGATGTGGAAGAGCGGCATCAGGAGGATTGTGACGTCGTCCCAGTCCGTGAGCAGCGTGGAAAACCAGGCGCGCGTCTGCATGCCGTTCTTGAAGATGCTTCCGTGCGAGATCATGACGCCCTTGGGCGTGCCCGTGGTTCCCCCGCTGAAGAGGATCAGCCCGGTGTCGTCCTGACTCAGCTTCACGTCGGGAACCGGGGTGCCGGCGTACTTCCGGATTGCATCCTGGAGCCACAGGTCGCCCGCCTCGATCTCCACACGGTGGCCCTGCTTCTTCTCCAGCAGGAGCCCGAAGAGAAAGCGCTTCAGCGGCGCCAGGTACTCCTTGACCGACGTGGCGATGATCGTCTTCACGCCGGCCCGGCCCTGGACGCTCTTGAGCAGGCGGTAGAACGGGGTCATGACGATGGCGATCTCCGCCCCGGAGTCCTTCACCGTGTCTACAAGCTCGGCTTCACCATAGAGGGGATTGACCGGCACGGCGACACCCCCGGCCTTCCAGACGGCGAACTGGCAGATGAGCATCTGGGGGATGTTGGGCATCATGAGGGCCACGCGGTCGCCCTTCTTCATGCCCAGCCCGGCGAGCGCCCGCGCCACTCCTTCCAGGTGCTCCCGGAACTGCGCATAGGTGATGACGGTTCCCTTGAACCACATCATCGTGTGTCCCGGGCGCTGCCCCGCGGTGTTGTATACCTGATCCAGCAGGGTCCTGTTCGGGTATGGCTCCAGGGTGTGGGGCACCCCCGCATCGTAGTTCTTGAACCAGGGAAAATCGGCCACGTCGTACCTCCTGTTTGCCTCGTAATATGGAACGGGACTGCTCGATCCGTGCGTTGGAAAAGCAGATCCGCTCCCGTCAATCCCGCCTGAAGGTCATCTTCAACTCATAGACCCCGTCATATATGCTTTTCTCCATCCTGGTCTCCATCTTCTCGAAGAGACGCATCATGGACGTGTTTTCGACGAGCACCTCGGCGGTAAAGCCGTTGAGTCCCTGCTTCACGGCAATCTGGGTGAGGTATTTCAGCAGCATCGACCCGACACCCATGCCCTGGTGATCGTCCCGCACCGCGAAGGCGGCCTCCCCGTAATTCGATTTCGGGTCAAGCCGGTACTCGGAGACGCCGATGACCGTCTCGACTGCCTCCTCCTCTTGCTTCACGGCAAGGATCACCATTTCTTCGGCATAGTTGATCACGATGAAATTCTTGAGCCTTTCGTGAGGCATGTCGAGCCGGGCATTCATGAACCGGCGCTTGATGCTCTTGTCCGACAGGGCGTAGAAGAAGTCTTTCAGGATGTCCTCGTCGCTGAGCCTGACCGGCCTCAAGAGAACGGGCTCCCCGTTTTTCAGGACTTTGCCCGTTTCGAGGTGTTCCGGATAAACGCCTCCCACCCCGGGCACAAGGGTCTGGGAAGGGAGAACAAGCCCCAGCGTTCTGGCCTCTTCGAGCAGGGAAGGCCTGAACTTCGGGTGGGCGATGCTGATGAGGGCCATTGCCCTCTCGCGGAGGCTCCGTCCGTGGAGAAAGGCGTAGCCGTACTCCGTGACGACATATTCGGCGTCGCAGCGCATGTTGGATATGCCCGCTCCTCCCCGAAGCGACGCCACGATTCGCGAGCGGCTCCCGTCCGGCGTCGTGGAGGGGATGGCGAAGATAGCCGTGCCTCCCGCGGCCATGGCGGCACCCCGCATGAAGTCCGCCTGTCCTCCGATCCCCCGGGGAGTCCCCGATTCAGGATCTTCCTCCGTGGTCTGGCCGGTCAGATCAACAAATTGGGCCTCGTTGATCGAGAGCATGTTCTCCTGCGAGGCAATGACAAGAGGGCTGTTCGTATAGTTGATCGGCATGAACTGCACCATCGGGTTCTCGTGAATGTACTCGAAGCTGTCCTTCGTGCCGGCGCACAGCGCGGCGACGGTTTTCCCCCTGTCCCTGGATTTCATCCGGTTCGTCACGGCTCCGCAGCGCATGAGGGCAACCATGCCGTCCGTGAGGACGTCCGTGTGAATCCCGAGGTCCTTCTTGTCCTTGAGGTTCCCCAGCACCGCATCCGGAATGGGACCGAACCCCGCCTGGATTGTATCTCCGTCCTTCACAAGAAGAGAGACATAGCGACTGATTGCCGAAACGATCTCATCGCAGGGCTCCAGACTGTATTCGATCAGGGGCTCATCGAAGGGAATCAGGAAATTCACGTCGGCGGCATGAATGAACGTGTCGCCGGGCACCCACGGCATGAAGCCGTTCACCTGGGCGATGACCAGCTCCGCCCGCTTCACGGCCGCCTGGACGATGTCGACGCTGACCCCGAGACTCATGTACCCGTTCCTGTCCGGAGGGGATACCTGGATCAGGGCCACGTCCAGGTCCAGGAAACCCCTCTCGAAGGCGCGGGGCATCTGAAACGGAAAGATCGGCGTGAAGTCGGCCAGGCCCGAGGAAAAGGCGTGCCGAACGGCATCACACACGAAAAAAGAATTCACACGGAAGTTGGAGCGCAGCTTTTCCTCGGCGTATTCGGCCGGCCCCACGTTCCAGAGGTGGATCACCTCGACATCGAAGAAGGCTTTTGGCTTTGAAAGCGCGTACTCCACGAGGGTGCGAACCAGATAGCGCGGTTCGCCGCATGCCGAACCGATGAAAAGCTCGTTGCCGCGTCGTATGCCGCCAAACGCCTCGGCCGGGGTTGCAAATTTTTCCGGATATTTATCCCGTAACGCATTCAGATTCTTCTCTCTTTTCTCGTCCATGATGCTCCCCCTGATCCTTTCGTAACAGGGATTTTCCAGCCGGCCCCAAACACCCGGTGTGCCGGTGCGGTCTCCGTCAACCGGCGACGGATTGCCGCTCCATCCCTTGAAGGCAACAGTCTTCCCACCCCTTTTGCTTACTGCGGAAATCGACGAAGGCTCTTCCCGGCTTTCCGCCGGAATGACGTTTCCCGTTTCCCGGTCAGGGTTCGGATATCCATTGTGCGCCTCCGGGACGCGCCCGACTGACGCTTCAAACAACCGCTGCCCGAGAGGGGGCACTGCCGGAAAACCTTCGGAATTCCTGCGAAGGTAACAGCCACGCTCCCATTTGTCGAGGGATTCGTGCACGAAAGAGGGTGCGAACGGCTTCCCAAATTCTTGACATCGAACGGGCATTCGTCGATGATGAAGCCCGATTTGCCATCCGCCCTTCGTCTCCCGACCGTCCCGCGGGCGTTTTCCCCCGGGAGGGTTTTGGAATATCCGGCAGGCCGTGTTGCCGGGTCTCCACATGATCCGGTACTGCAGCAGAATGAGCCGTTCGACACTCAAACGGCAAGACAAAGGAGGTCCGGCATGCGCAGACGGAACATCGGATTCGTCGTCCTGGCCGCCCTGTCGATCGCCCTCTTGATTCCGGCATTTTCGACAGCCCAGAAGAACGGCGCCGGGGACTCCCGGGAAACCTGCTACCGATGCCATCCCCAGATCAAATCCCTGAAGGAAGGTTCCAGGCACGCGGCCCTCGCCTGCGGCACCTGCCACAGCGGGATGAAGGAGCACCTGCAGAACCCCCGCAACAAGCCGGCCGCGCTGGCCGTGGACCAGCCCGTCTGCGGCCGGTGCCACAGCGACCAGTTCCAAAGCTTCCGGATGGTCAACTACCAGGCCCAGGCCCGAAAGGAGAAGGGCGTGCCCACCGGCCGCTCCCCCATGCAGGACAAGCTCCTGGCCCCCCACGGCTTCACGAAGGAGCACAACGAGCCGCGGGCGCACATCTTCATGCTGACCGACCAGTTCGTCGTGGACCGCTTCGTCGGCGGCCGCTTCCAGCACAAGAGGGGCTTTGCCGGCATCAACCAGACCGGCCGGGCCTGGGACGTCCTCGTCGACACGGGCCGGGAACTGCCCGAGACCGCGAAGGCCGGCAACGCCACCTGCATCCAGTGCAAGACCTCCGACCACATCCTGCAGTGGAAGCACATGGGCGACAAGGATCCGAAGGCGAAGTGGGACCGGGGCTCCGACATCGTCGCGATGTCCAAGGCGACACAGAATCCCGTGGGCTGCATCCACTGCCATGACGGCCACGGCGCCGCCCCCCGGGTTGTCCGGGACGCCCTCATCGAGGCGGTCGACAAACAGGGAGCGCAGACCTTCGCCCGGAACGGGAAGACGGACATGAAGGTCGTCGATTTCCGGGGCTTCCGGAAGATCGGCGTCCTGGGCAAGACCGATTCCCGAATGATGTGCGCCCAGTGCCACGTGGAATATGCCTGCAACGCCGGGTTCGAGTTCGTCACGGGGAAGAAGGTGGGCTACGAGGACCACCGCACGAACCACTACCCGATGAAGAACGCGAAGGACATCCTGGCCCATTACAAGAAGGTGAACTTCTTCGACTTCCGGCACGCCGTAACAGGCGCCCGGCTGGTCAAGCTGCAGCACCCGGAGGCGGAGACCTACTGGGGCAGCACCCACGACCGGGCCGGCGTCCAGTGCCACCAGTGCCACATGCCGAAGGTCAAGGCCAAATCGGGGAAGAGCTACACGACCCACGCCGTCATCCGGCCCATCCATGCGGTCGGGGAGGCCTGCCTGGGCTGCCATCCCAAATCCACGGCGGAAGAGAAACGCTACCAGATCGAGACGGTCCAGAACTACACGAAGGGCAAGATGCGGAAGGCCGAGTACTGGCTGGGGAAACTGATCGACACCTACGAGACGGCCCGAAGGGCGGGCGTCTCCGAATCAGCCCTCGCGCAGGCCCGGGAGAAGCACGAAGAGGCACACGTCCTCTGGGAATGGTGGACCGCCGAGAACAGCGACGGCTGGCACAACCCGGAGCTGGCAAGGGACAGCCTGGCCGCCTCCATCATCGCCTCCCGGCAGGGGATCGATGTCCTGACCAAGGCCATGAATGGCAGGCGATAAGCCGGGCCCGGGATCCGGTTCACCGCTCCTATCCGGAAACCACAACACTCAAGGAGAAAAGGGGCGCAAGCGCCCCTTTCTTGGATTCATGTGATCAAAGATTAAGAGCGATCTTTCCAGTATGGCTCGCGGAGCACGCGTTTGAGAACTTTACCCAGAACATTGCGAGGGAAGTCCTCTTCTCGAAATTCCACGCGACCTATCCGCTGATACTTTGCCAGCTTCGCATTCGCCCATTCCTTCATCTCTTCCTCCGTGCTCTTCGCTCCCGGTCTCCGGATCACCAAGGCCAGCGGAGTCTCCCCCCATTTGTCGTGCGGGATGGCGATAACCGCCACGTCTTTAATCTCTTCATGCTGTTGGAGAATTCCCTCAATATCGACGGCAAATACATTGAGGCCGCCGGATACGATCATGTCTCTTTTGCGATCGACGATATACAGGAACCCGTCGTCATCAAGGCGTCCCATATCGCCGGTACGCATGAAGGTGCGGCCGCGCTCATCAAGCCAGACCATCTCCGCGGTGGCCTGGGGATTGTTGTGATAGCCCTTCATGAACCAGTGGGAATATCCCGCAATCTCACCCACTTCGCCTGCAGGAAGCCCTTTGCCTTCGT
>CAYNEJ010000142.1:0-8478 GCA_964396205.1 uncultured Syntrophaceae bacterium
ACTGACAGCAAGAGGCTGCAATGCCATTCAATAAACCGAGAGGAGGGAGTCATGTTTCACGAAGACCGATGCGATTTCTGTGGAGACTGTCTGGCGCGGTGCCATTACCTGCCCTTCGACAAAGAGACGGGGGCGGCGGCGTTCCGCAAGTTCGTGGAAGAGGGGAAGGCCGACTGGCTATACGACTGCGTCACCTGCATCGCCTGCAATGAATACTGCCCGCGGGACGCGCGCCCCTTCGACCTGATCCTGCAGAGGATGGAGGAGGCGGGAGACTTCACCGACCCGGCCCTCAAGGCCCAGATGGCCGACCGCTTCAAGGCGGAGGGAACCCCCAAGGCCGTCGCTCCCGCCGAGCGGGTCATGTCCCTGTGCGTTATGGAAGGCAGCATGCCCTGGGCCCTCCACGGAAGGCTCTTCGAGGGGATTCCGCTCCTGAAGGGGCGACATTACTTCTGCAACGTCCTCTTCGCCCACATGGGAGACGAGTCGATCATGCGGGACCGGCTCCAGGGTCTCGTGGACAACCTGGCCCTCTCGGGCGCAAAGGAGATCGTCTTCGTCCACGACGACTGCTACGCCGTCCTGAAAGGCATGGCCCCCGAGTTCGGCGTCACCCTTCCCTTCCGCCCCGTGTCCATCTTCGAGTACCTGCGGGACTATCTGAAGGAGCATAAGGGCGACATCAAGCCCCTGAACATGAAGGTCGCCTACCAGCGGCCCTGCGCCTCCCGGTACACCCCGGAGAAGGACCCCTTCCTGGACGAGGTCCTCGATCTGATCGGCGTGGAGCGGGTCAAACGGGAATATGACGGCGTCAACGCCATCTGCTGCGGCGTCGAGCTGGCGGGGCCGAACCTGAAGCTCTTTCCCCGGGGGAAGAACTTTGAGCCCTTCCAGGACCGGAACATCGCCGACGCGAAGGATCACGGCGCCGAGGCCATGCTTTATCTCTGTCCCATGTGTTTCCGGACGCTGAGCAAAAAGGCCAGGGGGGCGGGCCTTGCCAACTACATGATCAGCGACCTGTGCCGCCTCGCCCTCGGCGAGAGCCTGCCGGAGGACAAGCCCGCCTGACGCGGATCCCGCTGCAGCTGGCCGCCCGTCACGGAGACCCCGCGAAAAGGGGTGTGGATACTGAACCTGCATGATTCCGGAAAGGAGGTTCCCATGGCGAAAGAGATGAAGGTAGGCTGCGCCCGGCCCACGGGGGGCCCTGTGGGCGAGGCGGTGATCGAGGCAACCGGAGCAAAAACCCCGCAATCGCAGCAGAAGGAGGTGAGGCAGATGGTGACGGTCGGCAAAAAGGCCCCGGATTTCACGGCACCGGCGTATCAGAAAGGCAAATTCATCGAAGTGAAGCTATCGGAATATCTGGGAAAGTGGGTGATCCTCTGTTTCTATCCCGGGGATTTCACGTTTGTATGAGCCACGGAGATCTCGGCGGTCGCCGAGAAATACCCCGAATTCAAAAAGCTGGGGGTGGAGATCCTCTCCATGAGCGTCGACAGCGTCTTCGTTCACAAAATGTGGAATGACCATGAGCTGTCCAAAATGGTCAAGGGAGGAGTTCCCTTCCCCATGCTCTCCGACGGCGGCGGCAAGGTCGGGAGCGTCTACGGCGTCTATCTGGAGGATGCGGGCGTGGAGGCCCGGGGCCGGTTCATCATCGACCCCGACGGGATCATCCAGGGCTTCGAGGTCCTGACCCCGCCGGTGGGCCGGAACATCCTCGAGTCCATCCGCCAGATCCAGGCGTTCCAGGTCGTCCGGAAATCGAAGGGGACCGAGGCGACGCCCTCGGGCTGGAAACCCGGGAAGATGACCCTGAAGCCGGGGCCGGACCTGGTGGGCAAGGTCTGGGAAGTCTGGAAGACGAAGATGGCTTTTGATTGAGGCGTCCGGAACCGATTCCTAACGGTTCTCCCCGGGCCGGCCGGCCCGGGGAGAACCGCATGCCTTCCCGGCACCGGTCCGCCTCACGGAGCGGTACCGGGTATTCATCGCTCCCTTTGCCCCTGTCCGGACAGGCGGGATCCAAGGCCGGCTCAGGACCGGGAAAACAGCATACCCGGCCGGAGGGGATCCGGGATATGGGAACGCTCGCAACGATCGATCCGGGGACAGGTCTTTTTTCCAAGATCTGCATGGAGGCGTTCGACATCGTCGTTCCCTTCGAATGCAGGAAATGCGGCAGGCGATGCCGCCGATACGTCCCTTCCATCCCCGAGGAGGGGATTTACGAGATCGCCCGGTTTCTCGGGCGGCCGGAAGTCGATCTCTACCGGGAATACCGGGAGCACTTCCGGCAGAACATGACCTCCCGGCCGGGGCCCTGTCTTTTCCTGAGACGCGACAACCGCTGCGGGATATACGGTCATCCCCGGCGCCCGTCCGTCTGCGTCCTCTATCCGTTCTCCTTCGGCGGGGCGGACATCGGGGACTGCCCCGGGCTGGACGAACACCGGGAGATCCTCCGGCTTCTCCAGTCGGGCCTGAGGGCCGGCACAGTCTACGATTCGAGCTTCTGCCCGGACCGGACCCGGCGGCCGGTCCCCGAGGCCGAATGGACGGATACCTGGATGCGATTCCTTCGTGCCAATCCGTCCCGGTCCCTGCAGAAACGATTTCTCGCGAGCAACGGGATGGAGGAGTTTCATCCATCCCTGCAATACCATCTTTGAGAAAAGGAGACGTACCCGATGAGCAAGACCATCCCCATCAACGAAGTGGACCGGGTGGAGATCCTCACCCTCCAGGACAACTACATCGAAATCACCGCCATGGACAACAGTGCGGTGGTGAATCGCGCCACGGCCCTCAAGGACATGGAGTTCAAGAGCTCCATCCTGGCGGAGCACGGTTTCTCCGCCCTGGTGAAGACCACGACGGGCGACCGGACCCGGACGCTCCTGTTCGACTTCGGCTTCTCCGAAATCGGCGCGGCCCACAACGCCCGCGTCCTGGGGGCCGACCTGTCCCAGGTGGAGGCCATCGCCCTCTCCCACGGGCACTCGGACCACACGGGGGGATTCCATGACATGATGGCGATGATCGGGAAGAAGGGGCTCGAACTGACGGTCCACCCCTCGGTCTTCAAGAAGCCCCGCTACCTGAAGATTGCCCCGGAGTTCAAGATCCACTTCCCGAAGTTCGACCGTGAAACCGTCGAGAAGGCGGGGCTGAAGGTCGTGGAGTCGAAGGAGCCGCGGCCTCTCCTGGACGGGGACGTCCTGTTCCTGGGTGAGGTCACCCGGCGGACGGATTTCGAGAAGGGGTTCCCCATCGCCTTCTGCCAGGAGGGCGGCGAGGAGAAGTGGGACGCCATCGAGGACGACACCTCCGTCGTCATGAACGTGAAGGGCAAAGGGCTGGTGATCCTCTCCGGCTGTGCCCACTCGGGGATCGTCAACACGGTCCTCTATGCCCGGGAGGTGACGGGCGTGGAGCAGGTCCATGTCGTCATGGGGGGCTTCCACCTGAGCGGGCCCCTCTTCGAGCCCATCATCGGCCGAACCACGGAGGAGCTGAAGAAGATCAACCCCGCCTACGTCATCCCCACCCACTGCACGGGCCGGAAGGCCATCATGGAGATGGAGAAGGAGATGAAGGACGCCTTCATCCTGAACATGTCGGGAACGAAGCTCACCTTCGTGGCGTGACGGAAGGACGTCCTTCTCAAGGAAGAGAACCCCGGGAAGCGGCCCGGCGGATCGCTCCGCCGGACCGCCGGGCGACGGATGAAGCCGCCGGGACGGCATGCCCGTCTCGGCGGCATGGGAAAAGGAGAAAAATTCATGTGGGATGCTTCGAAGTGCGATCTGTGCGGTGACTGCCTGACCCGGTGCCTGTATGTCGAGTACGATCGGGAGAAGGCGGCGGCGAACATTCAGGCCCTGATGGACGGACAGGACGCGGAGATCCTGCACCGCTGCGTCACCTGCTGCGCCTGCCGGGAATACTGCCCCACCGGGGCGGATCCGTTCGACCTGATCCTGCGGGCCATGGAAGAAAAGAAGACCTTCCCGGCACCGCCGGAGACGGGACAGATGTTCGCCCTCGCGGGGACCCTCCCGGCATCGGTGACTCCGGGAGACGCCGACAAGCCGGCCCTGTCCATCTGCGTCATGGAGGGCAGCCTTCCGCCCGGGGCCCTGGAGGGAGAACTGTTCAAGGGCCTGACCCTCGTCAAGGGAGGCGACTACTTCTGCTACGTGGGATACGTGCACATCGGCCAGGAGAGCCCGGTGGAGCAGCACGCCCGCCGCTTCATCGACAACCTGGCGGCCCTGGGAAAGGACATCGTGTTCCTTCACGACGACTGCTATGCGATGGTGGACGCGAAGATCAGGGACTACGGGATCACGGCGCCGTTCCGGTACATGCACCTGTATGAGTACATGAGGAATTACCTTCGCGACCACCGGGACCGGATCACGCCCCTGAGGAAAAAGGTCGCCTACCAGCGGCCCTGTGCCTCCCGGTATACCCCGGCCAAGGACGCGTTCCTGGATGAGATCTTTGAGTTGATCGGGGTGGAGCGGGTGGCCCGCCGGTACGACCGGGAGGAGGCGCTCTGCTGCACCGGGGCGTTCGCCCGCGTATACCCGGACCTGGCCCGGGAGATCGCCACCCGGAATATCGACGACGCGGTCACCTTCGGGGCGGAGGCGATCGTGACCTTATGCCCCATGTGCGACCGGGTGCTCCGCAAGCCCGCGGCGGCCAGGGGGCTGACGAAGATCTACGTGACCGACCTGTGCCGGATGGCCCTGGGGGAGATCCCCTTCCCTGTGGCATAGCGGAAGAAAGGGAAAGGGTTCCCATTACGCGCCTTTTGTGCTATTTCTCCGCCACCGGAAACACGGCCGGCAGAAAGGCGAGCAAGATCCGCTTCCAAGGGGAATTCCAATCGCAACACCCAGAAAAGAGAAATCGATGCAACATCCATTGTTTTTCACCCCGTTAATTTGAGGCGCTGAGAGAGAACCCGGGCGGTTCTCCGAAAACGCCGCTCCTCCGCTTTTCCGCCCATAACCGGTCGGCCCCCTGCCTGGTCATGCCGCGGCGAATGCGGCAAGGCACGGCAGGGAGGCCTGATTGGATCTTCGAAATCCAACCCCATCCGATCATTTCCAGAAAATCACGACCACCCGTGCGGGTGGCCTTCCGCCCTAGCTCGCCGTTGACGATGCCCTGAGCATCGGATCGAAGGGCTGCCGCGCTGCAGCCGGACATGCCGGAGCCGTGGAATCCGCTCTCGGCATGACCCTGCGGGGCGGCGTCGCAACCCAACCCGACATGGATCAGATTGAAAAGGAGAATCGCTTGTGAACGGAATCAAGAATTTGTTCGCGGGGCGGTGGGGCATCATCGGCGTCGGCATCCTCATCGGCATACTGGCCCCGCTTCTGCAGAAACTGGGAAACCCCGGCAACATGGGCGTCTGCGTCGCCTGCTTCGAGCGGGACATCGCCGGGGCGCTTGGCCTCCACCGGGCGGACGTGGTGCAGTACATCCGCCCGGAGATCATCGGCTTCGTCCTCGGGGCACTCATTGCCGCGTATCTATTCAAGGAGTTTCGACCCCGCCTGGGATCGGCACCGATCGTCCGGTTCGTCCTTGGCATGTTCGCCATGATCGGGGCGCTGGTGTTTCTCGGATGCCCCTGGCGGGCGGCCCTGCGCCTGGCCGGCGGCGACTGGAACGCCGTTCTCGGCCTGGCGGGCCTCGCCGTCGGCATCGGGATCGGCACCCTGTTCCTGAAAGGCGGCTACAACCTGGGCCGCACCCAGCAGACCCACCACACGGCGGGCTGGATGCTTCCCCTCGTCATGATCGGACTGCTGTGCCTGCTGCTGATCTTTCCCCAGGTCCCCGGTGAAGCAAAAAGCGGGGTTCTTTTCTACAGTGTGAAAGGTCCGGGAGCCATGCACGCGCCCCTGGCCGTGTCTCTCGGCGTGGGACTCGTGATCGGTATTCTCGCCCAGCGGAGCCGTTTCTGTACGATGGGCGCCATTCGTGATTTTGTTCTCTTCCGGCAGACGCATCTCCTGTCGGGGTTCATCGCCCTGATCGCAACCGCCTTTGTCGTCAATCTCATCGTCGGCCAGTTCAAGCCGGGATTTGAGGGACAGCCCGTCGCCCATACCATGCACCTGTGGAACTTCGCCGGGATGGCCCTGTCGGGCCTGGCGTTCTGCCTGGCCGGCGGGTGCCCGGGACGCCAGCTTTTCCTGGCCGGCGAGGGAGACGGCGACGCCGCCGTTTTCGTCGTCGGAATGATCGTCGGCGCCGGGATCGCCCACAATTTCGGCCTGGCCAGCTCGCCTGCCGGCGTCGGCCCATACGGAATCCCGGCGGTCATCGTCGGCTTTGCGGTGTGCCTGTTCATCGGATTCACCATGAGAAAAAGGATTGCCTGACAAGGAGGAAGATATGTCGAAAACAGTAGATGCCCGCGGTCTTTCGTGCCCCCAGCCCGTCCTGATGACCCTTGACGAGATCAAGGCGGGAACCTCGACCGAGATGATCGTCCTGGTCGACAGCGACGCCTCGAAGGAAAACGTTTCCCGGGCGGCGGCAAGCAAGGGATGGACGGTCGCCGGAATCACCGAGGACGACGGCGTGTACCGCATCACCATGAAAAAAGGGTGAGCCCTGTGGCTCTCTTTCCCTTTTTCAAAGGAAAGCAGACGAGGAGAGAATCCCCCGGCCCCGACAACCGGGTGGACCGGGGGATTCTCGTGTTTGAAAACACCGGCGAGGTCATCCAGGCGGAAACCCTGCTGAAAAAGGGCGGGTGGGAGATCCGCGTCATGGGCCCCCCGCCGGAGGTCCGGCAGGGGTGCGACCTGGTGATCGAATTCCCCCTGATCGAGGAGCTGCAGATTCTCAGAATTCTCGAAGCGGCGAAACTGCCGCCCCTGAAAACGGTGCCCGTGACCGGTCCCCTCCTGGAGCCGGTGAATATCTTTCAGGTCAAGGATTTCGGCAGGTACCTCATGGTCCGGGCGGCCAACATGAAACTGACCGTGGACAGGGAGAACGGCACGATCGTCAACGTGTCCGGGGGCGGATGCCCCGATGTTCCCTATCTGGCCGCTTCCATGGTGGGACAGAACCTTGCCGATGCGCCGAATCCGCGGGACATCGGGCACACGCTCTGCGGTTACGCGCTTCAACTCGCCCTGGAGGAGGTCAAGCGCCTATGCTCTGCATAATGGGAACGGTTCCCTCGGAAGCCTTCCCCCTTACGGAAGGGACGGCCGTCATGAGCGGCGAGCGGCTTCGGATCGGCTCCGTGATGATCGACGTGAACCGGGGAACGCCCGCCCTCGTCGCCGCCGCTACAGTTGCGGCGGATACCCTGGGAAGACCGGGGCCGTTTGTCTGTCTCGCCGGCGATACGGGGACCGGCAAGGGAAGCCGCCGTCTCTATCAGCACATGACCGCCGCCTTGCCCGGGAACTCCTTCCGGACCATCGTTTTTCACTACCTGCAGCCCATTGTTCACTGGCACAACAGGCTGGAGGGTATCCTGGAATCCCTGAGCCCCCGGCCGACGCTGATCGCCGACGCCGGATTCATGTATGTGGCCAAAATGAGCGGCCGCGCATCCATCTACGACCTCTTCACGCCCGACGTGGGAGAGCTCGCCTTCCTGGCGGACGAGGAGGCGCCCCACCCTTTCTATACCAGGGGGTTCATCCTCCACGAGGAAAACCGCGTTCCCGACCTGATCGCCCGGGCATACCGGCACGGCAACGCGGCCCGGCATCTCCTCGTCAAGGGGGCCAGGGATTACCTGGCCGATGAAAAGGGAATCCTGGAAACGGTCGACAGTCCCGCCGAAGAGTCGATGGAGGCCATGGGCGGAACGGGGGACACCCTGACCGGCCTGGTGTCCGTTCTCCTCGATGCGGGAATGAGCATGCGGGAGGCGGCCCTCGCAGCCATGAGGACAAACCGCCTGGCCGGCCGGCTCGCAAGGCCCACACCGGCAACCCGGATCGGGGAGGTCATCCGGCACATCCCGCAGGCGCTGCGACACGTGCTGGAAGCGTCTCCCGAAAGCAATCACGCATAGGATACGGCATGAAAGACGGAGCGACGGCCATCACGCCGGGAACCATCATTCTCGACATCGTCAGCCGGTACCGGGAAACGGAAACCGTGTTCAAACAGCTCGAAATGGAAACGGGCACCTGCCTCTGCTGCCAGGCCCTTTTCCTGCCGATCGGTGAAGCGGCGACCCGGTTCGGGTTTGACCTGAACCGCGCCCTGGGTGATCTCGACAGGGTGATCCGCACAAGCGCGCCCCCCCGCAGGGAAAGGGGTCGGATTTGTTCTCGCAAATAAATCCGACCCCTTTTCAATGGAAACGCCGCAGATAACCTTTTGAACAGCCTGTCAATCCTTCCGGCTGATCCGGCAGGGCAGGCTCTTGAGGTTCGGCGTGCCGTATTCCTTTCCCAG
>CAYNEJ010000143.1:0-3165 GCA_964396205.1 uncultured Syntrophaceae bacterium
GCCGGTACGACACCGTCGTTGTCGATGCCTGTGCAACGCTTTTCCGGGATAAGGAATATCAGCTTCCTTCTTAATAACCATATTAACCGTGATATGACGGGAACCGTACTCGACCACAACAGAAGCTGGTCTTGCTGATCGTTTCAATAACAGATGTAAGGGAGTCTTCAAATGGCTGCATATGTCGTTGTCCAGGTAGAAGTGACGGATTGGGATAGATTCAGGGAATACTTGAAGGAAACGCCCATTGTGAGTGCCCGGTATGGAGGGAAATATATCGCCCGGGGCGGCGAGACCGTCGTGCTGGAAGGGGGCGATCCGGTGGGAAGGGTTGTGATCATCGAATTCCCTTCCCTCAAGAGGGCGAAGGAATGGTACCATTCAGAGGAATACGGAGAGATCAGGAAACTTCGGGAAGGAGCAGCCAAGGGCCTGCTGATCGCCGTAGAGGGATGTTGAATCAATCGATGAATACGAATCAGGTGACATAAAGATGAGCACACGAAAAGAAATGGCATCAACCAGACTCCAGGATACATACAACTGCGCGCAGTCAGTGCTGTCCGCTTTTCGGGACGAAACGGGCCTGGACGATGACCTGGCGCTGAGGATCGCCACCGGCCTCGGCGCGGGAATGGGAAGGACAGGGGAAGTGTGCGGTGCGGTGACCGGCGGCATCCTCGTGCTGGGACTGCGCCACGGCCGCGGCGTGGCGGACGGCCGCTCGGCGACGGAGCACACGTATCTCAGGACCGTGGAGCTGATGGAGCGCTTCGCCACCCGGAACGGAAGCTGCCTCTGCCGCGACCTTCTCCGGAGCTACGATCTGAAGACCGAGGAGGGCCGAAAGCACGCCAAGGCCGAGGACACCATGGGCAGGATCTGCAGGCCCTGTGTGCACAGCGTCATCGAGATCCTGGAGCGGATGAAAGAAGAGGATCCCGCTCAGGAGGCGGCCGGGGCCTGAGCCGCACCGTCTGCCTTCGTCACCCTACAGCCCCAGCGATTCGGCCACCCGGTCCCGGTGAAACGCTCCACTCCCGAACATCACATCTCCCCCCAGGGCGCGGCGATGATAGCGGTGCAGCTCGTGCTCCATGGTGAAGCCGATGGCGCCGAAGATCTGGTGGCCCAGGGCCGTGACGCGGCGATACGTCTCGCCCGTCCTCGCCTTGGCCATGGCGGCCGACCGCGCCGCCGGAACGCCGCCGTCGATTTCCAGGGCGGCCTTGCGGTACAGGTAACGGGACCCGTGAATGTCCGTCCACATGTCGGCAAAATGGTGCTGCACCGCCTGGAAGCTGCCGATGGGGCGGCCGAACTGGACCCGCTCCCTGGCATAGGCCAGGGCCATGTCCAGGACGGCCCTCGCCCCTCCGATCATCTCGGCGCACTTCGCCACGGCCGCTTTCCGCAACACATCCTCGACCACGAAGGCGCCTTTGTTCAGGCTGCCGACGATCTGCTCCGATCGAACGGGCACCTGATAGAATTTGACCTCGTAATGCCGGTCGCCCACCGCCGCCTTCATGTCTCTCGTTCGGATACCGCGGGTCCGGCCGTCGATCAGGAAGACGGTGATCCCGTCCCCGGTTCTTGTCCCCGGCCCGGTCCGCACCGCACAGAGGAGGAGGTCCGCAAGCCGGGCGTCGGTGACAAACCGCTTGGTCCCGCTGATCCTCCAGGCCTCGCCGAACGGAGCGGCGCGGACAAGGATGCCTCCGGCATTCCCGTTGGCCTCTTTCTCCGCCACGGCCAGGGTCATGATTCGCTCGCCCGCCGCAATGCCGGGAAGGCACTGCCGCTTCTGCTCTTCCGTACCGAAGGCCAGGACGGTCAGGCCGCCCAGGACAACGGTGGAAAAGAACGGCCCCGGGCAGGTCCGGTACCCCATCTCTTCCAGGAGGACCGTCAGGTCGGCGAGGCCGCCGCCGCTCCCGCCGTACTCCTCTGGAAAGGGCAGGCCAAGCCAGCCGAGGGAGGCCATTTTTTGCCAGAGGTCGAGGTCATGTCCGGCCTCGCTCTCTTCCATCCGCTTCAACGCTTCCCGGGAAAGCGTTTTGGCCAGAAAGTCATGAGCCGTCTTCTGCAGAAGGGTCTGCTCCTCCGTCAGGGAAAAATCCATGGATCATCCTCCTTGTTCCGACGCCGCTTCCTTTTTTCGTTTCCGAGCCTTTTTCACGGCCATTTCAATGAAGGCATTGCTCATGGCGGCGAACTCCTCCATGCTGATGTCCACGAGGGGCCTGTCCAGAACACTCTGCGTCGCCGCCGCGATGGAGCCGTCCCGGACGATCTCCCGCCCCGCCTGCCGGCAGGCGTCGAAGAACCATTCGTAGTTCGGCAACAGGGCGGGAACGGAGAACATCTCGCCCATGCCCTTGAGAATCATCCCGCCGATGGTCACCTGGGTTCCCCCGCCGATGGCCCGGGCGAACCTCCGGAAGAGGTCCTCCAGGGGGGCGAAATGCTCCCGCTCCGGGAAACCCGCATTGGAAACGATCACCCAGGTCCATTTCTTCTCCGGCCAGCGCGGGGGGTGGACAACGACCCCGTCGACCACCTCCAGGTCGAGGCTGCCGAAAACGATCATCCGGTCCAGGAGGGCCTTGAGCAGGGCGCTGACGGAGAAGACGTACAGCGGAGACGCGAAGACGAGGACGTCCGCCGCCAGCATCTTTTCCGTGACCCCGGCCATGTCGTCCTTGAGGACGCACCGGCCCGGCGTGACCATGTGGCAGGCGTAGCATCCCCGGCACTCCCGGATATCGAGTTCCGTCAGGTACAGGGTCTCCGTTTCCGCGCCCGCCCCGGCGGCGCCCTCCAGAAAGGGTTGCAGGATCTTGTCCGTGTTTCCCCGCCTGGCCCGCGGGCTGCCGTTCATGGCCAGCACCTTTGTCATTGCTTCAGAATCCTTCCTGGCGGGCGATGATGTCCTTCATCACCTCGTCCGCCCCACCGGCGATCGACATGACCCGGGTATCCCGGAAATGGCGCGAAATCAGCGTCTCGTTCATGAACCCCATCCCGCCGAACATCTGCAGGCAGCCGGATGATACCCTGTTCAGAAGCGGACCTGCCAGGAGTTTTCCCATGGAGATCTCCCTCGTCGCATCCTTCCCGGCCATTTTCATCCGGACGATGTGATAGGTCAGGTGGCGGAGG
>CAYNEJ010000143.1:3175-8433 GCA_964396205.1 uncultured Syntrophaceae bacterium
GCTTTCGATCTCGGCCAGCCATTCCACCAGCCGGTGGCGCAGGACCTGCTTCGTGATCAGGGGCTTCCCGAAGACGATCCGCTCCCGGATGTGGGCGACGGTCATGTCGATCATGTCCCGGCACGCGATGTACGTCATGGGGAGTACCGTGAAGCGCTCGTGCTGGAACTGCATCATCTGGTAGATGAACCCTTCCCCCTCTTTCCCGACGAGGTTGTCCGCGGGGATGCGCAGGTTGTCGAAGAACAGCTCCGCCGTGTCGCTGCTCCGGAGACCCACCTTGTCCAGGCGCTTGCTGACGCTGAAGCCGGGCAGGTCCGTGGGGACCACGAACAGGCCGTAGCAGTGATGCCCCGGCCCGTCGGCGGTCCGGGCGAGGAGGGTCAGGAAATCGGCCTGGCAGCCGTTGGTGATGAACGTCTTCGACCCGTTCAGGACGTAGGCGTCGCCGTCGCGGACCGCCCGGGTCCTGAGGGCCGCCACGTCGGAGCCCGCGCCCGGCTCCGTGACGGCGATGGCCGCCACCCGCTTCCCGGCGATCGCCGGGGCCAGATACTGCTCTTTCAGGGATTCGCTCCCGAACATGTCGATGGCGGGGGTGGCCATGTTCGTCTGCACCATGATCGCCGTGGGGACGCCCCACCCCTGGACGTGGCCGAGCTCTTCGATGAACACCGTCTCGTACCAGTAGTCCAGGCCCTGTCCGCCGTGGCGAGGATCGTAGCGGATCCCCAGGAATCCGAGCTCTCCCATCTTCCCGAACAGGTCGTGGAGGGGCGCTCCCTCCTCTTCCCAGGCGTCCATGTTGGGATTGATCTCCCGGTCCACAAACCTCCGGACGGACGCCCGGAACGCCTCATGGGTCTCGTCAAAATACATCGTTTCCTCTCCTTCATGTTTATGGACGGATCGTGATTCTTCCGTCTTTGCGCCGGGCCGGCGATTGCTCAGGTCCTCGGCAGTCCCAGACCGCGGGTGGCAATGATGCCGCGCTGGATCTCCGACGTCCCCGCCCCGATGGGACCCGAAACGGCATCCAGGTAGCCCGCCAGGACACGTCCCTGCAGGGGGGCATACCGGGACCCCCTGTCCAGCTGCGCGGGAAGGCCCAGGATATCCACGGCCACGTGGGACAGCTTCCGGCTCAGCTCCGTGCTGAAGAGCTTCATGGCCGACGCCTCCAGCTCCGGCACCTTCCCCTGGTCCATCATCCAGACGTTCTGCCAGTAGAAGCCGTAAAGAACATCGATATCGGTCGCCACGGACGCCAGGGCATCCCTCGCCAGGGCGAACTGGACACACCGTTTCCTCCGAGCGTGTTTTTTCTTCGCGTACCCTACCAGCTCGTCGAGAATCCGCCGGAAGGCGCCGACCCCCACGACAAGCCGCTCGAACTGGAGCGCCACCATGACATTGTAGAATCCCCGGTTGAGTCCGCCGACCATGAACCGCTTCGGGACGCGGACGTCGTCGAAAAAAACCTCGTTGAAAGAATGAAACCCGACGATGTTCTCGATGGGACGGATGGTGATGCCCGGCAGGTTGTTGTCCACCAGGAAGAGCGTCGCTCCCCGGTGCCCCCCCGCCGCGGGATCGGTTTTCGCCAGGAGCCAGGCGTAGCCGGCCACGTGGGCGCCGCTGCTCCAGATCTTCCGGCCGTTGACGATGAAGTCGTCCCCGTCGGCAACGGCGGTCGTCTTCAGGGCGGCCAGGTCCGAACCCGCGTTGGGCTCGCTGTAGCCCAGCCAGAAATTGATCTCCCCCCGGGCGATGGGCGGCAGGAACTCCCGTTTCATCTCCTCCGAGCCGACGAAGAGGATCGTGGGGCCGCCGATCACGGTGGCGATGTTGCCGGAGGGCGCCCGGTAGTAGCTGATGACGTCGTCGGCAATGGCCTGCTTCATCATGGATCCCCCGCCGCCGCATGCCTCCGGCCAGCCGAGGCTCAGCCAGCCCCGGGTCCCCAGCTTGCGCAGGAAGGCGCGGCAGAACGCCTGGTGCTCCTCCTCGAACATGGCGATCGCCCCGTAGGCCGCGGGCCAGTAAAAGGAGCGCTCATCCCAGTCGGACGGCAATTCCCGGCGGACAAACGCGTCCACCTCGCCGCGAAACCGGGTTTCTTCCTCGGAAAATGAATAATTCATGCATCATCCTTTCCCCCGGGACTGCAGGAAGAGCCTCGCCGCGGTCATCAGCGTCTCCGTCTGCGTCATGACCGCCTGATGCGCCGCCTCCCACTCCAGGGTCAACGGCAGCGACATCTCGAAACTCGCGTCCAGGGCTTCCTTGATGAGGCTCATGGCCTCCGGCGATTTTCCCGCCAGCCGCGCCGCGAGGGCCGCCACGGCCTCGTCGAGCGTCTCCTCGGGGACGGCTTTATGGATCAGGCCCATGGCGGCAGCCGTTTTCCCGTCGATGACGTCCCCGAGCATGGCCAGCTCCCTCGCCTTGACGAGGCCGACAAGGCGGGGCAGAAAATAGTTCCCCCCCGCATCGACGACGATCCCGATGTTGGAGAAGTTCTCGCAGAACCGGGCCGTCTCGGCGGCCACGACAAAATCGGCCGCCAGGGCCAGGTTGATGCCCCCGCCGATGGCCACGCCCCGAACCTTCGCGATCACCGGCTGCGGGATCCGCCGCATGACCAGGATCAATTCCTTGAGCTCCCTCATCCCTTCCAGCCAGACCGGCGCGGGATACTCCGCCTTGAACAGGGCGATGTCCGCCCCGGAGGAAAAATCGCGCCCCGCGCCTTCCAGGATCACGACCCGGTTGCCTCTCTCCTTCCCCGCCAGCCGGAAGGCCTCCGCCAGTTCCGCCGCAAATTCCCGGGTCCAGGCATTTCTGACCGAGGGCCTGTTGATCGTGATGGTGCAGATTTCCCCCTGCGTGCTCATGAGGACCGTTTTCTCCGTCATCACAGCCTCCCTTTCCGGTGCTTGATGTTACAAGAACGGTGCAACAGGACAATATTTCCCATGTTCCGCCCGGCGCGCGCCCGCCGGAAAAACGATCCGTTACCTCCCTGCAAATCCGGCCTGACGGGCCCGCCGGTTCCCCGGTTTCCATTGATGCGGCGTGCCTCGCCTCTCCATAGCGACGGCACGTTGCCCATCCTTCCTCAAAGCACCACGGGCAGATCCTGGGCCTTGTCCCGGAGCTCGCGCCGCAGGATTTTCCCGGCGGCACTTGCCGGCAGTTGGTCCATGATTTCAACCCTTCGTATCTTCTTGTATTTTGCCAACTGGGCGTTGGCATGCTCCAGCAGCTCCTCCGCCGTGACGGCGCTCCCGGGAGTGGTCTGCACAAACGCCACCGGCAGCTCCCCGTACCGGTCGTCCCTTTTGCCGACCACGGCGGACTGCACGACGGAGGGATGCCGGTTCAAAACCTCTTCCAGGTCGCGCGGATAGATATTGTACCCCTTGTAGATGAGCATGTCCTTCTTCCGGTCGACGATGTACAGATAGCCGTCTTCGTCGAACCGGCCGATGTCTCCCGTCAGGAGCCGGCCCTCCCCGTCCAGGACCAGCCGCGTCTCCTCCGGCTGGTTCCAGTACCCCTTCATGACCTGGGGACCTTTCACGCAGATCTCCCCGATCCGGCCCGCGGGCATCTCTTTCGAGGCGTCCGCGGGGTCCACGATCCGAATCTCCGTGTCCTGGATCGGCAGGCCCACCGAGCCGATGCGCAGAGCCCCCTTCTCCGCCGGGGTGAAGGCGCAGCCGACGGTCACCTCCGTCATCCCGTAGGCCTCGCAGACGACTCCCTCCATGGTCTCGGTGAGTGTCCGGAGCAGGTCGTGAGAGATGGGCGCCGCCCCCGAGGCGATGAGCCGGACGCCGGACATGTCGGTTTCCGGGAAGAACGGGTGCTCCACCAGCGGGTAAAAGATCTGTGGCGCACCGCCGAAGATGGAGATCCCGTACTTCGGGATGGCGTTCAGGAAATCCGCCGCGTCGAACCGGGGCTGAACGATGAGCGTGCAGCCCGCCATGAGCTGCATGTTCAGGAAGGCGAAGGCCCCCATGGCATGGAACCAGGGCGGAATGACCAGGCTCATTTCCCGGCCCCGCCGAATGACGTGATCCTCCTCCCGGTCGCCGTCCATTCGCTTCACTCCGAACACACCGTCCCGGAAATCCACGTCTCCGCCCAGGAACCAGTAGCAGAGCTGGCAGGAGGCCGCGATGCCGTTGAAATGGGTCACCATGACCCCCTTGGGGGTTCCGGTGGTGCCCCCCGTGTAGGAGATGTGCGCCAGGTCCTCTCTCGGGGAGAATTCGACTTCCGGTGCTTCGGGGGGATAGTTCGAGAGAAGCCCGGTGAAATCGAGGACCGCCTCTGCGAACGGACTTTTCCGGAGCAGCTTGGCGGGGGCGACGAGCGGCGCATAGCAGTCCGCCAGGCTCACCAGGATGACGTGCCGGACCGGCGTCTCCGGCAGGACGGTTTGGGGCATGCCGAAGAGCAGGTCCAGCCCGATGTAGACCTCGGCGCCGGAATCGTTGAGCTGGAAGACGAACTCCTTCTCGGCAAGAAGCGGGCTGATGGGAACGAACACGGCCCCCGCCTTGAGGAGCCCGTAATAGGCGACGGCGAACTGGGGACAGTTGGGCAGATGGATGGCAACCCGGTCGCCCTTCCGCACCCCCAGGTCGAACAGCGCCGCGGCGAACCGGTCGGACAGTTTGTCGAGCTCCAGGAAGGTCATCTCCATCCCGGAGAAAATGATCGCATTCCGCTCCGGCCAGAGCTTGGCGGAGGAGCGGATGATCTGAAACAGGGGGACCTCGGGATACGCCAGTGTCTTCGAAACGCCCCTGGGCCAACTGGAGAAATTTTTCGGCATGGCTCCTCCTGTCGTGACGGTGTCAGCGGTTCATCGTTCCCCCTGGTAAAGGTCGAGATACTCTTCCCGGATCTTCCGCTTCAGGGCCTTGCCGACGGCCGACCGCGGCAGGTCCGGTACGAAGACGACCCGCTTGGGCACCTTGAACCCCACCATCTTCTCCTTGCACAGGGCAATGATCTCCTTTTCTTCCGCCGTCTGCCCCGGCTTGAGGATGACAAAGGCGGTGATCGCCTCCATCCAGCGCTCGTGGGGCAGGCCGATGACGTGCACCTCCTGGACCCGCGGATCCAGGTAGATCGTCTTCTCCACCTCGAGGGAGGCCACGTTTTCCCCGCCCGTCTTGATCATGTCCTTCTTCCGGTCGAGGAAATACAGGTAGTTCTCCTCGTCGAGGTAGCCCACG
>CAYNEJ010000144.1:0-8330 GCA_964396205.1 uncultured Syntrophaceae bacterium
GTAAGGCTTGATGTCCAGAAGCGGCGTCCCGTCGATCACGTCGACATCCTCGATGTGGAGGACATTGTCCTCGACCCGGACCAGCCGGACGACGGACAGCCCAATGGCATTGGGGCGCCGGGGCGCCCGCGTCGAAAAGACGCCGCGAAGCCGGTTGTCCAGGAAGGGCTTCACCTGGAGGGCATATCCTTCCGACCGGTGAAATGCGTAGAGAAGGTGAATGTGCGAAAAGCCGTCAAGGTCTTTCAGGCCGTTCCGGTAAGTCGAGTCGATCACCACGCGGCCGGGGACGCCCTCGGCTCCGGTTGTCTGGATGGGCATGTCGGCAGGGTTGGAAAAGGGCGAATGAATGATGCCGATGGGCCGGAAGGTGATGCGGTCTGGCATGGGTCAGGCATCCTTTCGGGCGACGTAAAACTGCCGCAGATGATACTCCTTATAATTCAGGAACAGGCGGTCGGGGAAGCATTTTTGAAGCACCACCAGCCCGAGCCGGGAGAGGTCGTCCGCCGTCAGGTGGCAGGACGTGTACCCGGTGATGATGAGATGCCCGCCTCGGCGCAGCCTGGAAAGGGAATGACGGAGGATTTCCTCCGCCTGCTCCCGGGTGGTGATCTGCCGATTCAGGAGCCCGCAGAAGATCAGGATGTCGAAGGCGGGTTCACCGGGCGGTTCCTTTACGTCCTCGGCGTCGCCGACGCGGATGCTCACCAGTCCCCGGCGCAGGGCCTCCTCGACATTGTCCGGATTGGCGTCGATGCCGTGGCATTCCAGAGGTCGCGGCGGCATCAGTCTCAGGAGCCGCCGGAGATCCGCGCAGCCGCAATTTCCCCATTCCTCTTCCCTGCTGCGGAGGACGTCCTGAAGCTCCTGAATCAGGTCCCCGCAGCCGCACCCTACGTCGAGGAGCCTGTCGAAGGGTTTCCGGGACGCGTGTTCCGCGCGCATCCGGCAAGCGGTGCAGGGATTGTCCGCCTCCACTTCCCGGCGCTTGCGAATCTCTTCGGTGGCCCCGATGATGACCGGATGAATCCGATTCCTGTAGACCGGAAACTCCGGGGCCTCGTCGAACCGGCCCCAGTCCATCAGGCGGGCGGTGTTCCGCACCGGGACGATCAGCTCCACGTCGTTTGGGCCCCGGCTTGACAGGAAGGAGACAATCCGTGCCTCTTCGTCTCTCTCCACGGGATGGGCTGTGATGGACGGCCAGAAGCCGTTCAGCTCCGCGGGATCCTGCCCGACGGTGAGGGCCGCGACGGGCCGGTAGACACCCGCGGGATCCGTCTCCGTCCACAACTGTCCCTGCAGGAACCCGATATCCTGATACCGGATCAGGTTGCACCATAGGATGGGGAGGTCTTCCCGCGGACGGTCCCGGATCGCTCGGATCGTTCGGGAAAAAACCGTATCCTTCGTCATGGCGGTACCGGCTTTTCACCGGTTCTCTTCGTTGTGGCGAGGCTGCGGAGTGCCCTGCGGAGGGTTCTCACGGCCAGAAGGGCGCAGTGGCGCGAGTCTTCGGGCAGTCCGTCCAGGTGGGCCAGGACGGCCTCCTGATCGATCCGCACGCACTCCCAGAGCGTCTTGCCCGTAACCATGACGGTGACGGCCGAAGCGGCGGCCATGGCCGGCGTGCAGCCGTCCGTCCGGAAGGAGGCGCCGGTGACCCGCCCGTCGGCGACAAGCAGGAACATCTCCACGGTGTCTCCACAGGGGCCCTTGTATTTCGCATACCCGTCGGGGCCGGCGAGGGAGCCGTAGTTGCGGGGGGTTGTTCCGTAGTCGAGGACCCGGTCGGACAGATCCGTCCCGTGGTCCTCGTGTCCGACGACCGGGAAGAGGGGTCCCCGGTCTGACGTGAATGGAATCATCGTTTCGAAGCGGTGGCCCTCCTCAATGATCGCAGGTGTTGATTCCCGTTGCCAGGTTTCCCCCCAGCCAGGCCTCGGCGAGCCGTTCCGGCTCCTCCGACGGGGCGCCGACGATGACCTGGATCCCATGGGCCGCGAACAGATTCTGGGCCCGGGCCCCCATTCCGCCTGCGATGATGACGTTCGCACCCTGTTCCTGCAGCCAGGCGGGGAGGACGCCCGGCTCATGGGGCGGCGGCTGCAGGTCCGTGCGGCGGAGAATGGTCCGCTGATCCCGGTCGGCCTCCAGAAGGGCAAAGGTATCGCAGTGGCCGAAGTGGGCGCAGAGTCGGCCTCCGCTGATGGGAACGGCGATGGTTATGTTTGCTTTCATGAAAACTCCTTTCCGTTCTGCTTCCTCAATGAAGCCTTGTTTTTTCCTTCAGGTCGAGAAGCATCCCGATGACCGGCTGGAACGCCGCTGCCGCCTCGGTGCCTCCATAATGGTAGACGAAAGGCCTGCCGCTATCGGAGGCCTCGACGATCCGAGGGTCGATAGGGATCCGGGCGAGGAAGGGGACTCCCATGGCTTTGGCCATGGTCTCCCCACCGCCCTTCTTGAAGATGTCGATTACATTCTTGCAGTGCGGGCAGACAAACCCGCTCATGTTCTCGATCACCCCCAGGACGGGCACCTTCACTTTCCGGCAGAAATCGATGGACTTGCGCACGTCCGACAGGGAGAGCTCCTGGGGGGTCGTGACGATGACGGCTCCGCTGCTGTCCGGAATGAGCTGTGCCACCGAGAGGGGCTCGTCCCCGGTGCCCGGGGGAAAATCGATGATCAGGTAATCCAGGTCGCCCCAGTCGACGTCGGCCAGAAGCTGCTTGATGACGCCCATTTTCAGCGGACCGCGCCAGATCACCGCCGAGTCCTTTTCGGGCAGAAGGAAGCCCAGGGACACGACCTTGAGGTTTTCCCCGTAAACGGCCGGGGACAGCTTGCCGCCCTGTGTCATCGGCGGCGGACTCTCGATGTTAAGAAGCTTGGGGATACTGGGTCCGTGAAAGTCCACGTCCAGGAGCCCCACCGCTTTTCCTTCCAGGGCCAGGGCCACGGCAATGTTGGCGGCCACGGTGCTCTTCCCGACACCGCCCTTTCCTGACAGGACCATCACCTTGTGGCGGATGCGCTTCATCTGCTCCCGCAGCCGCTGGTCCATGTTATCGGACTCCTGCTGTTCGGGGATTGTCTTTTCGTTCCCCCCGGAATTCTGCATATCGATATATCCTCCTTCAGGCTCGATTCTTTTCTGACCCTGTGGCGGGAGTTCCCCCGTCCGGGCAGCCCTGTTCCTTTACCTTCTTTTCCCGGCGGATGCTTCGTTTTTTTCTATCGTGTCCCGTACTTATGCTCCGGCATCCCGGGATTATCCCGCAGAATCCGGATGATGCCCTGGAGCCCCTCGGAGAAATGCCGGTTGCAGGAGGGAGGGGGCCGGACCAGGGGCCCTCCCTGGGGGTTTCCTTCCGCGAAGTCCGGATCCTCGGGGATGCTCATGACCACGGGGACCTTCTTGTTTCGAAATCCCGAGAGGAGGTCTCCCGAGTCGGCGTGGCAGCGGTTCAGAACCAGACAGAACCGTTTTCCCAAGGCCTCGGCCATGTCCGTTGCCAGGATCAGGTCGTGCAGTCCGAAGGCGGTCGGCTCGGCTACGAAAAGGACCAGATCGACATCCCTGACTGCTTCGATGGCTGGGCCGGACGTGCCGGAAGGGCAATCGAGAATTGTCAGATCCGCATTCCCGGCCGCCCCCTTGATGGCGGCGACGAGGGCGGGCGTGAGAAGCTGTCCGTCGGACAAGTGCCCCAGAACGAGGGATATCCCGTCGCTCTCCCCCTTCTCAACGACACCGACGGGACGGGAACCTTCGTTCATTGCTCCACGGGGACAGAACAGAATGCAGGCCCCGCAGCCACAGCAATGCTCCGGCGAGATGATGGCTCGTCCTTCCGTAATCGAGACGGCTTTGAATTCGCAAATATCCTCGCATATCCCGCATCCATCGCAAAGCATCGTGTCGACGACGGGCAGGCACAAGGAAACGGGAAAGCTCTCATCGATTCGTGGTGACGGGAAGAGGCGGTCGTCCGGTTTCTCGGTGTTGCAGTTCAGGAACTGGACACGCATGCCACGGGAGGCTGCTGTTCGTGCAAGGTTCACCGCCACGGTGGTTTTGCCCGTTCCCCCCTTGCCGCTGGCCACGGCGATCCGAAAGCCCTCCCGGCCTGCGCCCGCAGGGTCGTTCCGGGAAAGATCCCGGCCGATGGATGGTCGAGAATGCATCATAAGACACAGGGTTGGTCTGTCATTTGTCTTGTCGGCCTTGCTTCTCCGCGATCTCTCCCAACCCCGGGGCCTCCCCCGCCACCGGTATGACGGGGGAGGCCGAAACAGGAAGGATACAACGAGAGCAGGTCGGGAATACAATGGTGACGATCATGAATCCGGTTCCTTTGCCGGGCTGCGCCGGCGCCGGCAAAACTTCCCTTTCCCTTCTGCGATGGCCCGGCATCCCGGAAGAAGGTAACGCTCCCCTTCGAGCCGGTTCTCGCGGAAAGCGGCGATTACTTCTTCCACGGGACCCCGCACAAAAGGGATCAGCCGGATGCCCGACGCCTCGACCCGGTGCGCCGTAGATCTCGAAAGGGCGCCGCAGATGAGGACATCAATCCTGAGGGCCTTGAGGTGAACCGCCCGGTCGAGCGGGGAAGATCCTTTCAGGAACTCCATCCGCTGAACCCGGTCCCCCCCGGGCAGGTTTTCGATTACGACCATCTCATCGGCCGCCTCGAAGACGGTCGCGACATGGTCGTTCCAGAACGGTACGGCGATCTTCATGCGGATCTCCCTGCTTCTTCCTATCAGCAATCATGCCAAGCACGTCCGATAAATGGTAATATGCTGAAAGAAAAGAGGAATAAAATTCAATCGGGGGGGGTAAAAAGGGTCTGAGCACGAGGGGATCGCATTTTCGAGACCTCCTCGTGCTTTATAGGTTGCAGAAATGCAACCCCGATGCACTCCTGTCAGGGCTGCACCGCACGGGTGGACGATCTGGAATGCCTGCGGGTTACTTCTCGACCGGCGCCGTCGGATCCGCCATCCACTCCTGGGTCGAACCGTCATAGAGACGGATATTGCGGTAGCCGAGGAGTTCTCTCAGGAGATAGGCCCAGGTCGGGCAGCACTGGCCCACATCGCAGTATGTGACGACCTCCCGGGAGAGATCCTTGCCGATGGCTGACTCTGCGATGGCGGCAAGTTCGCTGCGGGTCTTGAACATCCCGTCCTCCCGGAAAGCGCAGGAGGTGGGCATGTTCAGCGCTCCCGGGATGTGGCCGGTCCGGGGGATGCAGTCGAGCTTCTTCCTGCCGGAAAAGATCTCCGGCTCCCGGACGTCGAGGAGGAGGACCTTTCCCAGGCGTGCCTTCACGTATTCCGTGTCGGCGAAGAACTCCCGCCTGGGTTTCGCCGTAAAGGGTTTCGTCAGGGCTTTCCGGGGGACGGTGGACAGTTTCTTTTTTGCCCGGACCCAGGCGTTGATGCCCCCGTCAAGCAGCGCCACGTTCGGAATCCCAGCGTACTGGAGAGTGCAGGCCACCCGGGCGCTCTGGTAGCTTTCCACGGGAGAGGAGACGCTTCCCGTGACGACCACGAGGGAGTCCATGCCGATGCCGGCCTCACCGATCATTTCCTGCAGGTCGTCCACTTCCGGGACCTCCGAGTAGAGCTCTCCCCTCCTGAAGGCCCAGGAGCGGTAAAAAGAGCTGATGGCGCCCGGGATATGGCCTTCCTTGTATTGCTCAACCTTTCTCACGTCGAGAACGATCAGCCGCGGATGATCCAGGTTCGCTTCGAGCCAGTCGACCGGGACGATCGGCGGGATATCCCTTGCTTCCGCCGGAGCGGAAAGCGCGAGCAGAAGGAAGAGCACCGGCAGGGTTTTGACAAAAAATGCTTTTTTCATGATCCTCCTCCTTTCCGAAGCAAGCCATTCCCCATGAATATACACGATGCGTGCCGTGATTGCCACCGAACCCTTGACAATGAAAATGTTTAACAAACCTGGATGCTTATTGGATACGGGCGGCGCTCCTTCCACGTGCTGGATGCGTCCGGCGGCGGCGATCATGACCCCGGGTTCTTCAATCCCTTGCGATCCGGAGTCCGGATGCCGAGTGCCCGGATCTTGCGGAAGAGGGTGCTCTTGTGAATGCCGAGCTGACTGGCTGTCTTCATCCGGCTCCAGCCGTTACGGCGGAGGACGTTTGTGAGGAAAGCCGCCTCCATCTGCTTTATGGACAGAGTCTCCGCGGGAAGACCGGAGAGTGTCCCCGGTTCCCGGGACCAGAGAAACTCGGGCAGGTGCTGCGGCAGGATCGGTCCCTCCTTGCAGAGGATGAAGGACCGCTCGATGATGTTTTCCAGTTCCCGGATATTACCCGGGAAGCCGTGAGACATCAGGCAGGCCATGGCCTCGTCGGACAGGCCGGGGATGTCTTTGTTCTGCAGGGCGTTCATCTGGCGGATAAAGTGGTCCGCCAGGAGGGGGAGGTCTTCCATGCGCTCCCGGAGGGGCGGCAGAACGAGTCGCACGACGTTGATCCGGTAATAGAGGTCCTCCCGGAATTTTCCTTCGCGGACAAGGTCATCAAGCTTCCGGTTTGAGGCGGCGATGATCCGGGCGTCCGCCGGAACCGGTTCCACGGAACCGAGGGGTTCGTACACCTTTTCCTGGAGCACCCGGAGCAGGCGGACCTGCATCGCTGCCGAGATGTCGCCGATCTCGTCCAGAAAGAGCGTTCCTTTCTCCGCCCGCTTGAATCGTCCCGGTTTGTCCCGCTTTGCATCCGTGAACGCTCCCGCCTTGTAGCCGAAGAGTTCCGATTCCAGGAGCGTGTCCGGAAGGGCGCCGCAGTTGACTGCGATGAAGGGGCCGTTTTTTCTGGGGCTCAGGTTGTGAATGGCCCGGGCGAAAAGCTCCTTTCCCGTTCCACTCTCCCCCTCCAGGAGGACCGTGCTCGGGCTGGCGGCCACATCCGGGAGGATGTCGAACAGCTGGTGCATCCGCGGATTCTTCGACAGGATGTCCTCGAAGGAGTATCGTCCCCGGATTCTTTTGCGCAGGTTTTCCTCCACGCTGATGTCGCGGAAGGTCTCAACGGCGCCGATGGCGTTTCCGGCCTCGTCCTTCAGGATGGCCGTCGAGATGCTGATGGGGATCCGGCGGCCCGCTGCGGTGATGATCCGGACGGTCTTGTTGACGATGGGACGGCCTGTTTCCTGCGTCTGCCGGAGGAGGCAGGTTTTTTCACAGATGTCCGCCTTCAGGACCTCCTTGCAGGATTGACCGATGGCCTCCCGGCGCGAGACCCCGGTAATCTGCTCGGCCGCCTGGTTAAAGCTGGTGATTCGCCAGTCCCGGTCCACCGTGAAAACGCCGTCGGCGATCGAGTCGAGGATTATGTTTTCGGCCATGGCCGTTGAGAAAACAGGTTTCATTCGCACGTCGCGGCAAGTGAGGTTGGCTCATCATAAGGAATCCGCGAACGGTTTTCAACCGGTGTTCCGTGATTTGCATGTTTCATGGAGCGGAAAACGGTGAAGGGATCCCGATTCTCTTGTGGGGTGGGGCATGGCCGGGAGGACAGGAAAATCCGTCCGGGAAGGCGCTTCACAGCCTTCCCGGACGGCAGAGGGTTATTTTGCCTGTCCCGGGATCTTCATCTGGAATTTTGTGTGGCAGTCGAGACAGTAGACCTTGGACGGACCGTGGGCCTTGTGGCAGACGGTGCAGGCGATGTCCCCGAGGTGTGACTTGTGGGGGTTGCGATCCGGGAAGTCCTTGGGCTCCGTCTTCTTTGCCAGCTTCTCCAGCGGTCCGTGGCAGGTGAGGCAGCGGGCGTTCTCCACCGTGTCGTCCGGTTTGGGCAACGCCTTGCCGTGGCAGCTCGCGCAGGCCACGCCCTTGTCGGCATGGAGCCTGGCCGTGTATTCCTCCTTGGCCAGCGTCGTGTAAATCTCCTTGAGCAGGTCCATGTCCTCCCCGGTCGGGGCTCCCCAGCTTCCCTTCACGCCGATCAGTCCGAAGCTCCTGCCGGGCGTCCAGGCGTGGCAGGTGAGGCAGTCGAGACTGCCTTTCGGTGGAATGTGACCGGCATGGATCCGGACGGAGAAGGGACGCTTCTTCGCCTCGCCGCCCATGTCGGGGGCGTGGCACTGGAGGCAGGAGGCCAGGTCCTTCCCCGTCAAGGGAGGATGGGTCTTCCCGACGACCGCCTGCAGGTCCGCGTGGCAGGAGCTGCAGGAGACCCCGGCTTTCTTTGCCGCCCCGTCGGCCCTGTCCCCGGGCAGCGTGAAGAAAAGCGCCAGGAACATCGGCAGCAGGAACCACAGGAACGTTTTCTTCTTCATGG
>CAYNEJ010000145.1:0-5305 GCA_964396205.1 uncultured Syntrophaceae bacterium
GAGAAAGGTGATCGTCTCCTGCGAGCGGATCGTCAGCCGGGAGGTGATCGGGAAGGACCCTTCCCGGACCATCGTTCCGGATTTCAAAGTCGCCGCCGTGGTGGAGGAGCCCTTCGCTTCCCACCCCGGTTACACGCCCGGCTTCTACGACCTCGATCTCGGCTTCGGCTACCTCTACAAGGAGGCCTCGGGCACGGTGGAGGGCTTCCAGGCCTTTCTCAAGGAGTGGGTCTACGACATCCCCGACCGGACGGCCTACATCCAGCATTTCATCGACCGGTTCGGCTATGCCCGGTTCAAGGACCTCCAGGCCCGGTTCGATTACAGTTATCCGGTCAGCTACGAGTACTGAAATCCAATGAGCGGCGCGGGGACGGATCTTTGCCCGTCCCCCTCTCCAGGGAGGCAAGAAGCAATGAGCGACCACCCCAACGACTACATCAAGCCGGAGCTCATGGCCTGCTGCGGTGCGCGGGAAATCCGGGACGGCGATGTCGTCGTCGTCGGCACGGGATTTCCCACCATGTCGGCCAACATCGCCAAGCACACCCACGCCCCGGGTGCGGTCATGATGCAGGAATCGGGCGTCTATGACGCCCGGCCCCGGCGTCCGGCCCTGTCCGTCGGCGATGCCTGCCTCAATCCCGGCGCGGCCATGATCGGCGGTCTTGTCGACATCATGGGGATGTTCCTGCAGGGCGGCTGGGTCGACGTGGGTTTTCTCTCGGGATCCCAGGTGGACCGCTTCGGCAACATCAACACAACCTGCATCGGGCCGTACGAACAGCCGAAAAGCCGCCTGCCGGGAAGCGGCGGCGCCAATCCCATCGGGTCGCTGGCCAGGCGGGTGCTCATCATCGCCCAGCACGACCCGCGCCGGCTGCCCGCCCGCGTCGATTTCATGACCACGCCGGGATACCTCGACGGCGCCGGCGCCCGCGAGAAATGGAACCTGCCCACCGGGACGGGTCCCCATGTCATCATCACGAACAAGGCGGTTCTCCGCTTTCACCCGGAAACGAAGGAGGCGTACCTGGCCAGCTACCATCCGGGCAGCACGATCGACGAGATTCGCCGCCTGACCGGCTGGGACCTTCAGGTGGCCGACGACGTCCACGAGACGGAGCCGCCCCGGGCGGAGGAGCTGCGGGTCATCCGCGAGATCCTCGATCCGCACCGGATGATCAAGATCTACGAGACGAAGGGATACGTGTAGGACGGCCGTTGAAAAGAGGTCGTCTGCTGCGTTCCCCTCGTCCCTCGCCGCTCGACGTACGGAAAAGTGCGACTCGCGGCTCGGGGACTTCGGGGGCCTTGCATCCAACCCCTTTTGAACGGCCGGAATCCGTGACACCGGCAGAAGGTGATCAAAAATGAGTCAGACCTGTTTTGTGACCTGACCCGAAGAGGAGGATGCTCATGGATCATACGGAGAAGCTGGCGGCATTCCTGGCAGGGATCACCTTCGAGGCGCTGCCTCCGGAGGTCGTTCGCAAGGCAAAGCTGTGCATCCTGGACTATGTCGCCAATGTCTACGGCTCCCTCGAGCTGAATGCCGTCTCCGGCGTGGTGGAATACATCCGCTCCCTGAATGGGCCGCCCCGGGCCACCGTCCTGGGATGCGGCTTCCGGACGGACCTGCACCACGCGGCCTTCCTGAACGGAACGACGGCGGAGGCCATCGAGGCCCAGGACGGGCTGCGCTTCGGCGGCAACCACCCCGGCACGGCGGTGATCCCCGCCGCCCTGGCCGTGGCGGAAGACCTGGGCCTGGGAGGGAAGGCTCTCATCGAGGCCGTCGTCGCCGGATACGAAGCAGCGGACCGGCCGGCTGCAGCCATGCACCCCTGGCACACCCTGGGGGGATTTCTGCCGACAGGAACCTGCGGGACATTCGGGGCGGCCGCGGCGGCGGCACGTCTCAACGGCTTCGACGCCGGTACGATGCTCAATGCCCTGGGGTGTGCCGGCTACCTGGCGCCCATATCCATGGCCCAGCAGCTCATGGGCGGGTTCACCGTCAAAATCGTCCAGGGCGGCCAGGCCGCCCAGGCGGGGCTGATGGCGGCGGGGCTTGCCGGCGCCGGCATCACCGGGGACCGGCAGGTGTTCGAGGGGTCGGAGCTGAAGGGCGGGTTCACCCAGATCACGACCCGGGCGGAGCCGAATTTCGGGAAGCTGACGGAAGGGCTCGGGGAGAACTACACGATCAGCGACATCTACTTCAAGCCCTACACGGCCTGCCGTCACACCCACGGAGCCGCCCAGGCCACGCTGGCGCTGATGAAGGAGGAGAATCCCGGTCCCGCAGACATCGCCGCCGTCGAGGTCTTCACCTACGGCATGGCGGTGATCGCCGTGGGGAAGGGCGTTGCGGAGAGGGACACCATCGTGAACGCCCAGTTCTCCATCCCCTATGTCACGGCCGTCTGCATCCTCGACCGGGCACTGGGGCCGATGCAGCTCACGGAGAAGCGGATGGCCGACCCAACCCTGTACGCGTTGTCGAAAAAGGTCACCGTCCTGATGGACGAGGAGCTGAACCGGATCTATCCCGGGAAGACCTCCAGCCGGGTGGAAATCGTCCTCAGGGACGGCCGGCGGCTGGTCCGGCAGGTGGACATCCCCAAGGGGGACCCGCGCGACCCCATGGAGGCGGACGACCTGTCGGAGAAGGTTCGCTTTTTTGCGGGAGGACGAAAGCGGGAGCAGACGGAACGCATCATCGGGATGATCCTCAACCTGGAAAAACTCCCGGACATCCGGGAGTTGGCCTCCCTGATCTGAAGGGGTGGCCGGATTCTTCGAAAACGGAAACAAGAAAAAAGGAGTAGAGCGAATGGATTTTTCTTTGAACGACGAACAGAAGATGCTCCTTTCGACCCTCCGGACCATGGGGGAGCGGGAGAAGTTCCGGGAACGGGCCGCGGAGATCGACCGGACGGGCGAGTTCCCCTATGACCTGATGGCGAAGTATGCCGACATGGGGCTCCTGGGGATGACCCTTTCCGCGGAGCACGGGGGCGGCGGCCAGCCGGCGATCAACGCAATCCTGGCCATCGAGGAGCTGGCCAAGTACAGCCCCATGATCGCGGCGCCCGTCTTCGAGTCCAACGTGGGGCCCGTCCGGGTGATCGACATGTTCGGGACGGAGGAGCAGAAGAAGGCGATCATCCCGGCGGTCTGCCGGGGGGAGCGGAGCGTCTCCGTCTGCATGACCGAGCCGGAGGCCGGATCGGACCTGACGGCCCTCGCCACGAAGGCGGTGGAGGATGGCGACTCGTTCATCCTCAACGGCCGGAAGATCTTCATCACCGGCGGCGGCCACGCCAGCCATTACATGGTCTATACGCGATTCGGCGAAACCCCGGGGTACAAGGGCATCGGCGGCCTCCTCGTGGAGAAGGGCGCGCCCGGCTTCACCTTCGGCAAGCAGGAGGAGTTCCTGGGCCTCCGGGGCATGCCGTCCTGTGAGCTGGTCTTCGAGGATGTCCGGGTCCCGAAGGAGAACGTCGTCATCAAGGCCGGGGATTTCAGCAAGCTCATGTGGACCTTCGACATCGAGCGCTGCGGCAACGCCGCCATGTGCCTCGGCACGGCGGGCGGGGCCCTGCGGGAGGCCATCGCCTATGCCCAGGCGCGCCAGGCCTTCGGCCGGCCGATCTGCGAGTTCCAGGCGATCCAGTTCATGACCGTCGACATGGCCATGAAGCTGGAGGCGGCGAAGCTCCTGGTCTACCGGGCCGCCTCCGGGGCGGGGCAGGGCCTGCCCTCGATCTACGAGGCCTCCATGGGAAAGTGCTTCGCCAACGAGATGGTCATCGAGGTGACCAACATGGCCATGCAGATCTTCGGCGGGTATGGGTACAGCAAGGAGTATCCCGTCGAGCGGATGCTCCGGGACGCCCGGGCCTGGGGCGTGGCGGGAGGCACCGTGCAGATGCTCCGCGTTACCCTGGCCGGCGTTCTCTACGGCCGGCGATTCGATCAGCGCCGGGGAAAATAAGAACGGGAAAAAGAAAGGGGAGACCATGGGGACTTATTATCGCGATGCGGACCATCTATACAAAATCTATGGATATTTCATGGAACGGGTCCTGACGGACGAGAAGATCGGCTCCAAGATGGCCAAGGCGGGGATCATCATCCGCTTCATCTACACGGACCCGGACTCCGAGATCACCATCGACCTGAAGAACCCGCCGGAGAGGCCCGGCTACTACGGGTCCTATCGCCTCGGTCCCTGTGAGCTGAAGGAGGACGTCTGGTCCAGGCAGGCGGCGGATTTCTCCCACAGCTTCTGGCATGGTCTCGAAAACCCCGTCGCCGCGGTCACCCGGGGCAAGGTGAAGCAGGGCGGCAAGATCACAGCCATGCTCAAGCTCCTGCCGGTGGTCAAGCCGGCCTTCCAGATGTTCCCCGTGATCCTGAAAGAGCTGGGGTACGAGGACCTGGTCATCGCCAGGAAGGGCTGAGACGACGCCGGGAGCGGGACGTTGGGCGCAAAGGGGACGATCTTCGATATCCAGCGGTTCTGCATCCACGACGGGCCGGGGATCCGGACAACGGTGTTCCTCAAGGGATGCCCTCTCCGCTGTGCCTGGTGCGCCAATCCCGAGTCGCAGGATCGCTCTCCGCAGATCATGCTGCGGGACAACCGGTGCACCGCCTGCGGCCGTTGCCTGGCCGCCTGCCCGGAGCGGGCCATCCGGATCACGAAGGAGAAGGGCCGGCGCATCGACTGGAGGAAATGCACGCAGTGCCTCCGCTGCGCCGCGGCCTGCGAGACGGGGGCCCTCTCCGTCGCCGGCCGGGAGGAGACCGTCGAAGGGATCCTGGGCGAGTTGGAGAGGGACCGCATTTTCTACGAGACCTCGGGAGGCGGCGTCACCCTGTCGGGCGGGGAGCCCCTCCTGCAGCCGGAATTCGCCGTCGGCCTGCTCGCCGGGTCCCGGGAAGCGGGCCTGCACACGGCGCTGGACACCTCCGGGCACGTCGATCCCGATATCCTGCGGTCGGCGATCCGGCACGTGGACCTGGTTCTGTACGACATCAAGATGCTGGACGACGAGAGGCACCGGCGGTTTACCGGCGTCGGCAACGCCCTCATCATCGCCAACGCGCGGCTGGTCGCCGGGCTTGTCCGGACCTGGTTCCGGATCCCCCTCCTGGCGGGCCTGAACGACGACGAGGAGGAGATCCGACGGGTCGCGGTGCTGGCAAGGGGCCTGGGAGTCGAGAAGATCAGCCTGCTTCCGTACCATCCCGGGGGACGGGACAAAAGCCGGCAGATCGGCCGCGGACA
>CAYNEJ010000145.1:5405-8329 GCA_964396205.1 uncultured Syntrophaceae bacterium
TCGGTCTTCGACCGGCCCGTCGAATGGACGACCACGACGTTGCCGCTGCTGTCCCGGACCTCCCGGACCCCCATCGTCTCATACGGGCTCTCCTTCGCCTCCCGCTCCTGCTCGATCATGAGCTGGATCGTCCGGTCGCTGACGCCGGCCTTTTTCAGCTTCAGGACCTGGTCGGCCGTCAGTCCCTGGCAGGGAGAGGCTGCCAGGAGCAGAACCAGCATTCCCGCCGGGATCATCGTGAAAAGGTTTTTCATGGAATCCGCCTCCTTTTTTGCGATAAATACCATGAATCCGCTGTCATGGAAATGGGCGCAAGGCACGTTTGACGGCGGGGGGTGTTTCATATATAGCATTGGGTCAGGATTACCCGTGGAGTCAAGATGCGTACCAGCGATCTTCCCGTTGCAACTCCAGAAGGAACAAACCATGACGGCACTTATCGGCAGTTCTTTGAGAATGCCGTGGAGGGTTTTTTCAGGAGTACGACCTCAGGCCGATTCCTGCTCCTCAACCCCGCGATGGCCCGGATATTCGGATACGGTTCTCCGGAAGAGATGCAGCGGACGGTCACGGACATGGCCCGGCAGCATTTTGTCGATCCCGCCGAGCGCAGGAAAATCCGGGACATCATCGAGAAGACCGACCAGCTGGTGAATCTGGAGACGATGGTCTATCGGAAAGATAGACAGATCATCTGGATCTCCGGCAACGTACGCTGCGTCCGCGACGAAGGCGGACGGATCCTGTATTACGAGGGCGTCATCACCGACGTCTCGGAACGAAAAGAGATGGAAAGAGCACTCATGAATTCGGAGGAGGAGTACCGCCTCCTGGTCGAAAACGCCCGGGACGCGATCTTTGTCGTCCAGGACGGCACGATGAAATTCGCGAACCGTGTGGCGGAAGACGTCCTGGGGTATACGCGGGACGAGATCGCCGATCTGCCGTTCACCATGTTCGTCCACCCGGATGATCGCGGTCTTGTCTTCGAGCGATATCAAAAACGGCTCCGGAAAGAGGAGGTGCCCCCGCTTTACGAATTCCGGGCCGTCAACAGGGAGGGCCGGGAGTTGAGCGTGCAGATCAATTCCATCCCGGTGATGTGGAAGGGCAAGCCGGGAGCGCTCTGCTTCGTCCGGGACATCTCCACCCGGAAAGAGCTGGAGAAACGGCTGCTCCAGGCACAGAAGATGGAGGCCATCGGAACGCTTGCGGGGGGCATTGCCCACGACTTCAACAACCTGCTCATGGGCATCCAGGGCTATGCATCCCTGCTTCTGCAGGAACTTGGAGAAGGGAATCCCCTGCGGGAGCGGGTGAGGGGAATTGAGGCGCAGGTGAAAAACGGCGCCGATCTCGCAAGGCAGCTGCTCGGTTTCGCCAGGGGCGGGAAATACCAGGTCAGCCCGACGGATATCAACGATATCATTGGGAAGACATCTTCCCTGTTCGGGCGGACGAGGCGGGAGATCACGATTCACACGAATCTTCAGAAGGGCCTCTGGGCGGCGAACCTGGACCGGAGCCAGATCGAGCAGGTTCTCCTCAATCTGTACGTCAATGCCTCTCAGGCAATGCCCGCGGGAGGGAGCCTGTACCTGCACACGTGCAACATCGTGTTCGAGAGGGAAGAGGCCCAGTCTCTCGGCCTTCCCGCGGGCAGGTATGTCCGCATCGGGGTCACCGACATGGGCGTGGGGATGGACGACAAGACCAAGGCGCGAATCTTCGAGCCTTTCTTCACCACGAAGGAGATGGGAAGGGGAACAGGGCTGGGCCTCGCAACCGTCTATGGCATCGTAACGGGGCACGGCGGGGCGATTCAGGTATACAGCGACAAAGGGCAGGGCACCACCTTTCACATTTTTTTTCCTACGACCGAGGAGCAGGCAATCAAGGAGAGCGAACGAGTCATGGCGGAAGAAATGAAGAAGGGAAGCGGTACGATCCTCATCGTGGACGACGAAGAGGTCGTCGCCACCGTTGCCGGTGAGATGCTGGAACACTTGGGCTACCGGGTCATCGTGGCGAAAAGCGGGAAAGAGGCGCTGGAGGTATTCACCGCCCGCAGGGACGAAATCGACCTGATCCTGCTGGACATGATCATGCCCAAAATGAGCGGCGGAGAGACCTTCGATCAGCTCAAGGCGATGGATCCGGGGGTCCGCGTCATCCTGTCCAGCGGATACAGCATCGACGGAGAGGCGAGGCAAATCCTCAACCGGGGATGCAGGGGCTTCATCAACAAACCCTATTCGCTGCAGACGCTGTCGGAAAAGATGCGCGAGGCGCTCTCCTGATGCTGTTCGATGATTTCCATGCCGGGGATCGCTTCGAATCTCCGGGGCTGACCATGACGGAGAGCGCCATCATCGATTTCGCCCTGCATTTCGATTCCCAGGCCTTTCACATGGACGCGGAGGCGGCGAAGCATTCCATCTATGGAGGACTCATCGCCAGCGGGATTCACACCATCGCGGCGACGTTCCGGCTCTGCCTGATGACCGGCCTCCTGAAGAACAACCTGGGGTCGCCGGGCTTCGACGAGCTGCGGTGGCTCCTGCCCGTCCGTCCCGGCGATACGCTGCGGGCGCTGGCGGAAGTGCTCGAGACGAAACCCCACCGGTCACACCCGGACCGCGGCATCGTCCGCCTGAAGATCGCCACGCTCAACCAGCGCGGCGAGACCGTCCAGACCATCGTCTGCAATCTGATGATTCGCCGGCAGCCCGTCCAATCCGCATGAAAACAGTCGCCGGGGCACAAGCCGCAGCGGCGCGGGGGCCGTCAGCCCTTCAACGTCTCCCGGATCTCGTCCTTCAGGGCCAGCTTGCTCACCTTTCCGTTGGCCAGGAGCGGCAGGAGCGGACGGATGATGAACTTCTTCGGGACCTTGAAGTTGGCCATTTTCCCCTTGCAGTATT
>CAYNEJ010000146.1:0-845 GCA_964396205.1 uncultured Syntrophaceae bacterium
ATCATGATCAGCAACACCTGCAGTATTCAAACCATCCCCAGTATCTTTCTCGCCTCGGCGGGCGTGGCGATGTCCCGGCCGTAGGCCCGGCAGATGCGGACCACCCGCTCCACCAGCTCGGCGTTCGTCTTCGCCGGCACCCCCCGGTCCAGGTAGATGTTGTCCTCCATGCCCACCCGGATGTGGCCGTCCAGGATGAGGGCCATCATGGCCATGGGCAGGGAGCCCCGGCCGATGCCGATGGTCGACCAGGTGGCGTCCTCGGGCAGATGCTCGTGAAGGTGGAGGAAAGACTTGGGCGTCGCCGGCGCGCCCCAGGGGGTCCCCAGGACGAACTGGAAATGGAGCGGGTCGTCCAGTTTCCCCTCGTCTCGCATCCGGACGGCCGTGACGAGCATCCCCAGGTCGAAGACCTCGATCTCCGGCTTTACCCCCGCCTCCCGCATCATCCGGGCGGCCTCGTCCAGGAAGTCCGGGCTGTTGGCGAAGACGCGGCCGCCGAGATTGATCGAGCCGGCGTCGAAGGAGGCCAGCTCCGGCTTCAGGGCCAGGGGCGCCAGGCGCTCCTCCGTCGGCAGGTTCCTCCCGGGAATGCCGCTGGTGGTGAGGCTCAGGATCAGATCCGTCTTCTCCCGGAGGGGCTCCACGACCCGCCGGAACAGATCAATATCCTGGGAGCCGAGGCCCGTCTCGGGGTCCCGGACGTGGAGGTGGACGATGGAGGCCCCGGCCTGCCAGGCCTCGAGGGCGGATGTCGCGATCTCCTCGGGCGTGATGGGGATGTGGGGGGCGACGTCGCGGGTCATGCGGCTGCCCGTGATGGCGGCGGTGATGATGACCTTGTC
>CAYNEJ010000146.1:855-8215 GCA_964396205.1 uncultured Syntrophaceae bacterium
CATGAAGCGAATTCTCCTGAGTGGTTTGATGCGGGACGGAAACCGCCGGCGGCTATCCCTCCGGACCGCCGCGGCCGGTGCGTGGCAGGTCCGGTGCCTTCCGGAAGCCGTCCAGCATGTGCATCAGGGCCAGCCAGGGATGCTCCCGGATCATCCGGGGCCCGGCGTAGCGCATGACCGCCCGGACCCGCTCCCGCATCTCCGGCCGGTAGCAGTGAACGGGACAGCGGGCACAGGTGGGCTTCCCCTCCCCGAAGGGGCACTTCGCAAGGCGCCCCTCGGCGTACCCGAGAAGATCGCGGCACTCCCCGCAGAGACCGCCTCCCTCCGGTTTGTGGATATCCCGGCACCGGAGGCGGATCATGGCCTCCAGGGTCTTCCGCTCCCGGGACAGCCGCCGCCCGGCCGCTCCCATGGCCACCCTCCCCGCGGCCCCTACAGGCCGACGGGCGGCGATTCCCTGGGGTAGGAGACCTCGAAGGAGATCCCGACGTCCCGCTTTTCCCGCGGCTTCAGCGTGACTTCCCAGAGATAGACGCCCTCCTGGCCCTGGACGTCCTTTTCCTTCGGCTGGGGATCGAGCTTCAGGTCCTTCACCTGGATCCGGTCGGTCCGGGAGACCGGCACGGCATCGAGAATCCGGACGGTAACGGGTTTGTCCTTCAGGTTCTCGACGGTCAGCGCATAGGACAGCTCGCGGACGGTCGTGTTCCGCTCCATCCCGAAGAGGGTTTCCTTCAGCCTGTCCCGGGTCTTCACCCGCTGGACCTTCACCTCCCGGTCAGCCCCCAGGTTCAGGTAGAACTCCTTGCCCGGCCGTTTTTCAGCCAGGGTGGTCTTGCCCACGTAGCGCCCGCTGAAATAGACGTTCAGCGGGCCGCTCAGGAGCTCCGCGTCGGAGGCGGTCCGGCACACCAGGAAGGCGAGGTTGCTGCTCTTCGGCACGGTGTAGAGAAAGAAATCCCCCTTGAGGCGCTTCGTCGTCAGGGGCAGGATTGTCTCCTTGTCCCGCGATTCGATGCTCACCGCCTGGGGGATGCGGTATTCAAAGGACAGCTCGCCCGCCTGCCGGGCGGCGGAGACAAAGGCGGCCTCCCGGGCGGGGGCTTCGTCTTCCACGGCCCCGGCCAACGCCTCCGCCATCGGGGCCGGAGCCGCCGTGGCGACCTTGGCCCGATTCATGTCATAGCGCTCGGCCCGCTTGTAGGCCTTCGGCGCAGGCCTCGGCAGCGAGAGGATCCAGGGGGCGGGCTCGGGAAGGTCGACGCCCTTGAGGGGGATCACGTTGGAGAGGGAGAGGGACACCCGGTCCCAGTCCTCCCCCGACTTCTGCCGGATCTTTGAAAACAGCGAAAGGTCCACGCCGTCCATGGAAGCAGGAACCGAGGCCCGGTAGAGGGCACCCCACGTCGCCCGGCGTACCAGGTAGGACGCCTCGATGCGGATCCGCTGCTCCCGGACCGCGCGAAAGGTCACTTCGATGATCTTTTTCGCCTCTCCCGACGGCCTCCGCAGGGCCTGCAGCTCCTTCTCGGCGACCCGGATGTCCTTCCGGACGTCCTCGATCTTCTCGTCCAGAACCCGCCGGTCCCGCGCGACGGCGTCGAAGTTCGTTCCCAGGAACCGGACGGTCTTGTCCAGGTCCTCCGTCTTCGGGAAGGACGTCTTGATGTCCTTGGGCACCTGCCCCTCGGAGAAGGAGACGACGGATTTCAGGAACTGCTCCTTCTTCGCCAGGACTTCCTTGTCGTCGTTCAGGCGGCGCTCCGCCTGGCGCAGCGACCGGAGCTTCTGCTCCAGGGCCCGGATGTTTTCCTGGGCCGCCTCCCGGAGGGGCACCTCCCGGAACTGGACGCCCAGGATCTCCCCGTCCCCGAAGACCCTGGCCGTGACGGAATCGCCGTCCACCTGGAAGGCCTCCACGTCCAGCAGCAACTCGTGGAGACCCGGCTTGACGCGGAGCGACGCCTCGCGGGTCACCAGGGCCTGGTCCGTGAACAGGGTGACGTCCCGGATCTTCGACGGGACCGTCTCGGAGGCCTCAACAAAGAGCGCCGGAGCGGCCAGGAACAGCAAAAGAAGAAGGGAAAGGAATCTCCCGAGGCAACGTCGCACACAATCGCCGCGAATCATGAATGTATTCAGGGACATGATTTTTCTCCTTTTCGAGGGATGCAAGACATACGGCAAACGGGAAACAATGATGCGGCAGAGAATACAATCCTCCCGGCCGTTGGGCAAGATGTTCTTTCACACTTCCCGGCATCCGCTCCCAGGCGGCGCAGAGACAGCGGGGAGAGCCCGTCACGGCCGAGCCGTCTGTTTTTTTCCTCTGCATTCGGCCTCCGTTCATGTATAAAGAGCTGTCGCCGGCAGTCACCTTTCATGGAGCTGCCGCGACGCACGGCACGTCCGGCCGACGATCCCAGCACCATAAGACTTGCAGGAACATGGTCTTGTCGAATGAAGCGACTGATCGCCCTCCTGATTCTCTGGTTTGTGCTGTTGCCGGTTTCCGTACCGGCGGCGGACGACTACGGTTATCCGATCCCCGGCGCCTACGAGGCCACGATCCTGGGAACCCCTGCTCCCCTCAAGGCGCCGCCTCCGGAGCGGATGCGGGTGCGGCGGCTCGTTTTCGACATTCGTTCCGATCTCCCGAAACCCGATGTCTTTTTTTACGATGAAGGCCTCCGCTGCACGCTGGCCTACCAGGACAGGAAGGCGCCCCTGGTTTTCCTGATCGCCGGGACCGGCGCCGACGACCAGTCGCAGAAGGCGATGGTGATGATGGCGGCCCTCTACAAAGCGGGCTGCCATGTCATTACGCTGCCGTCACCGACCCACCCGAACTTTATCATCAATGCCTCCCGAAGCCACATCCCCGGCGATCTGACGGAAGACGCAGAGGATCTCCACCGGGCCATGGAAATCGCCTGGAACATGGTGAAGGCGGATGTCGAGGTGTCCGAATTCCACCTTTGCGGATACAGCCTGGGCGGAACCCATGCCGCTTTCGTGGCCCGGCTGGACGAAGAGAAAAAGGGGTTCAACTTTCGCAAGGTCCTCCTGGTCAATCCGGCGGTGAACCTCTACAACTCGGTCAACCGCATCGAGGGGCTGCTGGAGAGAATTCCCGGAGGACCGCGGAAGATCGGCACCTATTTCAACCGGATGCTGGCCAAGTTTATCGAATTCTACCGCAGGGGCGACTTCGTCGACGTCGACGACGATTTTCTCTATGCAATCTACAAGGCCAATCTTTTTTCCCGCGATGAAAGCGGAGGCCTGATCGGTCTCTCCTTCCGGATCTCCCTGGCGGGATTGATCTTTTCCTCGGACGTCATGACCAACGGCGGCTACGTCGTACCGAAAAACCGGGTTCTCAGCGCCACCGACCCGCTGGGCGACTATTTCCGGGTGGCCGTCCATCTCAGCTTCCTCACCTACTTCGATGAATACTTCTATCCATATATTCGGAAGAAGCGGCCGGGCCTTGACCGGGACACATTCATCGAATCCCTGAGCCTGAAGAGCATCGAGGGATACCTGAAAGCATCCCCCAAGTTCGGGGCGATGACGAACGAAGACGACTTCATCCTGGTGAAGGAGGAGGTCGACTACCTCCGCTGGCTGTTCGGTGAACGGGCCAGGATCTATCCCCGCGGAGGCCACATGGGAAACCTCGAATACCGGGACAACATGGCCGACTTCGTCGGCTTCTTCAAACAGGATTGAGGGGCACGGCATGAAGACTCTCCTCCGACGCGCATTCCCGTTCCTCGTCGCCCTGTACCTGGTTTTGTCCCTCTCCGGGTGCGCCGTGACCAGGACCTCGGCGCTGCCTCCCGAGGAGCCGGCCAGGCACACGGCCGCCGAATTCAATGACGACGAGCGGGTCGTCGACATTGCGGATCCCTGGGAGGGCTTCAACCGCAGCATGTACAACTTCAATTACCGCTTCGACAAATACGTCTTTCTCCCCGTCGTGAGGGGGTACGAGTTCATCGTCCCCACTCTTGCCCAGAAGGGAATCTCCAACTTTTTCGGGAACATTGGAGAGCTTCGGACGCTCTACAACAGTGTTTTCCAGTTGCAGGGAAAGAAGTTCCTCATCACGGTCGGCCGCTTCCTCACCAACAGCACCATCGGCATCGGCGGTCTGCTCGACCCGGCCACGCCGATGGGCCTGAGAAAGCAGCACGGGGACTTCGGCCAGACGCTGGGCCGCTGGAACGTCGGTGCCGGGCCCTACCTGGTCCTTCCGGTGCTGGGACCCAACACGATGCGCAGTGCCGGAGGGTCCGCGGTGGACGCGGGCATCCGTTTCGCGGTTCTCCATGTGGCCGATCCCCTGAAGCATGTCGACCACGGCGAAATCATTCTCGCGGGCGTGTCCACGCTGGAAGCCGTCGATGCAAGGCATCGGGTGCGGTTTGGCTATTTCGACAGCGGCTATCCCTTCGAGTACGATTTTCTCCGCTTTCTCTATTGCAAGTGGGACGAGATGCTGATCATGAAATGACCACAAATCAAGGAGGTTGGCTCGTGACTCCCCTTCAGGGATTTCAATCGGACGGACCGATGGCGCCCGGCTTCGTGCAGCAGGCCGTCGACTACTGGGCGGATGCGTGGCAGCGCACGATCCTGTACTGGGACGTGCTCCGGCAGCGGGGCAACCAGTATCGCCGGCACAAGGCCATGGTCGTGCCGAACGTGCTGCATTTCGAGGCCGAACCGGTGCTCAACGGCCTGTTCTTCGAGCGGCCCGCCAGCTATGGACTGGTGAGGATCAAGCCGCCCGCGGGAATCGTCATCGACCCGCTGAAGCGCCCCTTCGTCGTGGTCGATCCGCGGGCCGGGCACGGGCCGGGGATCGGCGGGTTCAAGGCCGACAGCGAGATCGGCGTGGCCCTGCGCGCCGGACACCCCTGCTATTTCATCGGCTTCCTGCCCGAACCGATGCCGGATCAGACCATCGAGGACATCATCCGGGCCGAGGCGGTCTTCCTGGAAAAGGTGATCGAGCTGCACCCGGCCGCGGAGGGCCGGCCCTGCGTGATCGGCAACTGCCAGGCCGGCTGGTCGGTCATGATGCTGGCGGCGCTCAGGCCGGAGCTGTTCGGCCCGATCATCATCGCCGGCGCCCCTCTCTCCTACTGGGCCGGCGTGGAGGGGCAGAATCCCATGCGCTACAGCGGCGGGCTGCTGGGGGGAAGCTGGCTCACCGCCCTCACCGGAGACCTGGGCAACGGCAAGTTCGACGGCGCCTACCTGGTGGAAAACTTCGAGAACCTCAACCCGGCCAACACCCTGTGGACCAAGAACTACAACGTCTGGGCGAAGGTCGACACCGAGGCGGCCCGCTTTCTGGAGTTCGAGAACTACTGGGGCGGCCACGTCAACCTCAACGCCGCGGAGATGCAGTGGATCGTCGACCATCTGTTCGTCGGCAACCGGCTCGCCACCGCCGAGATCACCACCAGCGACGGGATCCGCGTCGATCTGCGCAACATCCGCTCGCCCATCGTCTGCTTCTGCTCAAAGGGCGACAACATCACGCCGCCCCAGCAGGCCCTCGGCTGGATCGTCGACCTGTACGAGAAAGACGAGGACCTGTTCGCCTGCGACCAGACCATCGTCTATGCGATCCACGAGAGCATCGGCCACCTCGGCATCTTCGTGTCCGGCTCGGTGGCCCGGAAAGAGCATGATGAATTTGCCTCCAACATCGACCTGATCGACGTGCTGCCGCCCGGGCTGTTCGAGGCGGTCATGACCCCCAAGACCGGCGAGGCCGCCAGCCCGGACCTGGTCCCGGGGGACTGGATCGTGCGTTTCGAGCCCCGCACCCTGGACGACATCCGGGCCGTCGTCCGGCCGAACCTGGAAAACGACCGCCGGTTCGCCACGGCCCGCCGGGTCTCCGAAATCAATCTCGGCCTGTACCGCATGACGCTGCAGCCCTTCGTGCAGACCTTCGCCAATGACGCCGTCGCCTCGTGGCTGCACATGACGAACCCCGCGGTGCTTCCCTTCGAGCTCTTTTCCGACAAGAACCCGATGATGAAACCCCTCGCCCGGCTCGCCGAAGAAATCCGCGGGGAGCGCCGGTCCCTGCCGCCCGACAACTGGCTGCAGGAGGTGCAGTCGGCGGTCTCGGAGGGGATCGTCGCCGCCCTCGACGGCTGGCGCGACTGGAGGGACCGGAGCGTGGAGCAGGTCTTCCTGTGGACGTACGGCTCCCCCCTGCTGCAGGCGCTGGTGGGACTGCGGGCCTCGGACGCGAGCCCGCGCCGGAGGCCCGGCGTGGAGCCGGAGCGGATCGAGTTCATCCGGGGGCGCATCGCCGCCTTCAAGGCCCGCATCGCCGAGGGCGGGCTCCACGAGGCGGCCATCCGCAGCCTGATTTACATCGGCACACTGGAGGCGGGGTTCGGGGTGGACGAGCGCCACTTCAAGGCGCTGCGCATGATGCGCGCCCGCAACGACGCCGTTTCCCTGGAGGAATTCAAGCGCATGGTGCGGCGGCAGTTCTACAGCCTGCTCCTGGACCGCGATGCAGCGCTGGCCGCGATCCCGGCCATGCTGCCCGCGGATGCCCGCCTGCGGGCGCGGGCGCTCGAGGCCATCCGGAAGATCGTCTCCGCGGCGGGGAAACCGACCCGGGAGGCGTCCCGGCGGCTGGCCCGGGTGGAGCAACTGTTCGGCATGACCGCTCCGGCGCCGGGGGATCCGGGCAGGACCTGACATGGAACGGCCTCTCCATTCTCATCCCGCCGGGCGGGCCGGTCGATCATGAAGGTCTACACCGTCGGCCACTCGAACCACACCTGGGAGGAATTCCTCCTCCTGCTGGAGCGAAACCGCATCGACGCCGTGGCGGACGTCCGCTCCCAGCCCTACAGCCGCCATGTTCCCCGGTTCAACAAAAGCGAGATCCAGCGGAAGCTTAAGGAAGCGGGCATCGCATACGCCTTCCTCGGCCGCGAGCTCGGGGCGCGGAGCGAAAATCCTTCCCATTACGAGGGAGGCCGGATCTGTTTCGAACAACTGGCCCGGGATGAATCGTTCAAGCAGGGGATTGAACGCGTCCTGAAGGGAATCGAAAGTTATCGCATCGCCCTGATGTGTGCGGAGAAAGATCCGCTGGACTGCCACCGGGGCATTCTCGTGGCCCGCCGCCTCCAGGAGCGCGGAGTCGAGGTGCTGCACATCCTGGCGGACGGAACCGTCGAACCGCATCCGGAGATGGAGCGGCGCATGCTGGCGGGCCTGGGAATCGCGGAGACGGACATGTTCCGCCGCCGGGAGGATATCCTGACGGACGCCTACACGCGCCGGGGCCGGCAGATCGCCT
>CAYNEJ010000147.1:0-8198 GCA_964396205.1 uncultured Syntrophaceae bacterium
ACCTTTTGCAAGGAGCAATCAGCATGAAGAAGGAAACCATCTGCGTTCACGGCGGCACGTACCGCGACGCCGCGACGCGGGGCGTCAACACGCCGATTTTCACGTCCTCCTCGTTCGAATACCTGGACCGGGACGACATCCCTTATCCCCGCTACTTCAACACGCCGAACCAGGACGCCGTGGTCCGCAAGCTCTGCGCGCTGGAAGACGCGGAAGACGGCGTCCTGTTCAGTTCCGGCATGGCCGCCGTCAGCTCGGCGATCCTCGCCTTCGCCGGGGCGGGGGACCATGTCGTCATGATGGACGAGCTGTACGGCGGAACCCACGCCTTCGCCACGGACATGTTCGACAGGCTGGGGATCCGCCACACCTTCGCGGCCACGGACGCCGCGGCGGTAGCGGATGCCGTGACGCCGCGGACGAAAGTCATCGTGATCGAGTCGCCCACGAACCCCCTGCTGGGGATCATCGACATCCGGCGGGTGGCACAGACCGGCCGGGAACGGGGCATCGTCACGATCCTCGACAATACCTTCGCCACGCCGGTGAACCAATGCCCCCTGCAGCTCGGCATCGACGTGGTCGTCCACAGCGGAACCAAGTACCTGGGCGGCCACAGCGACCTGAGCTGCGGCGCCGCCCTGACCTCACGCCCCCATGCCTCGAAAATCCGCGCCGCGGCCCGCCACCTGGGCGGCAGCCTGAACGCCATGATGTGCTACCTCCTCGAACGGAGCCTGAAGACGCTGGCCCTCCGGGTCGAACGCCAGACGGCAAACGCCGCCCGCATCGCCGCCTATCTGTCCGCCCATGCATCCGTTTTCCGCGTGAACTATCCCGGCCTGCCGGACTCGCCGGGGCATGAAATCGCCCGGTCCCAGATGACGGGATTCGGGGCCATGCTGTCCTTTGAACCGGACGAGCGGATCGTCTCCGCCGCCTCGTTCCAGCGCCGCCTCCGGATCATCCGCCCCGCCGTCAGCCTGGGCGGGGTGGAATCGCTGATCTGCGCCCCCGCCGGGACCTCCCATGCGAAGATCTCCCCGGAGGAGCGCCGGAGGATCGGCATTTCCGACTCGCTCCTGCGGCTCTCCGTCGGGATTGAAGATGCGGACGACCTGATCGCGGATCTGGACCAGGCGATGGAAAAAGCGTAGAAACCCGCCATGGAAACGAACCCGCATCCCCCCGCGCTCATGCCGGCCGGTCCCGAGCACGCCCAGGCCGCATCCCGGCTCATCTACAGCACGGATCCCCGCCTCTGGGACTGCCTCTTTGAAAACGATTTCGACCGCTTTCTCCGCTTCTTCACCACCATGTGGAAAGAGGAGGAGAGCCTGTACAGCCACTCCAACGCCACGGTCGCCGTCGCCGGCGGCAGGCTTGCCGGCCTGGAAGTCGGGTACGACCGGGACAGGCAGGACCGGATGATCCCAAACATGGTGAAGCGGACCCCGGAGATCCTGACACCCGGGGAATTCCGGCATTACCTGGAAATCGTCGGATACATCCGATATCTCACACCGCCGATCCCGAATCATGCCTACTACGTGCTTTTCCTGGCAACGGATCCCTCGGATCAGGGAAAAGGCATCGGGAAGAGGCTGCTGACCTGCGCGTTCGACCGCGCCCGCGAGCGGGGCTATGACGCCTGTCATCTCGACGTGGCCGGCGACAACCCGGCGGTTGGGTTTTACCGGCGACTGGGGATGGAGATCCTCTCCGAGAGCCGCGTTCTTCCCCTGGAGGAGCGGGGCGTAAAAAGCCACTTCCGGATGGTGAAAAGGCTGCGATAAGGGTTGCGGGCCCCCACCCGCCGGCGGAACCGCTCCGGCGTCGCCCGGTGATCTGCCGGACCGGCAGAAACAGGAAGCGGATCTTGCCGGCGATGGAAGGGGTTGCCTTTTGTGATGAAGATCGTGTAGCCATACGGGGATTTCATTACGGAGAAACACCATGACCCTTTACCCGCTCTTCCTGCTCGTGGCCGCCCTGACCGTGCTCAGCCCGGGGCCGGGCGTCGTCATGACCCTCACCAATTCCCTTCGCTACGGCATGAAGGGAACCTTCGGCGGGATTCTCGGCATCTCCTTCGGGGCCCTCGCGGTCGCCGCCATCTCGGCAACGAGCCTGGGGATCCTGCTGGCCGCCTCCGCCCTGGCCTTCACGATCCTCAAGTTCATCGGGGCCGCCTACCTTTTCTACCTGGGCATCCGGCTCTGGCGCGCTCCGGCGATGCGCTTCCAGGAGCAGGCGTTCCGCGAGGCCGGGTTCGGCAGGCGTTTCCTGGAGGGGCTGTCCCTGCAGCTCACGAATCCCAAGGTGATCTTCTTTTTCCTTTCCATCTTTCCCCAGTTCATCGACCTCTCGAAGAACTACTGGACCCAGTTCGCCGTCCAGGTCCTGACGTACAGCTCCCTGGTCGTCGTCATCCACTGCCTGTACGCGCTGTTTGCCGGCACCGCCCGGCGCTGGCTCACCTCCGAGCGGGGCGGACGGGCCATCAACCGGCTGGGCGGGGCCACGTTCATGTTTTTCGGGGCCGCCCTGATCGCCGCCAAAAAGTAAATATGCCGCCTCGGCCACAGCACGCTGTTCCGGTCAAGAAGCATCGGGAAAGGATTGTCATTTGAAGGCTGCCGACATCCAGCGCCGGCTGCAGGCACTGGGCAACCCGGAAAGGGTCCGGATCCTGCAGCGGTTTTTCAAGACGGCCCCGGGAGAGTACGGCGAAGGGGACGTCTTCATCGGCCTCTACGTTCCGGAGATTCGGAAACTCGCCCGGGAGTACGGGGACCTTCCCTTGCCGGAGGCCGTCGATCTGCTCCATTCCTCCATCCACGAGGCGAGGCTCCTGGCGCTGCTCATCCTGGTCGACGCCTATGCGCGGGGAGACGCCGCAACGCGGGAGCGGATCTACCGCCTGTACCTGGAGCACTCGCGGTTCATCAACAACTGGGACCTGGTCGACGCCTCGGCCGGGCAAATCGTGGGCCGTCACCTCCTGGAGCGCAGCCGCGCGCCGCTTTATACCCTGGCGGCTTCCGGGCTGCTGTGGGACCGGAGGATCGCCGTCTTGGCGACCTTTCACTTCATCAAGCAGGGGGAGTTTGCCGAGACACTGCGCATCGCCGAGCGGCTCCTCCGGGACCGGGAGGATCTGATCCACAAAGCCGTCGGCTGGATGCTCCGGGAGATCGGCAAGCGCGACCGGGCGGCGGAAGAGGCGTTTCTGAAGCTTCATTGCCGGATCATGCCGCGGACGATGCTCCGGTACGCCGTCGAGAAGTTTCCCGAGGAGTTGAGACAGCGGTATCTGAGCGGAGAGCCGCCAGGAGATTCCTGAAGCGAATCCGCTTCTTCCAGAGCAAAGGACTGGGCCGCCAGCGGCGGCTCCGGAAGGCAGCCGGGCAAGCGGCCGCGTCACAGGTCCATGTCATGACCAAGGACAAAGACCATGAACCTCAAAACGATCATCAATCGAACGATCCCCCCCGTTTCCTGGGCCGAGGGGGAGAACATCCCCTGGAACGACCCGGACTTCAGCCGGCGCATGCTGGCGGAGCATCTCTCCCAGGAGCACAACCTGGCCAGCCGCCGTTTCGAGATTATCGACCGGCAGGTCGGCTGGATTCATGAGTTGCTCCTGGACGGCAGGCCGACGCGGATCCTGGAGCTGGCCTGCGGGCCCGGGCTGTACACGAGCCGCCTGGCCAGGCTGGGGCATGCGTGCGACGGCATCGACTACGCCCCCGATCCGGTCCGCTACGCCCGGGACACCGCGGCGCGCGAGGTTCTGGATTGCAGCTACCGGCTGGAGGACGTGCGAAAGGCGGACTACGGCGTCGGCTACGGACTGGTTATGATGATCTTCGGCCAGCTCAACGTCTTCCGGAGAAGCGACGCACGCCGGATCCTCGAAAAGGCCCTCTCGGCCCTGGCCCCGGGCGGCCTGCTGCTGCTTGAACCGCAGAGGTTCGACACGGTCATGAAACAGGGTCAGGCGGGAAGCTCCTGGCATACCTGCGGCGAAGGCGGCGGCCTGTTCTCGGACCGCCCGCATCTCTGCCTGACCGAAAGCTTCTGGGACGCCGACGAGCTGGCGACAACGCAGCGCTTTTTCGTCCTGGACGCCGAAACGGGAGCGGTGTCCCGCCACGCGATGACCACTGAAGCCTATACGGACGAACAGTTCCGGGAAATGCTCACCCGGGCGGGATTCGAAGATATCCGGTTTTACCCTTCCCTCACGGGTGTCGAGGTCGAAGAGGAAAGCCAGTCCGCCAATCTGGCAATTGTCGCTCGAAAAGGCCGGAGGTAATTGGGGCAGCCGGAGCGGGCGCCCGCGGGAAGAGCGGCGGGGTCACACCGACGGCGGCCGGCGGGTTGCGGGAGGATCGAATGGAAACGAGAGAGCTTCTTGAAGGGGAACTGGACGACCTGCTCGCCCTCTATGAGCACATGCATGCATCCGACGATCCGCTGCCGGAAAGGCGGGAGGTGGAGGCCGTCTGGAGACAGATCCGGGACAGCCGGTCCTTCCGGTACCTGGGCGTCTTCGTGGACGGCAGGCTCGTCTCCTCCTGCACCCTGAGCATCATTCCGAATCTCAGCCGGGGCTGCCGGCCGTACGGCGTCATCGAGAACGTGGTCACGGATGCAGCACATCGCCGCAGGGGCTATGGCACGGCCGTTCTGAAGAAAGCGCTGGCGCTGGCCCGGGAGAACCGCTGCTACAAGGTCATGCTGTGCACGGGAAGAAAAAGCGAGGAGATCGGAACATTCTATGAATCCGCCGGGTTCGACGGCCGGATCAAGCGGGCGTTCCTGGCAAGGCCATAACAGGACGTTCCGAGGCAGACGGAAAAGCAGTCCCTACCCGCCCGGTTCCGTTGATTTCTTGCCCGATTCTCCCATCCCCGCCTTCACGTAATCGAAGAGCAGCCTGCCGAACTCATCGAAGAACTGCAGGCGGTCCGGATCGAAGGGGCAGTGGAGCCGCTGGAGCCTCAGGCTGTCGCCGTCCGGGGCCTCCCGGGGCCGGAGCCCCGAAAAAAAGAAGCCCGCCTCCTCCGCCTGCTCGCAGAGAAGGGCCGCCGCCGGCTGATCGAGGGGAAGATCGAGGTTCACCACCTCCGCGCCCGCATACTCCGCGAGGTCGTCCGCCGCCCGGAGGAGTTCCGGCCACTGGCGCTCGTCGGCCCGCACCACCCGGATGATCCCCTTGAGCACCGCCTTGTCGAAGTCGATCCGGTACTCCCCCAACGCGGAGGCCGGGGCCGGATCGCCGAAGGTGCAGGTCTGGGCAAGGCCTTCGTAGATGCGGGTGACGATCTCCCGGTGGCGGGGCGGGATATGGACCTTCACCGGCGGAGGGGAGTCGAAGTAGCGGAAGCAGTGGAGGCAGGACTCCCGCTGGGGCGTGGCCGTTTCGGAGCCGAGGGCCTTGAACAGCCGGGGAGGACTGGCGGCCAGGTCCAGTCCGCAGGGCCTTCCCCCCAGCCGCATCACGTCCCGCTGGCTGATGGCATGGCTGGTTACGGGATTGACGGACATTCCGAGCAGCCCCATCTCCAGGGCCCTGGCCTCGTTGGCCCTGGAAAGCGCGCCCATCAGCCCGCGGCCCCGGTGGGCCGGGTTGATCACCAGGAGGGCCGCCTCGGCCATGGGCGCCGGAGTCGGCCGCAGGATGCCGGCGTGTCCCACGACCTCTCCGTTTTCGGTCACGGCGACGGTGCTGGTCAGGCGGCCGCTGCCCACCAGGTGGAGGAGGCCTTCCGGCCGGTAGAAATTCTCGTTTTTGTACGAATAGCCGTAGGCCAGCCAGAAGATCCGGGCCACCTGGATGGCCTCCCCGGGTTTCATGGGCCGGATCTCGTACGGCTGCGGGGGGGCCGGCTCGATCCTCGGAGGCAGGTGTTCCGGCTCCGGTTCGTCGGTTGCGGCCAGCCGCTTGACGAGTCGCAGGGCCTTCCCCCGGCGGCCGAGGTTTTCAAAGCGGGCCTCGTCGACTTCGTGACGAATGATCCGCAGCCCCAGGCCCCGGGCCGAATACTCGTCGGGGGCCGTCCCGGAAACACCGGCGCCTTCCAGATCCGGATCGAAGGGCAGCCCCTCGTCCCGGATGGACAGGACCAGCTCCGTCCGCCCGATCTCCGCCTTCAGGAAAATGTCTCCCGGCCGGCCGTCCGGATAGGCATGCTCGATGCTGTTGACGGAGGCCTCTTCAACGGCCAGCTCCAGACCCAGAATCTCTCTCGGGGAGAGCCCGGCGGCCGAGGCCAGCTCCCGCACAAAGCCCCGGATCATCTCCAGGAAGCGCATGTCCGCCGGAACGGTTAGACGCACGATGGAAGAAGGGTTCACCGGTTTTCTCCTCTGGAATGCCGGATGATGCCTCACCCGCAGGATCGATCCCTGCCGCGGCGGAGATATCTTGCATTTGACACGATCCGGCGGCGTCGATATAGTTCGCGACTCAAGGGAAGCCGCATCCAGTTCCGCGCTTATACCTGCAAACCCGCCGAAAAGCAAAGCGCTGTCGCGACCTGGAGGAACAACAGAGGCTCCTCCCGGAGGACTCGCACCCGGCATCATGTCTATGAACCGCTTCCAGATCACGTCGGAATTCCAGCCCGCCGGCGACCAGCCCCAGGCCATCGAGGCGCTGGCGGAGGGCGTCCTCCGCGGCGATCCCCACCAGGTCCTCCTGGGGGTCACCGGCTCGGGCAAGACCTTCACCGTCGCCCGGGTCATCCAGGCGGTCCAGCGGCCCGCCCTGATCATGGCCCACAACAAGACCCTGGCGGCCCAGCTCTACGGCGAGTTCAAGGCCCTCTTCCCGGAGAACGCCGTCCACTACTTCGTCAGCTATTACGACTACTACCAGCCCGAGGCCTACCTCCCCAGCACGGACACCTACATCGAAAAGGACTCGTCCATCAACGAGGAGATCGACAAGCTCCGCCACGCCGCCACCCACGCCCTCTTCGAGCGGAGCGACGTCATCATCGTGGCCAGCGTCTCCTGCATCTACGGCCTGGGGTCCCCCGAATCCTACTCGGGGATGCAGGTGAACCTGGCGGAGGGCCTGGAGATCCCCCGGGACGACCTGCTCCGCCATCTCGTGGAGATCCAGTACGAGCGGAACGACATCGACTTCCACCGGGGAACCTTCCGGGTCCGGGGGGACACGGTGGAGATCTTCCCGGCCTACGAGGAGGACCGGGCCGTCCGGATCGAGTTCTTCGGCGATGTCGTCGAGGCCATCTCCTGGGTGGACCCCCTGCGGGGGAAGAAGCTCATGAAGGTGGACAAGATGGCCGTCTATCCCGGGAGCCATTACGTCACGACCCGGGACAACCTCGTGCGGGCCGTGAAAGACATCCGGGTCGAGCTGAAGGAGCGCCTGGCCTGGCTCAAGGACCAGGGGAAGCTCCTGGAGGCCCAGCGGCTGGAGCAGCGGACCTCCTTCGACCTGGAGATGATGGAGGAGATGGGCTACTGCCAGGGAATCGAGAACTACTCGCGGCACCTGACGGGCCGGACGCCCGGGGAGCCGCCGCCCACCCTCGTGGAATACCTTCCGAAGGACGCCTTGATCATCGTCGACGAGAGCCACGCCACCATCCCCCAGTTGAACGGCATGTACCGGGGGGACCGGTCCCGGAAGGAGACCCTGGTGAACCACGGTTTCCGCCTGCCCTCGGCGCTGGACAACCGGCCGCTCCGGTTCGACGAGTACGAGGCCTTCCCCCAGCAGCGCCTCTACATCTCCGCCACCCCGGCCGAGTATGAAATCAAAAAGGCCCGGGGACGCGTCGTCGAGCAGATCATCCGCCCCACGGGGCTCATGGACCCGGAGCTCGCCGTCAAGCCCGTGGCGGGCCAGGTGGACGACCTCCTGGCGGAGATCCGGGAACGGACGGACCGGGGGGAGCGGGTCCTCGTGACGACCCTGACGAAGCGGATGGCGGAGCACCTGACCCGCTACTACGAGGAGCTGGGCGTCCGGGTCCGCTATCTCCACTCGGACATCCAGACCCTCGAGCGGGTGGCCATCATCCGGGATCTCCGCCTCGGCGAGTTCGACGTCCTGGTGGGGGTGAACCTCCTCCGGGAGGGGCTGGACATCCCCGAGGTCTCCCTGGTGGCGATCCTGGACGCCGACAAGGAGGGATTCCTCCGGTCCGAGCGGT
>CAYNEJ010000148.1:0-8119 GCA_964396205.1 uncultured Syntrophaceae bacterium
TTCCACCGCGGAATGTCGAAGGGGCAGGCGGCGATGCACTCCTTGCAGCCGATGCACTTGTCCTGGTTCAGGCCCACCGTGCCGTACTCCGTGTGATACAGGGCGCCGCTGGGGCAGACCTTCACGCAGGCCGCGTCGGTGCAGTGCATGCAGCCGTCCTTCCGGAACAGCCACTTGAGGCCGTCCTTGTCGGACACTTCCTGGAACCGGATGAGGGTCCAGGTATTCCACTGCAGATCCGGGGGATTCTGGTAGGTGCCGTTGTTCTTCGTCTGCCTTGCCGGCATCTGGTTCCACTGCTTGCAGGCCAGCTGGCAGCCCCGGCAGCCCGTGCACTTCGAAACGTCAATGACTTTGATGTATTCGGCCATGGTCTCTCACCCCCTTTTCCTGACGTTGACCATGAAGGCCTTGCTCTCGGGGATCATCGTGTTGGCATCCCCGATGGTCGGAGTCAGCAGGTTGGCTGAGTCCCCTTCCGTGTAGACCTCGGGTTTCTTGTCATCCCGGGAATACTTCCGGTCCTTTGTGGTGATCCAGCCGAAGTGCCAGGGAATGCCGACCTCGTGAATGGTGTTGCCGTCGATGACGAAAGGCTTGAAGCGTGGCGTCACGATGGCCGTGCACTCCACCTTGCCGCGGGCGGACTCGACAATGACCTTCTCGCCGTTGGCAATGCCCTTTTCCTTCGCCAGTTCCTGCCCGATCTCGCACCACATCCCGGGCTGCATCTCCGCCAGCCAGGGACACCAGCGGGTGAGGACACCCGTCTGCCAGTGCTCGCTGATCCGGTAGGTCGAGCAGATGAAGGGATATTTCGGGTCGCAACTGGCAACATTCGAGTAAAGATCCATGTCGGACCCCACGCCGGCCTTGTCGAATCGCTTGATGGCCGGATTGTTCTTCTGCGGCGACATGAGGTTCTTTTCCACGGGGCACTCGAGAGGCTCGTAGTGCTCCGGGAAGGGACCGTCGGCCAGGCCGGGGCCGTAGAGGCTGGCCACGCCGTCGGGTTTCATGATGAAGGGGGGCCGCCCGGAACCGGGGTTGCCGGCGCCGTCGGGCACGTCGCCCGTCCACTTCACGCCGTTCCACGTGATGACCGGCTTCTTGGGATTCCAGGGCTTGCCGTTCAGATCCACCGACGCGCCGTTGTAAATGATGCGGCGGTTGACCGGCCAGGACCAGGCCCACTCAGGATACAGGCCGATGCCGGTGGGGTCCTTCTGACCGCGCCGAGCCGCCATGTTCGTCCCCGGGTAGGAGCCGCAGTAGATCCAGCAGCCCGATGACGTGGAGCCGTCATCCTGGAGCCAGGCAAAGGTCGGGACGGGATCGCCCTTCTTGAATTCCTTGAATTCGCCTTTCTTGGTCGGGTTTTCGACCTTCTTGTCCTCCAGGAAGAAGCCGTTGATCTCCTTGGCCACCGCGTGAGGATCATAATGGTAGTGGGAGCCGACGAACTTGCCGTAAGGCCAGGAGAGCTTTGTGATCGCCTCCTTCAGGGGTCCGCCGTTCTTCTCGTAGATCTCCTTCACCTTGAAGTAAATCTCGCTCATGATGTCCCCGTCGGGCATGGCCACGCCGGGGGGATTCACGGCCTTGTAGCGCCACTGCTGAAGCCGGCCGCTGTTGGCGAGGCTGCCTTCCTTCTCGATGGAGGCGGCGCAGGGCAGCATGAAGACTTCCGTCTTGATCTTCGCCGGATCCATGCCGGGACCGCGCCAGAAGGAGCCTGTCTCGTTGTCGAAGAGGTTGACGTTCACCATCCAGTCCAGCTTGCCCAGGGCCTGCCGGACCTTGTTGGAGTGGGCCCCGCTGCAGGCGGGGTTCATGCCCCAGGCGAAGAAGCCGGTGAATTTTCCCTTGTACATCTGGTCGAAGATCGTGAGCCAGGAGTAGTTGGCCCCGTCATCCAGCTTGGGCATCAGCTCGTAGGCTTCTTCCAGGGATACGTTCTTCCCGTACGTGGACCGAAGGAAGCTGGCGGAGTACTTGGGGAAGTTTTTCCACCAGTTGAGGCTGTCGGGCTCTTTCGTGGTGGGGGTCCGCTTCTCGTTGAAGGCCTTCAGGGTCGGCAGGGAGCCCGTCGGGGTTCCCAGGTAGCCCGGCCAGATGTGGAAGAGGAGGCCATGGTCCGTGGAGCCCTGGACGTTGGACTCGCCGCGCATGGCCGCGACGCCGCCGCCGGCGACGCCCATGTTGCCGAGGAGAAGCTGGATGATGCACATGGACCGGATGTTCTGGACACCAACGGTGTGCTGAGTCCAGCCCATGGCGTAGAGCTCGACGCCCGCCTTGTCGGGCTTGCCCGTCGAGGCATACAGCTTGTAGACCTCCAGAAGCTTGTCAACCGGCGTCCCGCAGATCTTCGAGACGATCTCCGGGGTGTAACGGGAGTACTGCTTCTTCAGAAGCTGAAAGACGCAGTTCGGATCCTTGAGGCTCATGTCCTTCTGGATCCTCCCTCCGCCGTCAGTCTGGTAGGACCAGGTCTCCTTGTTGTACTTCGCACCTTCGAGACCCGAGAACACGCCCTTATTATCCCCGGGGAGCTTGAAAGCCGGGTTCACCAGGAAGGGGGCGTTGGTATAATGCTTGACGTATTCCTCGAAGTAGAGGTTGTTCTCGAGGATGTACTTGATCATCCCGCCGAGGAAGGCGATATCCGTTCCGGAGCGGAGCGGGGCGTACAGGTGGGCCTTCGCCGCCGACTGGGTGAACCGCGGGTCCACACAGATGATCTTTGCGCCCTTGTCAACCGCCGCCTGGATCCACTTGAAGGAGACGGGATGGTTGGAGGCAGGGTTGCTGCCCATGATGAGGAGGACATCACTGTTTTTGAAATCAACCCAGTGATTCGTCATTGCGCCACGCCCGAACGACTCTGCCAGAGCCGGTACAGTCGGGCTGTGTCAGATCCGGGCCTGGTGTTCAATGTACACCAGACCCAACCCCCTCAGGAATTTTTGGTACGTGAAGCATTCTTCCAGGTCCATGGCGGCGCTGCCGACGGAGGCGATCCCCTCCGTGCGGTTTACCGTTTCGCCCTTGTCATTCTTGGTCTTGAAGCTTTTGTCGCGACTTTCCTTGACGTTGTGGGCGATCTTCTCGAGGGCCCACTCCCAGTCCACCTCTTTCCACTCCGTCGCGAAAGGAGCGCGGTAGAGCGGCTTGCCGAGGCGGTTCTCGTTGACGGCCATCTGGTAGATGGAACCGCCCTTGCTGCACAGGGAGCCGCGGTTGATGGGGCTGTCGGGATCGCCCTCCGTGTTGACCACCACGCCCCTGCGGACGGAGACGATGATGCTGCAGCCCACCGAGCAGTATGGGCAGATGGTGGTGGTTTCTTTGGCATACTGGATCTTCAGCGGCTGGGCATAGGCCGATACGGGCTTGAGACTGATTCCAAGTCCGCCCGCGGCTGCCACGGCGCTGGAGAGCTTCAAGAAACCTCTTCTGGTGACTTCCATAAAGCGCTCCTTTCTCTATGATTGCGGATTCTATCCATCGGCTGTCCCGTCCCCTCCCCGGGAAGCGAGAAAGCGGTTGCAGCAGGGCAGGTCATCCCTCTCCCACGGAGTTTCCTCCAGAAAAACCGGTAGCGTAAGCGTGATGTTCCTGGATGGTCTGAGGGTCTGAAATTGCCGATCCCCTATATATTTTCTCCTCTTTGGTGTCAATATTTTTATCAGTAATTACGAATACTTATGTCATTTTTGACATAGCATGAAACCGCAGAGATAATCGGACCTTGACATTATGCCGGATTCGGCATAACTGCTCTCGCACTCAAGAATTTCCCGCCTGGAGGCACGGCCCTCGCCGGCCCCGGAAAAGGACAGGAGAAAATGGAGATGAACGATCGGGATGCAGCGCTCGAGAAACTGGAAGCGAACCTCCAGGAGGCCGCGGAGAAAAACCCCCACAGCCGGACGATCCTGGAGGCCTTCGGGCCGCTGATGATCGAGAGGCATCGCCTCCTCTCCACCCTGGATTGGAAAGGGATCGACCCGGGCGGCATCGACTTGGACAAGTTGAAAGCCGGGGTTCCCGTGATCCGGCAGATTTCGCTGTTCTTTCCGGATGATCCCTGGCAGGAAGTCTTCCGGTCCCTTATCGCCGCCGCCCGGCAGGGGTTTCCCCAACTTCGGGAAGGCCTGGATGCCTGGGAGGCCTGCGTCGCCTCCGGGGCCGTACCCTTCCACGACTATTTCCATTCCTGTCCGTCGCCGGACGAAACGCTTCCCGCCTCGTGGGACTGCGTCCGGGACATTCCCGCCGGCCTGACGAAACTACTTCTGACATCCGCCTCGCGGACCGCCCTGGAGCTGCGATCGGCGGAGGCGGCCCCGGTCCTCCGGGACGCCGAATGGGACAAGGGATACTGCCCCTTCTGCGGATCCTTCGCCGGTATCGCCCGCATTCACGACAAGATCACCCAGCGATGGCTCCACTGCCTCCACTGCGGATGGGACTGGCGATTCAACCGGATCCGCTGCCCCTACTGCGAGCACGAATCTCCCCAGGAGATGAATTATTTCTTCCTGGAGGGAAAGACCGTCGAGTCCGCCTTCACCTGCGAGGAGTGCAAGCGATACCTGGTGACGCTGTACCGCATCAGCGACGTGAGCGAACCCGACCTGGACGTGGCGGCCCTGAGCCTGATCCACCTGGACCTGATCATGCAGCAGAAGGGGTACCAGCCTCTCGACCCCTCGGGATGGCTCCGCATCGAATGATCCCCTTCGGAACCGGGCGGGGAAACACCTTTGACCGCCCGCCTGAATCCTTCCTCACACTCCCCTCTATGTTTTATGTAACAGATTGACAAAACAGACAGAATCTCCTACCTGTGCCAGGGCTGTCATATGCCACACATGACATAGGCACAGGAGGCTTTATGAACATTACTCGCAGAAGGTTCCTTACCCTTTCGGGAGCCGTCGGCTCGGGGATCGCCCTGTCGTCCCTGGGTCTCGACTTGGCCCCGGCAAAGGCGTATGCGGACGAACTGAACAAGATGAACCGCGTCCGGACGGCGAAACAGGTCATCACGACCTGCTGCTACTGCTCCGTCGGCTGCGGCCTCATCTGCAGCGTCGACCGGAAAACCGGCAAGATCTTCAACATCGAGGGAGATCCGGAACACCCCATCAACGAAGGTTCCCTCTGCGCCAAGGGGGCGGGATTCTTCGACCTGACGGAAGCGAACAAGTACCGCCTCCGCAAGGTCCAGTACCGGGCCCCGTACAGCGACAAGTGGGAAGACAAGGACTGGGACTGGGCAATGGATAGGATCGCCCGCCTGGTGAAGGACACACGGGACAAGGAATTCGTCCTGAAAAACGCCAAGGGAGAAGTCGTCAACCGCTGCGAGACCATCGGCCACCTCGGAAGCTCCAACGTGGACAACGAGGAGTGCTGGCTCATGAGCGTGACGGCAAGGGCGCTAGGCCTGGTGTACATTGACCACCAGGCCCGGGTCTGACACAGTCCATCCGTTGCGGCTCTGGGAGAGTCGTTCGGACGTGGTTCCATGACGAACCACTATATCGACCTGAAGAACAGCGACGTCATCCTCATCATGGGGAGCAACGCCGCCGAGCACCACCCCATCGCTTTCAAGTGGATCCTGCGGGCCAAGGAGCAGAACGGAGCCCGGATCATCCACGTCGATCCCCGCTACACCAGGACGTCCGCCCGCTGCGACTACCACGTTCCCCTGCGGTCCGGCACGGACATCGCCTTCCTGGGAGGAATGATCAATTATATCCTCAGCAACAACAAGGACTTCAAGGAGTACGTCACCCATTACACCAACGCGCCCTTCCTCGTCAGCTCGAGCTTCAACTTCAAGGACGGTCTGTTCTCCGGCTACGACGAGAAAACGAGGAAGTACAACAAGGACACCTGGGTCTTCGACAAGGACGGCCGCGGCATCCCGATGCGGGACATGACCCTCCAGAATCCCCGCTGTGTCTATCAGCTCCTGAAAAAGCACTATTCCCGCTACACCATCGACAAGGTCTCCAGCATCACCGGCGTGACCAAGGAGAACCTGCTCAGGGTGTACGAGGAGTACAGCGCCACCGGAGTGAAGGACAAGGCCGGGACGGAATGCTACGCCCTGGGCTGGACCCACCACACCACGGGGAGCCAGATCATCCGGACCATGGCCATCATCCAGCTCCTCCTGGGAAACATGGGAATCGCCGGCGGCGGCGTGAATGCCCTCCGGGGAGAACCCAACGTCCAGGGATCCACCGACCACTGCATCCTCTACGGCAACCTTCCCGGCTACCTGAAGATGCCCGTGGCATCGCTCGATACCCTGGAGAAATATCTTCATAAGTGCACGCCGGAATCCAAGGATCCCCAGTCGGCCAACTACTACCAGAATTATCCGAACTTCTTCGTCAGCCTGCTCAAATCCTACTATGACGAGAGAGCAACGAAGGAAAACGGGTTCTGCTACTCCTGGCTGCCGAAGCTCGACGACGGGAAGGCCTACTCCCTCATGCACCTCTTCGACAAGATGTACGAGGGAAAGGTGAACGGGCTCTTCTCAGTCGGCACGGACCCGGCGGTCAGCGCTCCCAACACGGCCAAGGTCCGCAAGGCCCTGGAGAAGCTGGACTGGCTGGTGAGCGCCAACATCTTCGACAACGAGACCTGCTCCTTCTGGAAAGGTCCCGGTGTCGATCCGAAGAAGGTCAAGACGGAATGCTTCCTCCTCCCCGCCTCCGCCACCATGGAGAAGGAAGGGAGCCAGAGCAACAGCGGCCGCTGGGTGACCTGGAAGTACAAGGCCGCAGAGCCGCCGGAGGAAGCCATCCCCGTCGGCGAGATCTGGATCAAGATGGTGGACGCCATCCGGGCCCTCTATAAGAAGGAGGGCGGCAAGTTTCCCGAGCCGATCCTGGGTCTCAAGTGGGACTACACGGACCGGAAGGGACGTTACGATGCCCTGAAGATCTCGAAACAGATCAACGGTTATTTCCTGAAGGACACCGTCATCGAGGACAAGGCGAAGAAGACCAGCACCGTCTTCAAGAAGGGCCAGCTGGTCCCGACCTTCGGGATGCTCAAGGCCGACGGATCAACCTCCGGCGGCAACTGGATCATGGCCGGCAGCTTCAGCGCCGACGGCGATAACAAGATGGCCAAGCGGGGCAAGGACGACCCGACGGGTCTCGGCCTCTACCCGAACTGGTCCTTCGCCTGGCCCGTCAATCGGCGCATTCTCTACAACCGCGCCTCCTGCGACATCCACGGCAACCCCTTCAACCCCAAGCGCAAGATCCTGGCCTGGACAGGGGAAAAGTGGGTCGGCGACGTCCCGGACGGCCCCTGGCCGCCCCAGGCGAACAAGGAGAAGGGAAAGTACCCCTTCATCATGAAGCAGGACGGCCTGGGAGCCCTCTTCGGACCCGGGATGGCCGAAGGCCCCTTCTCCGAGCATTATGAACCCCTGGAAGGGCCGCTCAAGAAGAATCCCATGTCGAGCCAGCTGATCAACCCGGCGGTCTACATCTTCAAGGGCGAAATGGACAAATACGCCAACGCGGACGAGAAGTACCCCTACGTCTGCACCACCTACTCCTGCACCGAGCACTGGTGCTCCGGCGCCCTGACGCGCTGGCAGCTCTGGCTGCTGGAGATGCAGCCGGAGCTTTACGTCGAGATCGGCGACAAGCTGGCCAAGCAGAAAGGCATCCGGAACGGGGAGCGCGTCCGCGTATCATCGGTCCGTGGAAACGTCGAGTGCGTGGCCATGGTGACCAAGCGCTTCCGTCCGTTCCAGGTCGAAGGGAAGGAGGTCCACCAGGTGGGCCTGCCCTTCAACTACGGGTGGCTGTTCCCCAAGGACGGAGGCGACAGCACGAACTTCCTCACCCCCACCGTCGGTTGCCCGAACACCTTCTGCCCCGAGTACAAGGCGTTCATGGTCAACGTCGCGAAGATATAAGGAGATAGGCCATGAAAGGGATTGAAATCGTCAAGTTGATCGATACCAGTCGATGCACGGCCTGTCGGGGCTGCCAGGTGGCCTGCAAGCAGTGGAACGAGATGCCGGCTTTCCGCACGAAAAACCGGGGCAGCTACCAGAATCCTG
>CAYNEJ010000149.1:0-8093 GCA_964396205.1 uncultured Syntrophaceae bacterium
GAAAGGGGGATTTTGAGTCCCCTGCGTCTACCAGTTTCACCACTCCGGCACGGCGGCGAGATTAGCCGCCGGGGTATGCAAAGTCAAGATAATTGTATTGACAATGCCGGAAACGCTATGCTAGGTTCCTGCCCTCTTGGAGACGTGGGGTTGTAGCTCAGTTGGGAGAGCGCTTGAATGGCATTCAAGAGGTCAGGGGTTCGACTCCCCTCAGCTCCACCATGAAAATAAAGGGGGCAGGCAAAAGCTGCTCCCTTTTTCTTTTCCGCCCCCCTGCCGCCCGTTGCTACCATCCCTCAGCGCTTATGATGATGCGTTTGCCGTCCAAGTGTGCTACGAAATGCGGGGACGGAGAGGCATGGGGTCAGACTCGGGAAATGGTTGGCCGTGAAATCGGCAAAAGACGATTCCGGGGGCCGTTCCAGTGGAAGCGGGATTCATCATTCCATAAAAACCTGCCTGCCCGAAAGCAGGAGATTGCGAGGTGTCGACATGAAAACAGCCATACTGGGAGCGGGATCGCTGGGAACCATCGCGGGGGCGCTGATCACGAAGAACGGGGGAGACGTTGTTCTCATCGACGCCAACAAAGAGCACGTCGAGGCCCTGAACAAAAACGGAGCGACCATTGCAGGCAAGATGGACCTCACCGTGCCCGTCAAGGCGATCACGCCCGACGCGATGTCGGGCACGTACGACCTGGTCCTGTACCTGGTCAAGCAGACATACAACGAATCGGCCCTGAAGGCGCTCGTTCCCCATCTGCACAAGGACAGCATCGTGTGCACCCTGCAGAACGGCGTACCCGAGGAAGCCGTAGCGGCGTATGTCGGCCGGGAGAAGGTCATGGGATGCGCTGTCGGCTGGGGAGCCACCTGGTTGCGCCCCGGTGCGTCGGAGCTGACGTCCGAATCGGACAAGATGACCCTGGACCTGGGGGAACTGGACGGAACGATCAAGGAGCGGACCAAGGCCGTGGCGACCGTGCTGGAAAAGATCTGCCCGACGGAGATCACGACCAACCTGATGGGCATCCGGTGGTCGAAACTCCTCGTCAACGCAACCATGAGCGGCATGTCGGCCGCCCTGGGCTGCACCTTCGGGGAAGTTCTGGACAATGACAAGGCCCTGGCCTGTGCCGTCCTGATCGGAAACGAGACCATCGCCGTCTCCCGCAAGCTCGGCGTCACCCTGGAGAAGATGCAGGGTGTAGACCTGAACATCCTGGCATTCCAGACACAAGGAGAACTGACGGCGCTGATGGGAATCTACAAGCTGGTCTTCGGACCCCACCGGCTTCTCAAGGCCAGCATGCTTCAGGATATCGAGAAGGGGCTGAAGACGGAGATCGGTGCGATCAACGGCATCGTGTCCGAAAATGGCCGGAAAACGGGTGTTCCGACCCCGATCAACGATACGGTGGTTTCGATCGTCAGGGGAATCGAAGACGGCAAGAAACAGGCAACGTTCGATAACCTGTCCGGGTTCCAGCTGCCAAAGCTGCCCGAATAAAGAAGGCAGGTGTCAAGCGGTCACAGGGAAGCAGGCACCGGCAGGCACGTGATGATCCACGGTTCGGTAAGGCAGGAAGGCCATCTCCTTCCTGCCTTCGTTTTTTCACAGGTGCTTCTGCGTGATCACCTCAACGGCCATATCGCGCAGATCCTCCATCTGCAGGCACTGGTTTTCCGTCAGAAGAGGCCCGCTCTCGTTTTTGTCCGCATAGAACAGGCCGAGACACATTCCCCTGATAACCAGCGGATAGACGAGAAATGCCGGTGCGGCGACAGAGGCCTGATACCATTCGGGAAGATTCTGGACAATTTTGGGGGCACACGCGTCGGCAATGATGATCCCTCTGCCCTGTGAAATGGCGATATTGAAAATATCCGATGCCTGGCCGACCTGAATCTGAAACAACGCAACCATTTCTTCCGATTTGTCGCCGAGGCCGAACCGCCCTACCATTTTCTTCCCGGGTACATCCCGCAGGCAGAAGATGACCCGGTTGAATTCAAACCCGCGGTACATCGTCTCCAGGATCATGTACATGACGTCGCTGAGGTTGTACGCACCCTTCATGACATCGGCGATCTCGCTGATGCCGCTCGTAACGATCCGTTTCTTTTCCTGGGCGATGACGGCGGCGGATTTGCTTACGGTCTTTACACCCCCGGGGGCTGTTCCTTTCAGCGGCTGCCGGGCGTCGGATGCTTGAACATCCGGTTCACCCGCCTCACCCTTGCGGTGCGTGGACAGCTTGTTCAGGATCGGGCTGGAATTCCTGTCCAGGTTGACAATACCGGAAAAACCGTCGATCTTCCCGGCCGCCGAATCCAGAATCGTCTCCATCTGTTGCACGGGCAGGGGGATGGCCTTCTGATAGCGCAGCAACATCCCGGCCATGGCCTCACCCCATTCACCATCCTGGCTGTCTGCAACGGCGGTGCACAGATCGTGGGCATAGTGGGTCACATACCGCAGGCGCTCGAGCTCTGTCATTGGCGGTTCGAGGACGCCCGAGGGGGGATTTTCCATGCTCCGGACAAGCATGTCCGGGAAATTCCAGGACCGCGAGACGGCCATCCCCAGCTCGTTGAAGGAGATACCGATGATGGCGCGGGCCCCCTGGCTCTCATCAAGCTCCTTTTCCCGGATCTCCTCTTTGATCGCTTCGTATTCTTCGGGGAAATAACAGATAACGAGCAGTTTCCCGAGGTGGTGAAGCATTGCGCAAATGAACGCCTCTTCAGCCCGGCCCATTTTCATTTTTTCGGCAACGTCCATGGCAATTGCACCGCTCAGAAAAGACTCCATGGCGACTTCTTTCAACTCCGCCGCCTGGCTCTTGTTCTGAAGGTGTTCGAAGATCATCAGGGCCGTGGCGATCATGCGCACCTTTTCAAATCCCAGCAGCATCACGGCCTTGGAAACGGTCGTCACCCTGCCCGCAAGATTCCCGTAGACCGCCGAATTGACGATCTTGAGGAGTTTGTTGGTCAGGGAAAAGTCCTTGACACAGTGATTCAGGTGCTCCTTCAGGATGATCTTGGCCAGATCCCCCGTATTGGAGAGTGTGATTGCCTTCAGTGACGAGAGCTTGCTGTTGATCTCGACAATATGCTTGGAAAACGCGGGCAGGTCTCCCTTGTGGCGCATCCGCCTCAAAAGAAACTCCACCGTTCCATGCCCGCCCTGAAAAGATGTCTCATTCTCGTTCATCATGGGTGATAACTTCCTTTAGTGGCTGAAGAATAGGTGAGGGCTCGCATTGGTGTCAAGACAATTCAGGGTGATGATCTTTCCGCTCTCAGGAAAATAGCTCCTGTATTCATGCAGTTCCGGCACAGATGCGTCCGGCCGGCCGGGCGATGGGAAGCGGTTCATCCGGCGGAAACTCCCGGTCGAGAAGGCATATCATGAAAGTGGAGCGGGGGAAACCTCACCGCGCCCACCCTCGCCACTCCCGTTGAACCATCGGGCAGGCCCCCATGCCGCATTTCGATAGCCGCTACCCGGCCGCTCGCATCCCCACCAAAAGCCTCCCCCGCGCAACCTGTCCTTGGCATCGAGATGTTCATATCCAGATGTTCGCATCGACTTTCGCCTTGACAAGGGATGCATTATCCATATAAATTTGTTGGATAATTTGTTTCGCATAGAGGACACATCCATGAGAACACCATTGGAAAAAGCCAAGAGAGATCCTGAATCGACAAAAGCAAGGATCCTGAAAGTGGCCAGAAAGATCTTCGGCGAATACGGTTATCACGGTGGAACGACCCGGATGATCGCCGAAGAGGTGGGAATCGATCTTTCCACCATCCATTACCACTGGGGTGAGAAGAAAGACCTTTACGAGGCGGTGGTTCTCGACATCAACAACGACCTGGGACAGATGCTCCGGAACGTGGAGAAAAAGGCCCACGGATGTCCGCTGGATGAGCGCATGCGGATCGCCTTCGACATAATGACGGATTACCTGCTCGAGCATCCGGAGATATCGAACCTGATTCTTCTGAACTATTTCTCGAAAACGCGCATCGACTCGAGCCTCGACGTTGCGGTGCCCGAGTTCACCAGCGACATCGTCAGGGCCATGGGGCTCACAAAGGGGAAAAAGGAGGCTTCTCCCAGGGCCATGCTGGAAGTCATGATCGTCATGAACGCCGTGCACGGATTGATATCCGGCGAGAGCTTCTTTCTGAAAGTGCTGAAAATCGACCGGGAGGCTTATACAAAACTGGTCAAGGAAACCCTGGAGTCCGTTCTGATTCCCGCTTTCACGACACGGGAATCCGAAAACAGGGAACCCGGCCGTTGAAAACGGCGCTTCACCGGACGGCGGCCGGGTTGCCGTGGCCGCCGGATGCCTTGCTCACTTCTGGTTCGTCCAACCCGGAAGCATCTCCACGGCGGTCAAAAAACTCCTGATTCCCGAACACGCATGCGGAGCGCACGACGGCGCCGGAACCTCTCCGGCGCCGTCGCCGCCCTATTCCTTCACCTGTGTATGACCCGGGTGCAGGATACCGCTATGGATCAGGCTGCATGATCTTCCGGAGCTCCCGCTTGAGCACCTTGCCCACGGCGCTCATGGGCAGGGCGTCCATGAACCGGACGATCTTCGGCACCTTGTACGGCGCCACCTTCTCTTTCATGAAATCGGTAATGCCGGCCCGCATCGCTTCATCACCCGTCCGCCCCGCTTTCAGAACGACGGCGCAGGCCACGATCTCCGAGCCGGGGCGCTTCGGATCCGGCAGGCCGATTGTGGCGGCGATGTCGATGTCCGGATGGCCGATCAGCACGTCGTCCACCTCGCGGGTAAACACCTTGAAGCCGGATACGCTCACCATGTCCTTCAGGCGATCCACGATGAAGAAGTACCCGTCCTCATCCATGACCGCCACGTCCCCCGTGTAGATCCAGCCGTCCCGGAGGGTGTTGGCCGTTTCCTCGGGCTTGTTGTGATACCCCAGGGTGAAAACCTGGGGACCCCGGGCGACAAACTCACCAGGGGCACCGACGGGAACAAGCTTGCCCGTTCCCGGATCGACCAGCTTCACCTCCGTGTCGCTGACGGGCATGCCGACGGATCCGATCTTCTTGACCCCGTCCCTGGGCAGGGCCACGATGATCGGGCTGGTCTCCGTCATGCCGCAGACCTCGATCAGCTTTCCCTTGCCGACGATCTGTTCAAACTCGAGGATATTCTCCGCGGGAAACGCGGAGGCGCCGCTGACGAAGAAATGGACCCCCGAGAAATCCAGGCGCCGGAACTCGTCCAGCTTCATCAGTTCGAGAAAAATGGTGGGCACGTTGACAATGACAGTCGGCTTGTACGTCTCGATGGCCTTCACGATGTACTGGAGGTCCCGCGGGTTGGGAATGGCCACCAGCGTGCTGCCCATCGCCAGGTTCCACATGACGATGAAATTCCCCGCCTGGTGGAACATGGGGAAGGCCGACAGCACGACGTGCTCCCCCATCTGCAGCCGCACCCAGGGATTCAGCTGCACCATGTGGTGGACGATGTTGTTGTTCGTGAGGAGAGCCCCTTTCGGAGGTCCCGTGGTGCCGCCGGTGTACATCATGAGGCAGGGGGCGGCCGGATCGATCTTCACGTCGACCGGGTCGTCCGGCATCGACGCGATGGCGTCCCTGAAACCGAGCACCTCGAGGCCGGGAATCGGGGTCACCGGAGTGGCAGGAATTTCCTGGGGAAGGTAGTCGAAAACGGAGGCCACCACGACAATCTTCACGCCGGTTTGGGCGACCGCCTTGCTGACAACCGGAAACAGCAGGTCCACCGTGACGAGGATCTTCGCCCCGGAGTCGTTCAGCTGGTAGGCAAGCTCCTCCGCCGTCAGGAGCGGGCTCACCCCCGTGAAGATGCAGCCGGCCTTCTGGATGCCGGCGGATCCGATGTAGCTGGCGGGGATGTTGGGAAGGTGGGAACCGACCACGTCGCCGGGCCGGCACCCCGTTTCCATCAGGAACCGGGCAAACCGGTTGGAGAGTCCGTCCAGCTCCCGGTAGGTGATCTCCGTTCCCATGTAGTGAACGGCCACCCTGGAAGGGACTTCCTGAAAGGCCTTCTTCAATGCATCGGCATAGGACAGGGTCGGATAGTCGAGTTTCTCCGGAACCGTTTTGTCGTAATGCTTCAGCCAGGGCTTCGCCGCGTACACATCTTCCATGACACCCTCCTTTATGGATGGAAACGATAGGGGTTAGCAGGAATTGCAGACGCCGTGAACTCTCACTGACGCAGCAGCCGCGCGTTCAACCGGAATGCCGATCCGAACCGAGTGCCAAAGAACATCGAAGGGCTGCAATGATAAGGGTTTTCCTGCGACGAGGCAAGGATTTCCGCCGGCGGGATTCCATGAAAATGAAGGCCGGATGAAATCCGACCGATTCCGGAATGCATAAACGGGCCATCCCTCCGCACTCGCGTCGCGATGGCCCGTCATGGCCGCACATTCAGATGAAAAATGATTTCCCCGTGCCTCCCGCATCCCGGTCTTCCCGTTCAGGACGCGGCGGGACCCGGCAATCCGGAGCGCCCGCGCCGCAGTCGATCACGGCTGCAGAGCGGTCGATGCCACCGGCAGGGAATCAGGACTTCGCGTACCCCATCCCCTTTGCGGAATCGGCGATGACGTTCAGGACAGAGGGGTCATCGATGGTCGAAGGCACCGCATACTCCTTTCCATCCACGATCTTGCGCATGGTGCTCCGCAGGATCTTGCCCGACCTCGTCTTCGGAAGCGCCTTCACGACCGCGGCCTGCTTGAAGCAGGCCAGCGCCCCGAGCTCCGAGCGCACCATCCGGACAAGCTCTTCCACAATTTCCTCCGGCTTGCGCTCAACCCCCGCCTTCAGCACGACAAAGCCGACGGGAACCTGGCCCTTGAGCTTGTCATCGGCGCCCAGGACCGCGCATTCCGCGACATCCTTGTGCCGGGAGACGATCTCCTCCATGGAGCCGGTGGAAAGGCGGTGCCCCGCCACATTGATGACATCGTCGATTCGTCCCATGATGAAGATATAGCCGTCCCGGTCGATAAATCCGCCGTCTCCGGTGACGTAATACCCGGGCCTCTCCGTGACGTATTCCAGGAAGCGCCCGTCATCCTGCCAGAGCGTCGGAAGGCATCCGGGAGGCAGAGGCAGCTTGATCACCACGGCGCCCTCTTCGCCCCGGGGGAGTTCATTGCCCTCGGAATCCAGGATCTGCACATTGTACCCCGGAACGGCTTTGGTCGGGGAGCCCGCCTTGACGGGAAACGGCTCGACGCCCATGCAGTTCGCCGCGATGGGCCAGCCGGTCTCCGTCTGCCACCAGTGATCGATGACGGGCCGCTTCAGCATGTCGCTGGCCCAGTAATATGTGTCCGGGTCAAGACGCTCCCCCGCCAGGAAAAGATAACGCAGGGAGGCGATGTCGTATTTTTTCAGATGCTCCGCGTTGGGATCCTCTTTCTTGATCGCCCGGAATGCCGTGGGCGCCGTGAAGAGCACGGATACACCGTGCTGCGAAATCACCCGCCAGAAGGCTCCGGGATCCGGCGTCCCCACCGGCTTCCCCTCGTAGAGCACGGTCGTGCACCCGTGAAGCAGCGGGGCGTAAACAATATAGGAGTGGCCGACGACCCAGCCGACGTCGGAGGCGGCCCAGAAAACCTCGCCGGGCTTCACATCGTAAATGTACTGCATCGACCATTTCAGGGCGACGGCGTACCCGCCGTTGTCCCGAACCACACCTTTCGGCTTTCCCGTCGTACCCGAGGTGTAAAGGATGTACAGGGGATCCGTCGCGGCAACGGGCGTGCAGGGAACTGCTTTGGCTCCGTCGACCAGGGCGTTCCAGTCCAGGTCCCTGCCCGCGGTCATGGCGGCCTCTACCTGGGGCCGCTGGTAGATGACGCACTTCTGTGGCTTGTGTCCGGCGATCCGGACCGCTTCATCGAGAAGCGGCTTGTAGGGAAGCACCTTGCTGCCTTCGATTCCGCAGGACGCCGAGACAATGACTTTCGGTTTGGCGTCGTCGATGCGGATGGCCAGCTCCGTGGGTGCAAATCCGC
>CAYNEJ010000150.1:0-2787 GCA_964396205.1 uncultured Syntrophaceae bacterium
CGCAACCATGACGAGAACCCGCATCCGACGGGGAGAGACTCGGGATGTCGAGATGCTGGTTACTTTTTTCTGGGATCTCTTCATGATGGAAAAGGATTTTGCGATGGACGCCGAGAGCCACCGGGCGGGACTGCTTCTGCTCCTGGCAAATCCCGGCGAAGCGGCCGTTTTTGTTGCCGAGGCCGATGGTGTTGTCGTCGGCATGGCCACGGCCCAGATCGTCGTCTCGACGTCCATCGGCGGGTATTCGATCGTGCTGGAAGACATGTATGTCTCCGCCGGATTCCGCCGGAAAGGGGTCGGGTCCAAGCTCCTGGAAAACGTTCTCGCCTGGGGATCCGAACGCGGTGCGCGCCGCGTTCAGCTTGTCTTCGCCACGGCGAACGCCCGGGCATTCCGGTTTTACCGGCAGGCGGGCCTGCTGAAAAGCCACATGACGGCATTTTACGGAAAACTGGACGTCATGAACCCTGATTTTTCATGACTCGCCGGGAATGACCCGCCCCGATTCACGCTCCGTCCGTGGACCGGGCCTTCTCTCTCCTCAGCCACTCCTCGTAGTCCACCATCCGGGCCAGGGTCTTGACGGCACGCTCCGGTGTCAGGAAAGCGATGCCTTTATAGGGACTGCCCTCCACCTCTCGGACGGTCTTGCTTTTCTCGTCGTCCAGGAACACACCCAGGACCGGTTTCCCATATTTTTCCATCATCCTCGCGCTGAAGGCGAAGAATTCCTCTTCGGCCCCACTATACAGTTTCCGTCCCTCATCGTAGAAAACCTGTTCGATGGCCTGCCCGGAGGCACGGGCCGCATCGAGTGATTTCAGGACCATCCGGGTTCTCCCGACGACGCCCAGGTGGATGACCGCATCGCATTGATCCCAGGCGATGAGGGCTTCCAGGATTTTCCCCGGCAGCGAGGGTTCGAATTCGCCGACGAGATCGACGGGGTTCTCACGGCTCCAGTACGGCGGCAGGATCTCGTCGATCCGGGCGATGACGTCCGGCGTCAGGTGAGGAACTTCGAGGCCCATCTCGACGCAGACGTCCGTTGCCACCACGCCCCATCCGCCTCCCAGGGTCATGATGGCCACCCGCTTTCCCCGCGGCAGGGGGAGCGAGGAGAAGGCGGCCGAAAGATCCAGGAGATCCATCGGCTGATCGGCCAGAACCACACCGGCCTGCCTGCAGGCCGCATTGAAAATCCGGATGTTGGACGCCATGGCACCCGTATGGCTGGCCGCCGCCCTGCTGCCCGCCGCGGTCCGGCCGCCCTTGAGAACAACGACGGGTTTTTTCCTGGAAACCTGCCGGGCCGTCGAATAGAACCGCCGTCCGTCCTTGGTGCTTTCGACGTAGAGGACGACCGTTTTCGTAATGTCGTCGACTTCAAAGGTCCGAAGGTAGTCTTCGATGGTGATCATGGCCTCGTTCCCGGATCCGCAGAAGGCGCGGATGCCGATCCCTTCCGCCTCGGCAAAATCCAGGAGCTGGATCCCCATGTTGCCGGACTGTGAGACCAGGCCGACCGGCCCGGGCTGCGGCCAGCACGACGTTCCGATGCAGAAGAACTTTGCATGGGGATTGCAGATGCCCATCGTGTTGGGACCGAGGATCGTGACGCCCGCCTCCGCGGCGGCTTTCACGAGGTCCGCTTCGGCTTGGCGGCCCTCGCCGCCCAATTCCCCGAAGCCAGACGTGATCAGGAGCATGTGCCGGATTCCCTTCGCCTTGAATTCGGGAATCAGGGCGGGGACATGGGCCGCCGGAATCGTGACGACGCCGAGATCGACATCCCCCGGAATTTCCATGACGTTCCGGTACACCTTCCGGCCGGCAATCTCCCCTCCCCTTTGATTGACAGGATAAACCTCTCCCCTGTAACCGCCGGCCAGAACGTTCGAGAAAAGCATGTTGCCCCATTTCCCGATCTGGGGCGACGCGCCGATCAGGGCGATGGAACGGGGATAGAAAATCTTTTCCAACTCCCTCGGATCCACGGGATGATGGGTGGTCTTTCCCGCGGGCCGGTCGCCGAGGATGATCAGCGCGTCCACCGCGGTCACCCGGCCGTCGGCCCCGATGACCAGGGGATTGATGTCGACCTCCGTAATATCGGCCACATCCTCCGCCAGGCGGGACAGACCGACGAGCGTTCGGACGATGTCTTCCCTCCGGGCCGGAGAATCTCCTCGGAAAGCGCCCAGCAGCTTCGAGGAACGGATCTCGTCGATCATCCGTCCGGCCTCGGCTTCGTCCAGGGGGGTGAGGCGGAATACGACATCCCCCAGAGCCTCCGTGAAGATCCCGCCGAGGCCGAACATGACGATGGGGCCGAACTGCGGGTCGCAGAACAGGCCCGCCACGAATTCCCGGCGCCCCCGGATCATCGGCTGAACGAGATATCCCTCCAGGTCTTCCCCCGCTGAGCGGGCGATGGCCTTCGCCGCCGACAGGACATCGCGCTTGTTTCCAAGGTTCAGGCGGACGAGCCCCCGCTCCGTTTTATGCGTCAGTTTGGCCCCCAATCCCTTGAGGACAATAGGAAAGCCATATTGCTGAGCTTGCCGAACCGCATCCTCCGGATCGGCGACGACCGATTCTTCCACAACGGGTATGCCGTAGCGGCGCAGGACCTGCTTCGCCTCCGCCTCCGTCAAGGCCTTCCGGCCTTCCTTTTTTGCCTTTTCAATCAGATTTTTCTCCATGATGTTCTCCTGTACATTGCAGCCTGCCGGCATTGGTTTTGCTACCGGAGAAACCGGCCTGGATTCGGCCGTTTTTCCC
>CAYNEJ010000150.1:2887-7910 GCA_964396205.1 uncultured Syntrophaceae bacterium
CGGCGGCGCTGGTCTCCCTGAGCCGCTTTTTCATGGACGTTTCCGGAATCGATCTGCTGGCGGCCATCGGCAACAGTTCAAACATCGGTGCAAACAAGCTTCAGCTTCTGTGCATCCTCATGGCTTGCTGCCTCGTCGTCACCGGCGGCGCCTTTGCGGTGCTCTTTCGACGGCCGGGACTTGCGATGCGTCTCTGCGTTCTCGCCCTGCTCGCACCTGCATATCTCGCCACCTATGCGTTTCTCTATTATCCGGTCCACCACGCATCGCTCCTGGAGCAGATCGAAATCACAACGGCGCCGCCGATGAAGGACCCCGCCTTTTTCAGCAAATCGCACTTGAATACGGAACGGATCAGCGACGACGGCGAATTGTACCGCGTCTGCCACCTTCGATTCAACGAAGTTCGAGACGATCTGAAGAAACAATGGGGGATTGAAGACGACCGAAAGCTGGAAAGCCTCTTCCTGATGAACACCGTTTCGGCATTCTGGGGATTTGGCAATTCCATCCATCCCGACAGGGAGGGGTGCGTGACGATCAATGAGACAACCGGTTTCCGGCTCCGCGTCCCGGACGGCATCGGGGATTATCTGCAAAGCGAAATCGGTTGCTGCAGTGATTCGGCGCATGTCCTGAAGCTGCTGCTCGATCGCGCCGGGATTCCCAATCGCAGGGTTACCATCGCCCATGGACATGTGATGAACGAGGTCTCCCTTCCTGACGGCTGGATGACTCTGGATGCAACCACAAACATGGCCTTTGCGGGTCATTGGACATCCATTCAGAAACGACACGGACACGGCAGGAATTCCGTCCGTGTCCTTATTTTCCCGCATTCGAACCATGTCGCCGGGGTAAACCCGCTCTATCGGCCGCAGATCGGCCACCTCCGCCTGACCCTCCTCTTGGATGCCCTCAACCGGTCGGCTCCCCCCGTCGCTTTCCCGGACGGCATCGATGTGATCCCATCGACAAAGCAGGCGCGGCAAGCAATGACCGGAAACAGTAAAAAACTTCTCCCGAATATCTGAAACGCTTTTCATGGGATCATCACAAGACCTGGAAGGGAATTATTGTTGGAGCCTTTGCTTCAGAAGGGTGTAACGTTTCTCCGTCTCATTGTTCTTTACCGCGATGGCCATTGCTTTTCTCGTTCCGACAATCACAACCAGTTTCTTCCCTCTTGTCACACCGGTGTAAAGAAGGTTTCGCTGCAGCAGGATGTAATGCTGGGTAAGAATCGGGATCACCACGGCAGGGTATTCGGACCCCTGGGATTTATGGACGGAGACGGCATAGGCATGAACCAGATCGTCAAGGTCAGAATAATCGTAGACTACCTCCCGGTCATTGATCTTCACCCGGACCTCTTTTGACTCCTCATCGATGTCGGCGATTCTTCCGATGTCGCCATTGTAGACCTCTTTGTCGTAGTTGTTCACGATCTGCATGACCTTGTCGTTGACCCGGAAGAGACGTCCGCCTCGGAATACCCCCTCTTCCCCCGGATTCAGGGCCTTCTGAAGCTCAAGATTCAGATTGCCGGCGCCGACGACTCCCCGGTGCATGGGAGTGAGCACCTGGATGTCATTGACCGCATCGAAGCCGAACCGCTTCGGGATCCTCTCGGTAACGAGCTTGAGGATCATTTCCAAAACCTTCTCAGGATCCTCCTGCTCAATGAAATAGAAATCGTCCACGCTGTCCGGGCTGGCCTTCAGGTCCGGCATGCTGCCTTCATTGATCTTGTGGGCATTGACGATGATGGAACTTTCCCTGGCCTGGCGGAAGATCTCGTTCAGTTGGACTGTTGGGGCAATGCCGGAATCGAGGATGTCTTTGAGAATGCTGCCGGCACCGACAGAGGGAAGCTGGTTGACATCGCCGACCATGATGAACGTGGCTGTGACGGGAATCGCCTTGAGCAGGTGGTGCATCAGCAGGGTGTCGATCATCGATGCCTCGTCGATGATCAGCAGGTCGCAATCCAGAGGCGATTCTTCGTTCTTCTGAAAACCACCCTTCCGCAGGTTGAATTCAAGCATCCGGTGGATGGTCCTGGCTTCATGCCCTGTAGCCTCGCTCATGCGTTTCGCGGCTCTCCCGGTAGGAGCGGCCAGCATGATCTTCGTTTTAATGGCGGAAAAGATCTTCAGGATGGCATTGATGATGGTCGTCTTTCCTGTTCCCGGACCACCGGTGATCACCATGACCTTGTTTTCCGCGGCACTTCGGATCGCTTCAATCTGTTTGTCGGCTAGGGTGATGAAGAGCTTTTCCTGGACCCACAGGACGGCTTTATCGGAATCGATCTTCCGGATGGCTTGGGGAGCGGACACAAGGGCTTTCAGCCGGGCGGCCAGGTTGCTTTCCGCAAGGTGGTATCCGACCAGATAGACCGCCTTCTCGTTTTCCCGGTACTCGCAGACGTTATCGTTGATGTCTTCGATGACAATCTGCTTCTCAAAGGCTGCATTGCCGATCGCTCTGGCGATGATCTCCCGGTCGATATCCAGCATCTCCCTGCACTTGTCGATCAGCGGCTCATAGGGATAAAAGACATGGCCTTCATCGGTCAGCTCATGGAGGACGTAAAGAATGCCCGCGGCGGCCCTCAGATCGGAGTCCTTGGCGAAGCCCAGTTTTTCTGCAATCTTGTCGGCTGTTATGAAACCAATGCCGAAAATATCCGTGGCCAGGCGGTAGGGGTTCTCCTGCACGATCTTGATGGCTTCATTTCCGTATTGCTTGAAGATCCTGGCGGCATAGCCGGAACCGACGCCGTGAGACTGGAGGAAGATCATGACTGCACGGATTTCCTTCTGCTCCTCCCATGCCTTCCGGATCATCCCGATGCGTTTCTTTCCGATACCTTCCACATCGGCAAGCCTGTCAATCTCGTCTTCAATGACCTCCAGGGTCTTCTCCCTGAACATCTTCACGATCCGTTTCGCCATGACCGGCCCGATGCCCTTGATGAGCCCGGATCCGAGGTACTTTTCGATTCCATGAACGCTGGCGGGGGTGGTTGTCTGGCAGAAGACGATCTTAAACTGTTCTCCGTATTTCGGGTGGTTCCCCCATTCCCCTTTCATCTTGATGATCTCGCCGGGAGTGGGATTGACGATGTTCCCGATGATGGTCACCAGTTCCCGACGGCCGTAGACCCTGATCCTGGCGACGGTATAACCCGTTTCCTCACTGGTGAAGGTGATTCTTTCAATTTGTCCTTGAAGCTCGGCGAGATTATCGGAAGGCATAGACGTAATTTTCAGTTATGTCTCATGGTCATGGTGAATGCTCTTTTCCACGATCCGCTTTTCCCTGGCTGCCAGTTCAAGCTCCTTGCCGTCGCCCCTGAAGCCATGCCGCACATCGCGAGGAAGGCAGAGAGGCTCCCACAGGTCACACCAGAGAAGAGTGTCCGGTTCCGAGGCATCTGCGGTTGTTTTCATAACATATATGTTTGCCATGCACATGCTCGATTCATAGCCCCCCGTGCCGAAGTCAACAACGAGATGGATGGAAGATGCTTATTGAAATGGATGCCGATTATACGATGCGGTGCGAAATCCATTCCTCCAACTATCTGCAAAACCATAAACGCTCGCGGGACTTCTAACGGGACTTGGGAGTCATAACGGGACTTTGCGGGATAGTTCTGTCCAATGGAGGCCAATCTGCCATAAATAAAAAAAGGGTTGCAAGATATTGAATATCCTTGCAACCCCTGGTCCGTATTCTGGAGGCGGCAACCGGATTCGAACCGGTGAATAACGGTTTTGCAGTTTGTTGATAAGAGCTTAACCATTTGTTTTTATTGACACTACATTTATCTGGTTGCGTTCACGCTGCACAATCCTGCAGCTTATTGACACTCTTTGCCGCCTATTGCATCTTGCTTAAAAATAGCTCACGATGCCAGCTGCCTGTTGGGGGAAAACCATAAAAGTCTTGACAACACTGACATAGCGGTTATTGTGAGTGCCATCATTTTGCCAAATGACACGGGAGGATCAGATTGAAAACAAGCACGATCAAGCAGCGTTACCTCACCGTGCAGCAGCTTTCCGAATATTGCGGCTACAGCGTAAGGACAATCCGGAACTGGCTGAAGGACCCCGACGATCCCCTGCCCTGTTTTCGCCCAGGTGGACGAAAAATTGCGATCTCACGGCCAGAGTTCAATAAATGGATGAAAAACCGTCGGCTCAAGCAAAGGAAAGTAACGAAGGAAAAGGTTGAAGCCATTTTGGATAAAATCGATACCAAGGAGAAGCACTGAGCCTTAACCATTTGGATCCATATCGATTATTCAGCTTTATTATGAACAATCACCAAACGGCATTCCTAAGAACTGAGTCCTGATCACCTTTCAACCCCTCCCATGACGAGTAATACCCTTGCTTGAGGGAAGAAAGATGATCAGCTTGACAGGGTGTGTCGTAAGTGTTACACTTCCGCCCAAAGGAGAAGAATCATGCCTACGAAAAATCCTCGAGTGAACATTGTCGTCGAACCACCTCTGTATGGCGCCATGCATGAACTGGCGACCAGCAAGGGCGTTTCCATGTCAGCCATTGCCCGTGATCTGATCCTGGAGGCCATTAATCTGCGTGAAGATGTCGCCCTTTCGGCTTATGCCGACTCACGCATGACTACCTTCGACAGAGAAGCAGCTCTTGCGCACGAAGACGTGTGGAAATGATTCATGCCCTTCACACTGCGCTATCATCCCGCCGTCCGCGATGACGACTTACCCTTGATCGACCGCAAATCAAAAGACAGGATCCGCAAGGCCATAGAGGAACGATTGCAGACCGCCCCTCATGACTATGGCGAGCCTCTGCGAAAGTCCCTCAAGGGCTACTGGAAGCTCCGTGTGGGCGATTACCGGATTGTGTTCAAAATCGTGGAGTCCGAGGTATGGATTCTCGGCATCAGGCATCGGAAATCGGTCTATCTGGATATGGATAAGAGGCTGTAATCTTGGGATAAATTATTTTCACGATTTCCTATT
>CAYNEJ010000151.1:0-6823 GCA_964396205.1 uncultured Syntrophaceae bacterium
TTTTTTTGGCAAGATACAAATAATATCAGACAATATCAAGTTGACATGACACTAGATTCTTATTATCTTATTTTTGGATGTTGATGGAAACATTGCTCTTGTAAGAGCGTATTATTATAAAGTTACATATTAGAAGATTATTACACATAAATTTTAAAAAATGAAGAAAATAGCTAAATCTCAGCCTTTCCCGTTACTTATATTGGGAGTCTTGCTCATACTGATGTACGGTTGCAAGAAAGAAGAAGAAATTATTGTTACTGACATCGATGGTAATGTGTACAAAACAGTGACTATAGGAGGGCAATTATGGATGGCCGAAAATCTTAAAACAACAAAATATAATGATGGAACAACTGTCCCTTTGGTGACTGATTCTGATGAATGGATCAATCTTACTACATCAGCTTATTGCTGGTTTGAAAATGATGAGGCAACTAATAAAGTTACTTATGGGGCTTTATATAATTGGTTCGTTCTTGATGCTGCAGCTAATGGAGGTAAAAATGTATGTCCGGTTGGATGGCATGTTCCGAGCGATGCAGAATTTAAACAATTGGAAATGAACCTTGGTATCAACCAAAGCGATGTCGATAAGACGGAATGGCGGGGTACGGATGAAGGGGGCAAGTTGAAGGAATCCGGGCTTACCCATTGGAATAGTCCAAACACAGGTGCAACAAACAGTAGCGGGTTCACTGCCTTACCAGGAGGCTATAGAGGAGGCTCCGGGTCTTTTGTCGGACAGGGTATCTATGGTATTTTTTGGACTTCAACAGAATCAGAAAATGATATAACATATGCCTGGAGACGCACTCTTGGTAGTGAAAAGTCCGAAATATATCATTTTATATTCCCTAAAACTCATGGATTAAGTGTCAGATGTATCATGGACAACTAATTTTACGAAGCAAGTCAGGAAGAGATGTTTTTATTAAGGAATCTGAAAATCTTAACCTTAACTCTGAACAAATAAAAAGTATCATTGATATAAAAGAATAAACTTAAAAATGAGTAAAATTCAAACTTCCGGATTTTACTCTTTTTTTTTATAGTTCCAGTAAGAAGCAACCCATGGTTATGAGAATTTGAATGCAAGAGAAAATAGTATGGATTTAAGAAAATTAGCAAATAAAAACTGTGTGTCACCCCGCATGTTTCTCCCCTGATCTAGTTTTGGGTGTGATAAGTGACCTGAAATTAATAGTGCTGATTTTTTTATCCTTCATTCTCAAGAAAATGTTTTCGAAATATTTATAACTAATATGTGCTGTGAAAATCGTTAATAAAATGGGGAGAATAGTATCAACTATCAGAATCTTAGTTATGAAATAACGGTTTAAAATCATTATCACTAAAATATGCCATACATAAATTCCATAGCTAATTCGACCAAAATACAGCATAAGTTTGCTTGAAAGAAATTTGTTAATTAAATTGTCATTTTTAAGAAAGATCAGGCAACCAATTAAACTGAAAAAAAACAAACCTAAAAATGACTGACCGGTCATTTCCGAAAGTAAATGAAATTTGTCAGTGAAAAAGTAAAAGAAAAGTATCATAGGGAATACAATTGCCCCTACTAAACCGATTTTAATAATATTTCTACCCTTATCAAAGAAGCGCCTCCATTCAAGAACAGCAAGATATGATCCAAATAATATCTGATCAATGCGTGTAAATGTAAATTTATCTATTGGCAGGCCAGCATTTAGCATAAAACACCTCAGGGTGAGAACAAAGATGACTAGTAATGCTATCAATTTCCAGAGGTTCTTTGGTTTAACCATATATACAGCCAGTGGCCATAGTATATAAAAATGTTCTTCAATTGAAAGTGTCCAGTAGTGCCCGGGTCCTATAGCTTTTATTTTAAAAACCTCAATCATATTCTGAAAATAGAAGTAAAAGGGGATTTTATATGTAAATTCAACCCTCTGCGTATCCTCTGTTATTAGCGGGTAAGCGACATAGAAAATAATAAGAAACAAATAGTACAAGGGCAGAATCCGAAGGATTCTCTTCTTGTAAAAAGATCTGAAATAGTCTTTATTTTCCCGGGTATTTATTAAGATACGGGTTATTACGAACCCGGATAAGACGAAAAATATAGGAACACCATGACGACCAAATTCTGTGAATCTTTGAAATGAGTTGATATTTGATAGATAATTTAGATTCGGGTAGTAAAAAATATGGTATACTACTACCATCAACGCAGCAATACCGCGTACTCCATCAAGATTATTATAATATCTTAGTTTCAAAATATTTTTACTAATGGGATACTGCGACTTTATTTTAAAACCATGGAGAATTCATAAGATGTGCTACTTCTCCTTTGTATAATAACGATCATATCGTCCGTACCTGCTCTTCTTTATGTTCAGGTCATTCAGAATGACATCAAAGTTTTCGATTTTTGTAATGTTGAAAAGACTGAGGGCTTCATTGAATACATCTTTCCTGGTATAATTATTCCTGCATACAAGCAATATAAGTGATGCATATTTTGTCATCAGTGCTGCATCGGCAACAAGCCCTGCAGGAGTAGTGTCAATGATGATATACTCGTATTTGTTTCTGAGATACTCCATAAGATCATCTAACGCTCCCGCTTCAATTAGTTCCGAAGAATTTGGCAGTACAGGTCCTGAAGGTATTATATGAAGCTTATCGATATCAGTTTTTAGTATTATCTCATCTTTGGATTTATTATCTGTCATATAATTTGACAATCCAAATTCATTATCGATCCTGAATTTTTCGTGGAGAGTAGGTCGGCGAAGATCGCAATCCACCACAACCGTTTTATGTCCTACTGAGGCAATTGAAGAGGCAAGATTGGCACAGATGAAACTTTTACCATCCTGTGGCTGTGCAGAAGTGATCAGGATGACCTTTAAAGGCTGCTCCCTGAACTTCATAAAAAGACTGCTCCTTAAATTCCTGAATGATTCCGCAATTGTAGTCCCCGGAAAATCCTTCACAACTGATTCCGTTTTCTGGTAATTTGTGTATATTACACTCAGCACCTTACGATTCAGCAAATGTTCAACATCATATATTGAAGTGATCCTTTCGTTAAAGAAGTTCTTTAGTATTATGTACATTGTCGGGATCATCATTGCAAGGAAAAGGGCAAGAAGCCAGTTAAGCATTGTTTTTGGAGACAGGATTGTGCTGGTTATAGCTCTTGCAGGATCAAGAATTTCATAATCAGGATAATTGGATGCCCTTGCAATGGCAGCTTCCGACCGTTTTTCAAGGAAAAAGGTATATATAGCATCTGTCAGATTGAATTGTCTTTGCATACTGACCATATTCAGCTCAGTCCTTGGCAGTCTTGAGATCTCTCTTGAGAGCTTTTCAGCCCTGTAATTAAGTTCATTCTGGGTTTGGTTAAGAGTATTCAGATTATTCTTGACGTTTTCAGTAATACTCTGGCTCTGCAATCTGATCCTGTTTTCAATCTGAGGCAGGTAAAGGTTCTTTTCGGCATTATTGCTGAGGATAGTGGCTCTTTCTGTGACTGCCGTCAGCAGATCCATTATCATTGAGTTTAGTATAGGATCGACAACATTGGCTGCTGAGGGTGGAGCAAGACCTGAAAGATCCTGATTCTTGCCAAAATAGTCAAGCAGATAGTTATAGTAGCGTTCCTGTATCTGTAACGTGGAACGTTCAGTCTCTATCTGGTTCATCTGCTGAAGAGCCTGCTGGCCCTGGAATGACAGATCGGTTACCTGTTGAGATGACCGGAAATCACTTAAGGCCGATTCAGACTGAACCAGTGAATCTGATATTTCAGATATCTGACCGTCAATGAAATTTATTGTATTAACTGCAATCCGGTTCTTCTTGGCAAGGTTCTCGTCAAGATAAGTCTGAACATATTGATTAAGGAAATCAATAGTTAATCCGAGGTTCTCCCCCTGAAAAAATATGTTTATTAATGATGATTTAATACTTACAGGCTCGACCTTAAGTCTTCCGAGATACGATTTTGTAAGCTCATCAAGATGGTATAGAACAAAATACGAAGATACTTCATCTTCCGTATTAGCGCTATTGAATTCCTTGTTAAGAGTTATTGTAAATTTGAAATATCTGCTTGTCACTATCTCATTGAACCTGCATATTGTATCAATGCTCAGGACATTATACCGGCTTACAACATTATTATCTATATAGTTGTACAGGCTTACTTCTTCCTCGGAGGCAGTAAGCCTGAATGAGGTCTCATTTATAATATCTATGTAAAATTTTGCATTAATGGGCTGGACGTGCGATTTGTCAATGTTTACTGTATATGGGATTCCGCTGTAAACCTGATGTGTCTGTCTAATGATTTTCTTTTCTTCAGTGAAATATCCGACTTCAAGATTAAGGTTCCTGATTGTCGCATTAACAAGACTGAATGAGTTCAGGCTGTTAATGTCGTTCTCGAGGTTCCTTGACTGGGAAAATGCTCCCAGCCCGGTAAAAAGATCATTGCCTGAACCTCCCAGCAATGATGATCTCTTATCATCAACCGGTCCTATGATAGAATTTGCTGCATATATAGTAGGGGAAAACTTATTTACCATAAAAGCAATAATCAGGCAAACCACAAGGCTGATAATATAAAAGTACTTATTGGCTAAAGCCTGAAGAATGAATTCCTTGATATTGAAGGCTTCGCTTTGGGATTCGTTTTGAACTGACATTTTACAGATTATTTAAAGTAAGTATTGTTACCAGTATTGAAATGAGAGTGGTCACAGATTGAAGCATTGTGGTATATGTTATGTTTGAATAACTTGTTGAAACTGCCTTTAAAGGTTCAACTACAACAACGTCGTTAGGGAGTATGTAATAGTAATCTTTTGTAACGATTTTGGAATCAGACAGATTTAATCTGTGGTACATTATTTTTTCACCTTCATGCCTCATCAGGATCACGTTTTTACGGTCGCCATACCTTGTGATGCCTCCTCCCAGCCCTATCGCTTCATATATATTAAGTTTATCCTGTGTGAAATTGTAAACTCCCTGACGGTTAACCTCACCCACAACTGTTACCTGATTATCAACATATTTCACGCTTACTGATGTATTTGGGACGTAGTCACTGAGTGCTTTCTGTATTTTCGCACCAGCCTGAGAGGTTGTGAGTCCCCCTATATTTATATTCCCGACAAAGGGAAAATCTATATTGCCCGCTTCATCAACAAGGTAACCAAGAAGACCTGAACTTGTTCCATAGCCTCCCATCCTCATTTCATCAGAAGCGTTGAATATCTGGCTTGTCTGGAGATCAATGCTCAGTACCTTAATGTAAACTTTATCAAAAGGCATAATAAGTTTTTGCATCCTGGGGTTAATACCTGGTTCATCAAGTTCATTAATATCGTTAAAATATCTCAGTTGTTTTGTGGGGACACATGATACTATTAGTACATGAATTACTATAATAAATAAAATAGACCGGATTGACTTCATTTTTAACTTAATTTAGTGTTTAATACCTCAATTTATATGATATAATAAACAATTCGAAGCAAATTTAAAGAATCCCTTTGAAATGGCCAATTATTGTTGGCTTATAAGTAATTAGGTTATAGTTCTTAAAATTCTTAATTTCCTTTATTAACGATTAACTCTTGCCCTTTTATTTGTTTATCTCGTAAGATGATATCCGGCTGATTATAAGCTGATAATCCTCTTTCAAAAGTTTGCGTATGGCATTCCAGACTTAAATCCGGATAATTTGAAAAGTATCTTATAGTATCAGCGGGTGCAATTTTTTGTTAAGATCCTCTTTTTGTGCAACATAGCTTATAAAAGGTTAAACTACCGTGACAGTTTAATGTCAAATAGGCCATATTCGTCATTGATAATCTGTCATTGATAAAATATATCGCTAATTTTTATGAATAACTAAATAATTATGACAAGTGGGCCTTTGAATAAGACTTTTCTTTAAATTTCTATGCTGTCTATAGGAGTACTAGAGTAAGTCTTATTTAAAGCTTACAAAACGCATTTTATCATTATTTTAGAGCCATAAATAAACAATTGATTTACTTTAATCAAACTTTGATAATAATAATGATTATGTTTTGATAAATGAGGCAGTCTTTAATAACTTTGTTAAAATAAAAAGTTATGAAAAAAGTTCTTTTTTTAGTTGTCGTTTCAATATGTATGACTGTGAATGCACAGAATTATCTAATATCTTTCAGTGGAAGTGGTGAAACATTCAATATAACGAATGTAAGAGTAGAAAACTTGATGTCAGGCAAATCCCTTATGCTAGATGGAGCTGATATTCTAAGGCTTACGGGCATTACAGGAATAAATGAAAACGAATTATGTCAATCGGTGGGCCTTAAAATCTATCCAAATCCGATGAGTTATTACTCAATTTTGGAAGTAAATCCCCCTGCTGAGGGTAATGCACTGTTAACAATTCATGATTTAACTGGCAGACAAATTAACAAGTACTATGGTTATCTGGAAAAAAGTAAGCAGCAATTTAGGATTTCGGGTCTAAAGAAGGGCCTTTATCTGATAAGTATTAAAGGTAATTCATATCAATATACTGGTAAATTATTATGTACTGAGAATTCAACTGCAGAAGCTGTTTTTGTAAACATCAGTAATCATAATCAATCAGCAGAGAAAGAAGAACAAGCAGGAACAATTAAGGGAACAAAGAATATTATTGAAATGGAATATTCTGATGGCGACAGATTGAAATTTACTGGTATTTCAGGAATTTACAGTACAGTTATAACTGATATTCCGACATCAAGTAAAACAATCAACTTTGAATTCA
>CAYNEJ010000151.1:6858-7856 GCA_964396205.1 uncultured Syntrophaceae bacterium
GACAACAACAATTACCCAGTTATCAGACTTGGAACACAGATCTGGATGGCAGAAAACCTGAAAACGACAAGGTATAATGATGGGACAGCGATTTCACTTTGTGAAAATAATTCAGAATGGATTGTTTTGACCACTCCAGCCTATTGCTGGTATGAAAACAACAAGATAGGTATGGGGGATATCTATGGGGGACTATATAACTGGTATTCAATTAATGAAACAACAAATGGCAATAAGAATTTATGCCCTTCTGGGTGGCATATACCCGATGATGAGGAATGGAAACAACTGGAGGTTTACCTGGGGATGAGCAGAACAGATGCTGATAAGTTAGAATGGCGTGGGACTAATGAGGGGGGTGAAATTAAGGAAAATGGAGAAAGTCATTGGAACAACCCCAATACAGGAGCAGATAACAGCAGTGGTTTCACAGCTCTGGGTAGTGGCTATCGCCGGTGGTCGGACGGTTCATTTACCGGTAATGGAATTTATAATCTTTATTGGTCTAATACTGAATATGATATTACATATGCATGGAAGCGGACTCTGAATTACATTCATCCTGAAATCTATCGTTACTTTAACCCCAAGGCCGGTGGATTTAGTCTTAGATGTGTGCTTAATAACAAAGAGTAATTATAATTTTAACAGACTACTAGTCAGCATTGGGTCATTGGTCAATAAGTCAACTTTTCACTGAAGGAACTTGTTTATAGTCCTGTCCTCAGGAATATTGTTTTTATTGTTTTGAGAAGGATCAGCAGATCAAGCCTCAGTGACCAGTTGTCAATGTATGCCAGGTCCATTTCCATCCAATTTTCGAATTTAATGTTATTCCTTTCAGGTTTTATCTGCCAGAAACAGGACAGCCCGGGTTTTACTGAAAGCCGTCTTAACTGCCACCTTTTATATCTTCTTATTTCCGATTCCAAAGGAGGCCGAGGTCCGATAAGAGACATTTCGCCCTTAATAACGTTAAAAAGCTGAGGAAGTTCATC
>CAYNEJ010000152.1:0-7672 GCA_964396205.1 uncultured Syntrophaceae bacterium
CGCCGGGAGGATATCCTGACGGACGCCTACACGCGCCGGGGCCGGCAGATCGCCTTTGCAAAAACAGCGGACGGATCGGCGGACGGAAAGGCCTGAAACGGGCGGCCGAAGGTTATCCGAGCTCCGCCGCGACCTCTCCGATCGCCTCGTCGAGCACGGCCACCAGGTCGTCGATCTGGGCCTCCGTGATGATGAAGGGCGGCGCCAGGAGGATGTGGTCGCCGTGGACGCCGTCGGCACCGCCTCCGCCGGGATAGGTGATGAGGCCCTTTGCGAAGGCCCGGCTCCCCACGAGGGCGTTGACCTTCTGCGCCGGGGCGAAGGTCTCCTTCGTCTCCCGGTCCTTCACCAGCTCCACCCCGGCGAAGAGCCCCAGCCCCCGGATGTCCCCGACCATGGGGTGCCGGCGGAGGACCTGGAGCTTTTCCAGGAGATATGCCCCCAGGACAGCGGACCGGTTCACCAGGCTGTGGGCGTCCATGTAGTCGAGGACCGCCAGGGCAACGGCGCATCCCAGGGGGTTCTGGCTGTAGGTGTGGCCGTGTACGAAGGTACCCGTGGCCTCCCGGATGACCCGGTGGATCTCCCCCTTGGCGATGACCACGTTGACGGGATGGTAGCCCGCCGAGAGTCCCTTGGCGCAGACGATCAGGTCCGGAACGGTCTTCCAGTGATCGAGGGCGAAGTTCCGCCCCGTCCGGCCGACCCCGGTCATGACCTCGTCGGCGATGAGGAGCACGTCGTAGCGGTCGCAGATCTCCCGGATCCTCTGAAAATAGCCGTCCCTCGGCACCAGGCAGCCGGCGGTGGCCCCGACGACAGGCTCGGCGATGAAGGCCGAGACGGCGTCGGGCCCCTCGTACAGGATGGCCCGCTCCAGTTCGTCGGCGCATTCCAGGGAGCACGAAGCGGGCTCCCGGCCCCAGGGGCAGCGGTAGCAGTAGGCCGGCGGGATGTGGGGCGTGTGGGGGAACAGGGGCAGGTAATACTTCCGCCGTCCCGTGTGTCCCCCCAGGGACAAGGCCCCCAGGGAGTTGCCGTGGAAGCTCGTCCAGCGGGAAATGACCTTGTATTTCGAGGGCTTCCCCCGGTCCACCTGGTACTGCCGGACCATCTTGACGGCCGTCTCCACCGCCTCGGAGCCGATGGAGCAGTAGTAGACCCGCTCCAGCCCGGGAGGCGCCATCCGGACCAGGCGCTCCGCCAGTTCCACGGCGGGCCGGCTGGTGAACTGGCTGCCGTGGGTGAAGGTGACCTTCTCCATCTGGGCCGCCGCGGCCGCGGCGATCTCCCGGATGCCGTGGCCGATGGAGGCCACCACGGCCCCCCCGGAGCCGTCCAGGTACCGTTTCCCCTCCGTGTCCCAGAGGTAGACGCCCTCGCCTCCCTCCACCGTGGGGTAGAACTTCGCGGGGCTCCGGTAGAAAACGTGGTCGTCGTTCGTCCGGCCGGTCATGTCGCTCACCCGTCCTTTGCCGCAGCATCCGTGCCATCCCCGGGGATCGATCCGAAATCCCTCCCCGGGGCCGTGTCTATTTCTTCTGCGCCTCCACCATGGCGATGAGCCCCTTCCGGAGGCCCCGCTTGATGGAGGTGTAGGTCGCCCGGTCCTTCTTGGACAGGAAATCCGCAAGTTCCATGGCCTTCGCCGGCAGGACGTCGCCCGGGTAGATTGCCGAAGCGACCTTCCTGGCCAGGGCCTCGGGCCCGGCGATCCGCTTCCCCGTCAGCATCAGCTCCCGGAGGCTGGGATAATCCGCGAGGGTGGAAATCATCTCGTGCATCAGGGGGGTGAAGGGCACCCGGACGTCCACCTCGGAGAAGCAGAAAAAGCCCCGGTCCTCCCGCATGAGGCGGAAGTCGAAGCAGGTGGACATGACGGCCGCCCCGGCGAAGGTGTGCCCCACGAGGCACGCCACCGTGGGCATGTCCAGGAGGGCGATCCGCACGAACAGGTCGTCGAGCTGCTTCGCCAGCTTCGGGAAGCAATCCTTGGGCTGGGCAAGGAGCCATGTCAGGTTGATCCCGTTGCTCCAGAACTTCGGATCGTTGCTTGTAACCAGGAGGGCCGCGTTTCCCTCGGCCGCCGCGACCTCATCCAGGGCGGCCTGGAATTCGGCGGTCCAGTCCAGGGTCATGGTGTTCTGTTCCGCGCCGTTCGTCATCGTGAGGACGAAAACGGCCCCTTCCTTCGTCAGGTTCATCGTGGCCATGAATTCGATCTCTCCCCCTTCCTTCTTCCTTCACACGGATGCCCGGAACGGACCGCCCCGGGCATCCGTGCCGGATTTACTTCGAAAACTTCGCCTTCAGGTCCGTCAGGATGCAGAAATGCTTCCGCTCCTCGGCGATGATCCTGTCCACCGCGTCGTAGTTCCCGGGTCCCAGGAGCTCTTTGATCTCGTGGTAGTAATTGATGGAGTCGAGCTCCCGGCGGATCCCGAAATCCAGGGCCGAGACGGTGTCCTTCACCAGGGCCATCTCCTTGTCGAGAAGATCCTTCCGGAAGATGACGGCGTTGTCCACATAGCTTCTCAGGTATGCCGCATACTCTCCCGCGAACGACTCCGGCGGCGGAGGGGTCTTCTCCATGGCGGCGAAGATCTGGGAAAAGGTCTTCCCGTGCTTCAGTTCCTCCTCGGCCAGTCTCTCGAAAATCTTCTTCGCGTCGTCGTCCTTCATGAGCTGGACGGCGAACCGGTAGAAATTCGCCCCGTTCTCCTCGACCCGGACGGCGAACTGAACGATATCCGTGGCATCAAACAGGCTTCCCATTGCATGTACCTCCTCGATTCTATTTTCGTTTCATTACATCCATTTTTTTCTTCTGAAATACGCGAACATCGACAGGCCCATCGCCACAACCAGCCCCCAGAACAGGTACGGATAGCCCCAGGCCCAATCGATCTCCGGAAAATGCTTGAAGTTCATGCCGTACACGCCGGCCAGGAACGTCATGGGCATGAAGATGGTGGCGATGACGGCCAGCACCTTCATGATCTCGTTCATCCGGTTGTTGAGGCTCGACAGGTAGATGTCGAGCAGGCCCGCGAGCATGTCCCGGTCGTTCTCGATGGCGTCGATGACCTGGATCACGTGGTCATAGACATCGCGAAGATAGATGACCGTGGACGGCCGGAGGAGGGGTGATTCCAGCCGCTCCAGCCGGCTTACGACCTCCCGCAGGGGCCAGACGGATTTCCGGAGGAACGCCTCCTCGCGCTTCAACCGCTGAAGGGCCTGAAGCGTCGCTGGCGCGGGGTGCACAAGGACCGCCTCCTCCACCTCCCCGATCCTCTCCCTCATCTCTTCCAGAACCGCGAAATAACCGTCCACGATCTGGTCCAGGAGGGCATAGGCCAGGTAGTCGGCTCCGTGGCGGCAGAACCGCCCCTGGCTGGAGGCGATCCGGTCGCGGACGGTGCCGAAGCGGTTCCCTTCGCGCTCCTGAAGCGACAGGACCCAGTTGGAACCGAGCACAAGGCTGATCTGCTCGGAAATCAGCTCCCCCGCCTGCTTATCGCCGGTGACGAAGCCTTTCAGGACGAGAAAGGCGTATTCCTCCGCTTCGTCGATCTTGGGACGCTGCTCCGTGTTGAGCATGTCCTCCAGGATCAGGGGATGGAGGCCGAAGACCTCCCCCAGGCGCTCCAGGACCGCAATGTCGTGCAATCCCACCACATGGTACCAGACAACGCCCGCCTGGTCCCGGGGCGGGCGGACCACTTGGTCGGCGGACACGGTGCTCTCCTCGAAGCGCTCCCCTTCGTACCGGATCAGGGTGATCCGCGGCTCCTCCACGTGGCGCTCACCGATGTGCACAAGCGTACCGGGGGGAAGGCCGGACTTCGCCGACCGCTTGATCCTGCGTCTCGCCATGGTTTCCTCTGCCGGAGAGCCCCTGTCCTGAACGGAGCGATTATCCTTAACCAAATCGAGGGGCAAAGACAAACAAAAAAGTGCGGGCACGACCGGCGAGACTCCACGGCGTCTTTCCCGTTGACATCGCCGGCCTTTCTCCATACAGAGGAACAACTTCCAGAGAGGGTGGAACAGCGAGCATGACGGAGACGAACCTGGAAAAGCAGATCGATGCCGTGGCCGGGATGATCGCCCGGTCGTCCGACATCGTCGTCTTCACCGGTGCCGGGGCGAGCACCGAATCCGGCATCCCCGACTTCCGGAGTCCCGGGGGGATCTGGACGAAGTTCGATCCAGAGGACTTCACCATCGACAAGTTCCTCTCCAGCCCGCAGACCCGACGAAAGCAGTGGCGCTTTCTCCTGGAGAGCGGCCTCTTCACCGCCGCCGAGCCGAACCGGGCGCACCGGGCCGTGGCGGAGCTGGAGCGGATGGGCCGGCTGCGGGCCGTCATCACGCAAAACGTGGACAACCTGCACCAGAAAGCGGGAAACAACCCCGAGCGGGTCTACGAGCTTCACGGCAACATGGCCTGGGTGAAGTGCCTCGAGTGCGGCGAGCGCTACGCCCTGGAGTCGATCCTGTGGCAGTCCATGGGCGGTCCCGATGTACCGGCATGCGAAAAGTGCCGCGGCATCCTGAAGCCCGACGTGATCTTTTTCGGCGAGATGCTCCCCCCGGAGGTTCTGCGGGACGCCACCAACCATGCCCGGAGCTGTGACCTCTTCATCGTCATCGGCTCCTCCCTGGTGGTCTACCCCGCCGCCTACATGCCGGCCTATGCCAAGGAGGCCGGAGCGAAGCTCGTCATCGTCAACATGGCCCCCACCCCCTACGACACGGACGCGGACCTGGTCCTCCAGGCGGGCGCGGGGGACGCCATGGAGAAGATCCTCGCGGGCGTCCGGGCCAGGTTGTCCTGACATGTGCCTGATTCTCCTGGCCTGGCAGGCCCACCCCGAATATCCCCTGATCCTGGCGGCCAACCGGGATGAGTTCTACGACCGGCCGACGGCGGCGGCGGACTTCTGGGAAGACCGGCCGGACATCCTGGGCGGCCGGGACCTTCAGGACGGGGGTACCTGGCTGGGCGTAACCCGTCAGGGACGCTGGGCGGCGCTGACGAACTTCCGGGATCCGGCGGCGATCCGGCCGGGAAGGCCCTCCCGGGGATGGCTGGTCCGGGATTTCCTGGAGGGCTCGGATTCCCCGAAAGCCTTCGCGGAACGTCTTGCTCCGCGCGCATCGGAATACAATCCCTTCAACCTGTTCCTGGGCGATGGGGATTCGCTTTTCTACCTCTCCGGCAGGGGGCCGTCGGGTCTCGTTCCTCCGGGTATCCACGGGCTCTCCAACGCCCTCCTGGACACCCCCTGGCCCAAGATCCGCAGGGGCCGGGAGGCCTTCCGCCTGCACCTGGAGGGGAATCCCGAGCCGGACCCGGAGGCCCTCTTCCAGATCCTCGCGAACACGGAGCGGGCCCCCGACGGGGACCTCCCCGAGACCGGGCTCGGCCTCGACTGGGAACGGATCCTGTCGCCGCTGTTCATTGCGAGTCCGACCTACGGAACCCGCTCCTCGACCGTCTTCATGACGGACCGCCGCGGCGGGATCACCTTCATCGAGCGGTCCTTCCAGGGCTCCCCCGATTCCGGGGCGACGGCCCGGTTCACCTTTTCCAGGGAGGCAGCACCGTGAGCGGAAGAGAATACCCAGACCGCCCCCGGGTCGGCGTGGGGGCCATCGTCATTCATGCAGGCAAGGTCCTCCTCGTAGAGCGGGGCATCGAGCCCAGCCGCGGCCTCTGGGCCATCCCCGGCGGATCCCTGGAACTGGGCGAGACGATCCAGGCGGGGGCGGAGCGGGAGATCCTGGAGGAGACGGGAATCGTGATCCGGGCCGGCGAACCGGTCTACACGTTCGATTTCTTCGAGCGCGATGCGGAGGAGCGGATCCGCTTCCACTACGTCATTGTGGACGTCATCGGAGAGTACGTCTCCGGTCGGGCGCAAGGCGCCGACGACGCCGCGGACGCCCGCTGGCTGTCCCCGGAGGATCTGGCGGCCCTGCCCGTGTCTCAAAACACCCTGCGGGCCCTGCGGAAGGTGGGTTTTCTCCCGTGAACGGGTCCGGATGCAAATGAAATGAGTACGCGGGGGACATGCCAGGGACCCGTGCCGGGCACCCCCATCGAGGCATAAGAGAAGGATGGAACAGACAAGCGGCATGGATTTTTTTCTCTGCGTCCTCGGGCTGGTCTTCATCGTCGAGGGCCTGCCCTATTTCGCATTCCCGGCGCAGATCAAGCAGTACCTCGTAAAGCTCCTGGAAATCCCCGACCGGACGCTCCGGATCCTCGGCCTGGGGGCCATCGTCACGGGGCTGCTCCTGGTCTATTTCGGCAGACGGTAGGATGGATCCGTCGGCCTTCGACTATTTCCTGCCCCCCGAGAGGATCGCCCAGGAGCCGGCGGCGGAGCGCGACCGCTCCCGCCTGCTGGTGGTCCGGCGGGACCGGGACGGTCTGGAGGAGCGGGGGTTTGCTGATCTTCCGGATCTCCTGCAGCCCGGAGACGTCCTGGTCGTCAACGACTCGCGGGTCATCCCGGCACGGCTGAACGGGCGGCGGGAGACCGGGGGAGCCGTGGAGATCCTTCTCCTCCCGCTTCCGGCGGGAGTGGAACCGGAGGGGCGAACCTGGGAGGCCCTCCTGCGGCCGGCCCGCCGACTCCGGCCTGGCGACCGGATTCTCCTCCCGGAAGGGGCCGCCGCGGAGATCGTCGAGCGCATCTCCGACAAGAAGTGGCGGGTCCGATTTCACACCGGGGAGCCCATCGACGCCTACCTCGACAGGATCGGACGGCCGCCCCTGCCGCCCTACATCCACCGGGATCCCGGCGATCCCGGAACGGCGTATGACCGGGAGCGCTACCAGACCGTATATGCCCGTCTCCCCGGTTCCGTGGCGGCCCCCACGGCGGGCCTCCACTTCACCCCGGACGTTTTTGCGGAACTGGAGAAGAAGAATATTCCCGTGGCGCGCCTGACCCTGCACGTGGGATACGGCACCTTCCAGCCCCTCCCGGAGGGTCCGGTGGAAAATGCCCGCCTGGATGCGGAACATTACGAACTGACTGCGGATACGGCCCGTCTGATCAACGGCGCGGCGCGGGTGGTGGCCGTCGGGACAACCTCCACCCGGGTCCTGGAGACCCTGGCCGACGAGAACGGCCGGGTGGCCGCCGGGGAGGGATACACGGACCTGTTCATCCGCCCGGGGCACCGGTTCCGCCGCGTTGGGGCCATGGTGACGAACTTCCACCTCCCCCGGTCATCCCTCTTCATCCTGGTCTGCGCCTTCGCCGGGACGGAGCGGATGAAGGATGCCTACCGCCGGGCCGTGGAGGACGGATTCCGGTTTTACAGTTATGGGGATGCGATGCTGATCCTGTGAACAGAAGCGGCTGTTGAAAAAGGGCGTCTGCCGTGTTGCCCTCATCCCGCTCCGCTCGACGTACCGACAAGTACGCCTCCCGGCCCGGGATTTCGGGGACCTCGCATCCAGGCGTTTTTGAACACCCGCGTAAATATAGGGACACTTCCCCTATTTTTTTGATTCGGGAACAACGCGCCTTGCCTGTTCGTGACGAAGAAATAGGGGAAGTGTCCCTATATTTACGCGACGGCGGGAATCCCCGTGGCAGTCCCCACGCCGACACACAAAAGCATGCTGCGGGGTCACAGCCGTAAG
>CAYNEJ010000153.1:0-5024 GCA_964396205.1 uncultured Syntrophaceae bacterium
CTGGCGCTGACCTGGATCGTCGGGAAGTCGACGTTGGGCAGGTTGTTGACGGGAAGATTCCGGTAGCTGTGGATCCCGAAGAAGAGGATGCTCACCATGACCAGGATGGTCATGACGGGCCGCCGGATCCAGATTGCGGAGAGGTTCATGGTCCTGCCTTCAGGGCTTTCCGGCGGTTGCCTTCTTGACCTCTTTGGTCTCCACGGGGAACCCCTCCCGGAGTTTCAGGTGGCCGTCGGTGACGACCGTCTCTCCGGGCTCCACGCCCTTGGCCAGGACCGTTTCCGGCCCCACGGTGCGGTCCACCGTCACGAGGCGCTGGACCACCGTCTTATCCTGCCGGATCACGAAAACGTAATGGCCTTCCTGGCTTTTCTGGACGGCCGGTGACGGAACGACCAAGGCATCTTTCTGGATCGTGAGCTCCAGGGCCACACCGGCGAATTGTCCCGGCCACAGAAAGCCGTCCGTATTGGCGAACTCCGCCTTGAGGCGGATCATGCCCGAATCCGGGTCCACGGCGTTGTCGATGAAGACGAGGACCCCTTCCCGGACATCCTTTTCCTTCCCGGGGAGCGTGGCCGTCACTTTCAGGGGAGTCTGTCGCATCCGGCGGCGGATATCGGCCAGCTGGTTTTCCGGGATGGAGAAGCGCACGTAGACGGGGCGGATCTGGTTGACCGTGGTAAGGGTGCCGGTGTTGGCAGAGACGACGGCCCCCGGGTTGACACCGTAGCTTCCCGTCTTGCCTGCAATGGGAGACCGGATGGAGCAGTACTGGAGGTTCAGGCGCGCCTTCCCGACGGCCGCCCGGTTGTCGCGGACGGTCTGGGACTGGGTGGTCGAGGTTGTCTGGTACCGCTCGTAATCGGACCGGGACACGGCGCCCTTCTCCAGGAGGAAGGCGTATCGTCGGGCTTCGGCCCTGTTGTTTTCGAGCTGGGCCTCTTCCTTGGCGAGCCGGGCCTCCGCCTGCCGCAATTCTTCCTGGAACGGGGAGGGATCCAGGCTGAACAGGAGGTCTCCCTTCCGGACTTCCTGGCCTTCCCGGAAATGGACGGCCGCGACCTGCCCCGTTACCTGGGGGACCACCGTCACCGAGCGGTAGGCCTCCACGACTCCGACGGCCTGGATCTGGACGGGCATGTCCTTTCGGATCGCCTCGCCCGCCGTTACAGGGACCGGAGGCGGCGCGTGCTTCGCTTCCTGCCGGCCGCAACCGGCGGCGGAGATACCGATGGTCAACAGCAGGACGGTCCAGAGGATGGCGTCTTTTTTCATATTTTCTTCCCCGTGGCCTTCTCGATGGCCGACTGCGCCTTCCGGTAATCGTAGAGGGCCTGGATGTGTTTCCGCTTCGCGTCGCTGTAACCCACCGTGGCGTCCGATACCTCCACGGGCGTGCTGAGCCCCGCGGAATACTTGAGCGTGACGATCTCCAGGTTTTCCTCGGCCTGCCGGACGGCCAGGGCGGCGTCGGCAATGCTCTTCTCCGCCTTCAGCAGGTTCAGAAAGGCCTTCTGGACCTCCGTGCGGACCTCCAGCCGCTTGGCGTCCATCTGGGCCTGCAGCTTGTTTCTCCTGGCACGGGCATCCCGGATGCGGTTCTGCGTGGCCAGGCCCTCGAAGAAATTGACCGAGACCGACACGCCGGCATTCCAGCCCCGGGAGAGGGGCCTTTCGCTTCCGTCGTATGAGTAGGCGGCCTTTCCGCTCAGGCTTGGGAAGTATTCCTTCCGGGCCAGGTCGATCTCACGCTCCGCCGCCTCGATCTGCGCCGCCAGGGACTTCAGGTCCGCCCGGGCCTCCAGGGCCTGCGCGAGAGAATCGTCGAGGACGGCCTCGTAGCGCTCGAACGCCAGGTTGTCCTCGATCCGGTAGGGCGGGGGCGAGGGGATGCCCATGACCTGGTTCAGGCTCACCCGGGCGAGCATCTCGTCGTTCTCCGCGGACGTCAGCTCCAGCCGGGCGTTGCTCAGGTCCACTTCCGCGCGTGTGACGTCATAGCGGGACTTGGTCCCGGCCTCGAAGAAAACCCTGGCCTGCCGGAGGTGCGCCTCGAACTTGCCGGTTTTTTCCAGTTGGACTTCCCGGTTGCGGGATGCCCGGAGGAGCTCGTAATAGGCCTCCCGGACGGAATGGATCACTGTGAGGCGCTGGTTTTCCAGGTCGTGCAGGGATGCATCCCGGGACAGGTCCTTGATCCGGACGCTCGTTTCCCGCTTCCCGAAGTCGTAGATGTTCTGGGTGAGGGTGGCGGAGGCGCTGTAGTAGCTGTAGGACTCGGCCGGGATCAGGGTGTAGGCGTCGGCGGCGTTCCGGTCGTTCGGATTGTAGCGGGTGTAGCCTCCGGTGACGTCGAGTTTCGGAAAATATTCCTTTCTTGCCAGGGCCGCCTGGGCTTCCCGGGACTCCGTTTCGTATCCGTAGGCGGCCAGGTCCGGGTGCCGGGCCAGGGCGATCTCGATGCAGCGGGAGAGGGCCAGCGTCTCGCCCTCCCGGATGGCCGGCGCCTCCGCTCCCCGGGCGGGAACACCCATGAGGACGAGAAGAAGCGGGGCGATCAGGAGCAGAACGATCCGGCTGTGGGAGGGACTCATGACGCGCTCCGTTTGGTCGGCCGGCTGCAGGGAGAGGCCGGGATATAAAGGGGATGAGGCACGATACACAACTTTCGCCGGACGATCAAGAAAGGCCTGTCCCCGGATGGGGAAACAGCGACAGGCTGCAAAACCGTCCCCGCTCCCGGGCTCTCAGCGAAGCAGCATGCCCAGGCGGTCCCAGCGGACCCAGGTGTCGTCCCGGTCCCAGGACCAGTAGATCAGGAAGGCCTTTCCCATGACGTCCTTGAGCTCGACGAAGCCCCAGAAGCGGCTGTCGTAGCTCTGGTCGCGGTTGTCCCCCATCACGAACAGGGTTCCCCTGGGAACGGTGACGGGACCGAAGTTGTCCCGCGGCTGCATGGAGGCCGGGAAGATGACGCTGTCCACGTGAACCCCGTGGCCGTCATCCGAAGGTTTTCCGTTCAGATAGATCTTCTTGTCGCGGACCTCCACGGTATCGCCCTCGATGCCGATGACCCGCTTGATGAAGTCCTTGGAGCGGTCTTCCGGGTAGATGAAGACGATGATGTCGCCGCGCTTCGGATTTCCGATGGGAATCAGGGTCTTGCGGACGAAGGGAATCTTGACGCCATAGAGGAACTTGTTCACCAGGATGTGGTCCCCGATCTGCAGGGTCGGCTTCATGGATCCCGAGGGGATCTTGAAGGCCTGCACGATGAAGGTGCGGATGAACAGGGCGATGAGGATGGCGATGATGATCGCCTCGGCATATTCCTGAATCTTGGACTTTGGTTTCGACATGGTTCCCGCTATGAATAAATGTTGATGAGGGTCACGACAATCATGACCAGGGCGGTGCTTCCCTTTGCCAGGATGACCGCCATCCCGCCCAGCATAGACCCCAGACCGGCACGCAGGGCCGGCCGGATCTTCCGCTGCTGCAGGATTTCCACGGCAAAAACGGCCGCAAAACCGCCGACAAACGCCCCCAGAACCGTCCCGAGGCCGAGGAGGAACGGCGTGAAGAGGAACATGCCGGCGATGCTGCCGGCAACCGCCGCCCAGGCGCCCCTCCGGGAGGCACCGAAACGGGACGCCCCGACGGCCCGCAGCCCGAAATCGAGCGCCTCCGCCAGGGCCGCCAGGAAGACCAGGAGCAGAAGGACTTTCCAGCCCAGGGTCGCAAATCCCGTCGCGGCGGCATAAACCAGGGCCGCCGCGAGGATCAGGAACTGACCGGGCAGGCCGAGGAGGGTGGCCAGCAGTCCCGCCAGGAAGGTGGCGATGAGAAAAAAAAGGCCGGCCGATTCCAGAAAGGACAAGTTACTTTTTCCCCTTTTTCCTGGACGGACGGAACCCCTCCCAGGCCAGCACGATGGAACTGGCGATGAAAATGGACGAGTAGGTTCCGATCAGGATGCCGACGATGAGGGTGAAGGCGAAGTCGTGGATGACCGCTCCACCCAGGAAGAAGAGCGCCACCAGGACGATGAAGACCGTCAGGGCCGTCAGGATGGTCCGGCTCAGGGTTTCGTTGATGCTGGTATTGATCACCGTGGCCAGGTCCTGCTTGATGTTCTTCCGGACATTCTCGCGGATCCGGTCGAAGACGACGATGGTGTCGTTGATGGAATACCCGATGATTGTCAGCAGGGCCGCCACGATGGTGAGGTCGAACTCCTTGTCCAGGAGCGACAGGACCCCGACGGTGATGATCGTGTCGTGCACCAGGGCGAGGATTCCCCCGACGCCGTAACGGAACTCAAACCGGAAGGCGATGTAGACGAGCATGCCGACCCAGGAGAAGAAGATCGCCAGAAGCGCCTTCTTCGTCAGGTCCTTCCCGACCTTGGGGCCCACGAACTCGACCCGGCGGATGTCGAATGTGCCCGTCCCGAGGGCCGTGACCAGGGCCTGTTCGATTTTGCCGCTGGTCTCCTTGACGTCCGCGGACGACTCGGCGACCCGCACCACCACCTCGTTTTCTCCGTACTGCTGGATGATGCTTCCATCCAGCCCGATGGGCTTGAGGGCCGCCCGGATCTTTTCCGGGGCCGGTTCCTGCTGGAACTTGATCTGGACGATGGTCCCCCCGGCGAAGTCGATGCCGTAGTTGAGCCCGCCGTGCCAGGCGATGGAGGCGATGCTGATGACGATCAGGGCCAGGGATATGCCGAAGGCGATCTTCATCTTGCCGACGAAGTCAAAGTTGGTTCCCGCTTTGATCAGTTCCATGCGGCGCTCCTCAATGGAAATATGTGCGGCCGGGATGCATGCCGTCCCGGTTTCAGATGCTGATTCTGGATATTTTCCGGTTCCAGACGAAGTGGTCGAAGACGATCCGCGTCACGAAGACGGCGGTGAACATGCTCGCGATGATGCCGATGGTGAGCGTCACGGCGAACCCCTTGACCGGACCCGTGCCGAAGCCGAACAGGAACAGGGCGGCGATGAGGGTCG
>CAYNEJ010000153.1:5034-7651 GCA_964396205.1 uncultured Syntrophaceae bacterium
CGTCACGTTTGAATCGAGGATCGTCAGGAATGCCTTGCCGTAGCCCGACTCGACGGCCATCTTGGGCGTTTTCCCGTTCCGCAGCTCCTCGCGGATCCGCTCGAAGATGAGCACATTCGCATCCACGGCCATGCCGATCACGAGAACGATTCCGGCGATGCCCGGCAGGGTGAGGGTGGCCTTGAAGGCGGCCAGGGTTCCCATGAGAAGGATCATGTTGAGAAGGACGGCGCTGTTGGCGATGACGCCGGCCCACTTGTAGTAGATACCCATGAACAGGACCACCAGGAGACCTCCGATGGCGACGGACCAGAGACCCTTCGTGATGGAATCCTGGCCGAGGGAGGGCCCCACGGTCCGCTCCTCCAGGATGACGACCGGCGCCGGAAGGGCGCCCGCCCGGAGCACGATGGCCAGGTCCTTGGCCTCGTCCATGGTGAAGGTCCCCGTGATCTGGGCCTGGCCCCCGGAGATCTTCTCCTGGATGACCGGTGCCGAATGGACGACGCCGTCCAGCACGATGGCGAGCCGCTTTTTCACGTTCTCGCCGGTGAGCCGCTCGAACTCGGTGGCCCCCTGGCTGTTGAACTTGATCCCCACGTAGGGCTCGCCGAAGCGGTCGCTGATCTTGACCTGGGCGTTCTCCAGCGCTCCGCCCGTCATGAGGGTCTTGCTCTTGAGAAGGTAGGGGACCTCGACCCGGCGTCCCGATTCGGGTTCCACCCGGTATCCGCGGGCCACCACGCTTCCTTCGGGAACGTTGCCCCGGATGGCCTCGTCCACGGAATGCTCCTCGTCGAGAAGCTTGAACTCCAGGAGCGCCGTCTTGCCGATCAGGTTCTTGGCCCGGGCGGGATCCTGGATGCCCGGCAGCTGAATGACGATCCGGTCGTCCCCCTGGGGCATGATCTCCGGTTCGGAGATGCCGAACTGGTCCACCCGGTTCCGGATCGTCTCCAGGCTCTGTTCGACGATGAACGTTTTCATCTCCGCCGCCCGTTTCTCCTTGATCCGGAGCGTCACCAGGTCCCGCCCCTCCCGGGTCTCCGACTTGGCCACCTCCAGGTCGGGGTAGCTGTCCTTCAGAATCTTGTCGAAGGCCCCCCGGGAGGTGGGATCAGGAAGCTCCAGGCTGACGGTCGCCTTGTTCCGCTCGATGTTGCGGAAGCGGACGCGCTTGTCCATCAGGGTTTCCTTCAGGTCGTTGGCCGTGCGTTCCACCGTTCCTTCCAGGGCCTTTTCGGTGTCCACCTCCAGGACCAGGTGCATCCCTCCCTGCAGGTCCAGTCCCAAGTGGATCCGGTCCGACGGCAGGTTGTTCTTCCAGAATTCGGGAAGGTCCGGGGCCAGGCTCGGCGTCAGGTAAAAAAGCGCTCCCAGGCAGATGATGACGGTGATGGCAACACGGATGCGGATGCTCTTGATCATGGCAAACCCCTGATTATTCCTTCGTTTCCTTTCCCGCCTTCTGGATGACGGCGGTGATGAAGCTCTTGCCCACCTTGACCCTCACCTTCTCGGCGACTTCCAGGGTCACCACGTTGTCCGCAATGGCGGTGACTTTCCCCTGGATTCCCCCGGAGGTGATGACGAGGTCTCCGTGGGCCAGGTTCGCCAGCATGTCCTTGTGATCCTTCTGCTGTTTCATCTGGGGCCGGATGAGCAGGAAATAGAAGATGGCGAACAGGACGCCCATCATGATGAAGAAGCTCCAGTCTCCGCCCCCGCCGCCGCTCCCGGGCAACCCCATGGCATATGCGTTTTCGATCACGAAAATATCCTCCCGCTTTTATTCGGAGTTCTTGGTGTTTTCTCCGGAATCCCGATCCGGTTCTTTTTCCCACCGGTCCAGGAACTCCCGCTGCCAGATCGAATAATTCCCCCGCCGGATCTCTTCCCGGATCCGTTCCATCAGCCGAAGATAGAACCGGACGTTGTGGATCGTGTTGAGCACCATGGCCAGGATCTCCCGGGCCATGTAGAGGTGCCGGAGGTAAGCTCGCGAATAGTTCCTGCAGGTATAGCAGTCGCATGTTTCGTCGAGGGGATTTTCGTCCTCCCGCCAGCGGGCGTGCTTTATAACAACCTTTTGGGTGTTTGTAAATAATAATCCATTCCTTGCGCATCGTGTGGGAAGCACGCAGTCGAAGAGGTCGATGCCGGAGGAGACGCTCCGCACGATGTCGGCCGGGGTCCCCACGCCCATCAGGTAGCGCGGTTTCTCCCGGGGAAGGAGGGAAGCCGTCCCGCTCACCATATCCTCCATGATCTCCTTGGGTTCCCCCACGCTGAGCCCCCCCAGGGCGTAGCCTTCGAAATCGAGGGCCGCCAGTTCCTCCAGGGCCTGGCGGCGCAGGTCCGGGTACATCCCTCCCTGGACGATGCCGAAGAGCATCTGCCGGCGGTTCGTCCGGGCCTCCCGGGACCGCCGGGCCCAGCGGTTCGTCCGCTCCATGGAGAGGCGGGCCTCCCGGACGGTGGCCGGGTAGGGGGTGCACTCGTCGAGACACATCATGATGTCCGATCCGAGGGCCTCCTGAATGGCCACGGCCGATTCGGGCGTGAGGGAGTAGGGAGATCCGTCGATGTGGGACTGGAAGTCGACCCCCTCCTCGGT
>CAYNEJ010000154.1:0-7463 GCA_964396205.1 uncultured Syntrophaceae bacterium
ACGTTTTTCCCATCCCTCTTGCTTGACAAACCGTCGACGACGGATCGCGGGAAAAATGGCCGCGACAGCGGAAGCCCCCGGTCGCGCCCCCGCGCCAAGATATGAATTAAAAAGAAAAATCACGGAGAGGGTGCGGGCTGTTCAAAAGGGGCCGGATGCAAGGCGCCCGAAGGCATGAGCCGCGAGGCGTACTCTTCGTACGTCGAGCGGGGAAGGATGAGGGCAACGCCGCAAACGGCCGCTTTTCAACAGCCCGCCCCAAAAAAAATGCCCCGGCCGGCCAGGTCGGGGCATTTCCCAGAATTCCGCCTGCTATGATACCGGCTGGACCTTCACGGCTGCGGGGCCTTTCTTGCCCTGCTCGATTTCAAAGCCCACTCGCTGGCCTTCCTGGAGTGTTTTGAAACCGGTTGACTGAATCGAACTGTAATGAACGAACACGTCGCCGCCTTCATCGTTTTCGATGAAGCCATACCCCTTCTTCTCGTTGAACCACTTAACCTTACCCTGTGCCAAAGTACTTCCCTCCTTTCAAACGAAATCCCCCCACCCACCGGTGGCAATTAAAAAAGGCCACGCCTTCCCGCAGCCTTCTGCGGGCAGCCCGTGACCTGGAAAAAGCGAAAAACTTGAATCACTACAAAACCTTCACGCCGGCGTTAGAGATACCCTATGAAAACCCTGTCATCGCGACCGGTGCTCTGTGCCGTATCACCGGCAGTACAAAAATGCAAGTTTTTTATCCAAGCCCCCGCAATTTTTACAGCCGCCGGTCCGCATCAGGAAAGGGACAGCCTATTCCGGACCGCCTCCAGCAGGAGACGTTCCTTTCCTCCATAAAAGTGGTCTGCCCCCGGGATGATCTCAAAGTCCGCCCCGGCCCGGCGGGCCTCCTCCCGGACAAGCCCCTGATCGAGATAGGGATCCCGGTCGCCGGCCGTCACGAGCCGGACGTTCCCCGGCCAGCCGCTGAAATCGAACTCCATGAATCCGGCGGGAGGCGAAACGAGGATGGACGGAAAGGCCATTCCCGGGATCGCCAGGACCCTCGAAATCACCCAGGCGCCGAAGGAATAGCCCGCCAGTTGTGTGTTTCCGAAGCCCTCCCCCGCCAGGAAGGCGACCGCCGCCAGGACGTCGTCCCGCTCGCCTCGTCCCTCGTCGTAGGATCCTCCGCTGCGCCCGGCACCCCGGAAATTGAAGCGAAGGGTCGTGAATCCGGCGCCGCCGTAAGCGACGACCAGGGTCTCCACGACGTTGTTGTCCATGCTGCCGCCCATCTGCGGGTGAGGGTGGCAGATCACGACGGCCCGGTTCCCGTCGCTCCGGGCCAGCCGGCCCTCGAGTTGGACGCCCCCGGAGGGAAAAACGACGCTCTCTTCGTTCATGCCTCCTCCTTCAGAGGGACGGGTTCCCGTCCGCGATTCCGTAAAGATGGCAGGCCGTGGGATGGCCGTTCTCCCGGCCTGCCAGGACCGGCACGTCCCGGCTGCAGACCTCCATCCGCCTGGGACAGCGGGGATGGAAAACGCAGCCCGGCGGCGGATCCACGGAGCTGGGAGGATCTCCCGGCAGGACGATCCGCGATTGGCGGCGGGCCGGATCCGGAACGGGTACGGCCGACAGCAGGGCCTCCGTGTAGGGATGCAGGGGGTGGCGGTCCAGGTCCTCGTTTCCGATCAGTTCGACGATCCGCCCCAGGTACATGACGGCGATGCGGTCGCTCATGAACCGCACGACTCCGAAATCGTGGGTGATGAACAGGTAGGAAAGCCCGAACCGCTCCTGGAGATCCTTCAGGAGATTGAGAATCTGCGCCTGGATGGACACGTCCAGGGCCGAGACCGGCTCGTCGGCCACGACCAGATCGGGCCGGAGGGCCAGCGCCCGGGCGATGCCGATCCGCTGCCGCTGACCACCGCTGAATTCATGGGGATAGCGGGTCGTCTGCTCCCGGGAGAGCCCCACTGTCTCCGCGAGGCGCTTCACTTCCCCGGGGATATCCGCCGCTTTCGCACCATGGACGGCCAGGGGCTCGCCGATGATGGCGCCGGCGGACATGCGGGGATTGAGGGAGGAATAAGGATCCTGAAAGATGATCTGGACCCGGCGTCGATAGGCCTGCAGGGCGTCTCCCTCCAGGGAGGAGATGTCCCGCCCCTCGAAGAGGATCCGGCCCGCCGTGGGCTCCTCCAGGCGGAGGACCAGCCTGCCCAGGGTGGACTTTCCACAGCCCGATTCTCCCACGAGACCCAGGGTCTCCCCCCGCCGGATCCGGAGGGACACGCCATCCACCGCCCGGATCGTTCCGTGCTTGCCGGGAAATCCGCCCCGCACGGGATAGCCCTTGCGCAGTTCCCGGATGTCCACCAGTGTCTCCGGGGCCATTTCCTTTTCCATGAAATCCGCCGTCCCCCCGCTCATGAGAATTTCCAGCAGCGCACACTGCGGCCCGGCACCGGTTCCGTCACGGCGGGCTCCTCCCGCCGGCAGATCTCCATGACGTCGGGGCAGCGGCCGGAGAAGCGGCAGCCCGCCGGGAGCTCGTCGAGGGAGGGCACCGTGCCGGCAATGGCGGGAAGGCGGCCCCCGTCTGCGCCCCGCCCCCGGGGGACCGAGGCGAGGAGGCCCACCGTGTAGGGATGGTGCGGAGAAGCGAAAACGTCCCCTGCGGGGCCGTATTCGACCACGATCCCGGCGTACATGACCGCCACGAACTGGGCCGCCTCGGCGACGACCCCCAGGTCGTGGGTGACCAGCAGCACCGACGTTCCCGTCTCTGCCTTGATGCGCCCGATCAGGTCCAGGATCTGGGCCTGGATCGTCACGTCCAGGGCTGTCGTGGGCTCGTCGGCCAGCATCAGCCGCGGCTTCAGGCACAGGGCCATGGCGATCATGACCCTCTGGCGGAGTCCCCCGCTGAGCTGGTGCGGATAGTCGCGAATCCGACTCTCCGGAGACGGGATCCCGACCAGGCGGAATGCCTCCACGACTCTCTCCAGGGCCGTTCGCCGCGACAGTCCCTCGTGGATCTCCAGGACCTCCGCTACCTGGTCGCCCACCCGGAAGACGGGGTTGAGGGAGGTCATGGGTTCCTGGAAGATCATGGAGATCTCCCGGCCCCGGATGCGCCGCATCTCCTCCTCCGGGAGGGCCAGAAGGTCGCGGCCTCCGAAAATGATGCGACCCGTGGCGATCCGCCCCGGCGGCGGCACCAGGCGGAGGATCGAGAGGGCCAGGACGGTCTTCCCGCACCCGGATTCGCCGACGATGCCAACGGTCTCCCCGGGACGGACGGACAAATCGACGCCGTCCACCGCCCGGACGGTCCCCCGGGCCGTCTCGAAATGAGTGGCGAGGTTCTCGATCTGCAGGATGTTCTCTCCGGTTGCGTTCACGCGGGAGCTCTCCAGCTCTTCAGGACCTCCACCAGCAGGCGGACGCCGACTCCGGAGGCGCCCTTGGGCGTCCAGGGTCGATCTTTTTTCAGCCACGCGGCCCCGGCGATGTCCAGGTGTGCCCAGGGACCCTCGCCGGCGAACTGCTTCAGGAAAAGGGCCGCCGTGATGGCCCCGCCGCTGCGCCCGCCGGTGTTCTTCCAGTCCGCCACGTCGCTCTTGATGAGCTCGACGTAGTCGTCCCAGAGGGGCATCTCCCAGACCAGGTCCCCCGTCACCGCTGCAGCGGTCCGGATCCGGGCGTTCAGGTCCGCATCCGTTCCGAAGAGGCCCGTCCCGAGGTCCCCCAAGGCGACGACACAGGCCCCCGTCAGGGTCGCCATGTCGATGAGCGCTGCCGGCTTGAAGCGGCGGGCATAGGACAGGGCGTCCGCCAGGATCAGCCGCCCCTCCGCATCGGTGCTCATGATCTCCACGGTCTGGCCCGAAAACGTCTTGAGCACGTCACCGGGCCGGTAGGCCTTCCCGTCGGGCAGGTTCTCCACCGCCGGCACCAGGCCGACCACATTCAAAGGGAGGCCGATGTCCGCTGCGGCCTGCATCACCCCGAGGACGGCGGCCCCGCCGGCCATGTCCTCCTTCATCTCGCCCATGTTCTCCGCGGGTTTGAGGGAGATACCACCGCTGTCAAAGGTGATCCCCTTGCCCACCAGGACCACCGGGGCCGCTCCCTTCTTCCCTCCCCGGTGCTCGACGACGATCAGCCGGGGCGGCTCATTGCTGCCCCGGGCCACCCCCAGGAGCGCGTTCATGCCCAGCTTCCGCATGGCCGGCTCGTCCAGAACCTGCACGGCCAGCCCGCGGCCCGCGGCCATTTTCTTCGCTTCCTTTGCCATCCGGTCGGGGGTCATCTCGTTTCCCGGAGCGGAGACGAGGTCCCGTACGAAGCAGACGGCCCGGGAGACCGCCTCCGCCTCGGCCGCCGCTTTCCGGATGACTTTCCCACGCGCTCCGTCGGGCTCCACGATCGTGAAGGACTCGATTTCCCGGAACTCCTCCCGGTCGACGGTCTTGTAAGGCAGGTAGCGATAGAGGCCAAGAAGGACCCCGTCAACCGCCGCCGTGGCGATTCGCTCCGGCTTTTCCTCCGGCAGGCCGATGTCCATGGAGGCAGCAAGGTCCTTCGCGTCCAGCCTCCGGGCCTCCCGGGCGGCCACGGCGAAGGCGCCCCGAATGCGATCGAGGGTAACCTCTTTTCTCTTCCCGAGGCCGACCAGGATCAGACGCCGGGCCGGCAGGGCCTTCCCGGGATAGAGAAGAGCCGTTGCGTGGAGCTTGCCTTTGAAATCCCCGGCTTTCAGCAGCTCCGTGACGAGCCCCCCGGATGCACCGTCGAGGAGGGCCGCGGAGCCGGCGGGCTCCTCGCCTTCGAACAGGAACAACGCCGCGGCGGGTGTGACAAACCGTTCGAGATTTCCTTTTTTCAGGTCGATTTTCATGAGGATCTCCTGGATGGAAGGGATGAAAACGGGGGAACTCTAACACAGGCGCTGAAAATGTCAACGTCGGGCGGCCCTTCCGTCCGGACGCTCTCCGGAGCGGGACGGAGAATCGGAGCTTGCCGGATCGGCCCGTTGTGGTATCCTCCCCCCGCGTCCCCATGGGAGGAAAACGAAGACGCAAAGGAGGGCTTCCCGTTGAAAACGTCCCGCATCTTCCTTCTTGTCATTCTGTTCACCGTCTTTTCCGGCCTTCCCGCGCCTGCGGCAGAAGGCCTTCCCAGGATCGCCATCCTGGCGACGGGAGGAACCATCGCCGGCACGGGCTCGCAGACAACCCAGACGGTGGGCTACGCGGCCGCGAAGATCGGCGTGGACGCGCTGATCGCCTCCGTTCCCGAGCTGGCCGGGATCGCCCGAGTGAGCGGGGAACAGGTGCTGCAGCTCGCCAGCGAAAACATGACTCCGGCGGACTGGCTGAAGCTGGCCCGGCGGGTCAATCAGCTCCTGGCAAAGAGCGACGTCGACGGCATCGTCATCACCCACGGGACGGACACGCTGGAGGAGTCGGCCTACTTCCTCAACCTCACCGTCAAAAGCATGAAACCGGTTGTCCTCACCGGCGCGATGCGGCCCGCCACGGCCATCAGCGCCGACGGGCCGATGAACCTCTACCACGCCGTTCTCCTGGCGGGATCGCCGTCCGCCGCCGGCATAGGCGTCCTCGTGATGCTCAACGACCAGATCAGCGCCGCCCGGGAGGTGTCCAAGACGAACACCACCGCCGTCGACACCTTCCGGACCCCGGATTTCGGCTTTCTCGGGTACATCATCGACGGGAAACCCCTTTTCTACAGGGCCACCACGAAGCGCCACACGGCGACCAGTGAATTCGACGTCACGAACCTCGACACGCTCCCGGAAGTCGCCATTCTCTATGGGTATGCGGGGGAGAACCGCACCCTCCTGGACGCGGCCGTCGCCAGTGGAGTTTCAGGGGTTGTGAATGCCGGCACCGGCAATGGAAGCATGTCCGGCCGGATGCAGACCGCGTATCGCGAGGCGAGGGGAAAGGGCGTCGTCATCGTCCGGGCATCCCGGACCGGGAGCGGCTTCATCGCGCGGTCGGCGGAGGCGAAAGACGACGCATATGATTTTGTCGTCGCGGGCAACCTGAATCCCCAGAAGGCCCGCATTCTCCTGATGCTGGCCCTCACGAAGACGAAGGACACGAAGGAAATCCAGCGGATGTTCATGGCCTACTGATCGCGGAGGGCCGGCCGGACACCCGATAGGGGAAAACGGGGACGGATTTGAAATCCGCCCCCAAATGCCGTAAAAGGGGACAGGCTTGAATCCGGGAACGGGGAAGGACTTCGAATCCGTCCCCGAACCGCGGCAGCGGCAGCACCCGTGACGGTCCCCGCGCCCCCCGGGAAAGCGTTGGCCGCTGAATGATTGGAATCCATCCCCCTGTGCAGGCAAAAACATGAGCAGACTCACCCTCGATGAATGGCTGTCGCGCCTGGAGAAGAACCGGCGCTTCATGGAAAACGTCTCGGCCCTGAAGCGGATCCCCGCCCGGGAGGCCCGGTACGTCGACTACCCCGGCTGGGTCCATCCCCGCCTCCGGTCCGTCCTGGAAGCCCGGGGCATGCACCGCCTCTGGAGCCACCAGGGCCAGGCGGTCGAGCTGGTCCGCCAGGGGAAAGACGTCGTGCTGGTGACCCCCACGGCGAGCGGCAAGACCCTCTGCTACAACATCCCGGTCCTACAGCGAATTCTCGAGGAGCCGGAGACCCGGGCCCTCTACATGTTCCCCACGAAGGCCCTCGCCCAGGACCAGATGCACGAGGTCCACGGCCTGATCACGGACCTCCGGGAGGACATCCGCACCTTCACCTACGACGGGGACACCCCTGACGACGCCCGGCAGGCCATCCGCCGCCAGGGCCACGTGGTCGTGACAAATCCCGACATGCTCCACGCGGGCATCCTGCCGCATCACACGAAGTGGCAGAAGCTCTTCATGAACCTCCGGTTCGTCGTGATCGACGAGCTTCACGTCTACCGGGGGGTCTTCGGCTCCCACCTGGCCAACGTGATCCGCCGCCTTGTCCGGATCTGCCGCTTCTATGGCGCGGACCCGGTGTTCATCTTCTGCTCCGCCACGGTGGCCAACCCGCGGGAGCATGCCGAGGCGGTCCTGGAGCGGCCGGTGACGCTCCTCGACGAGAGCGGCGCCCCCGCCGCCGCCAAGACCTTCATCCTCTACAACCCGCCCATTGTGAACCGGGAGCTGGGCATCCGCCAGTCGGCCCTCACGCCGGCGCGGCAGCTGGCGGGCAGCCTCGTGGAGGAGCGGATCCAGACCATCGTCTTCACCACCAGCCGCCTCAACGTCGAGGTCCTCACCCGCTACCTGAAGGACCGGTTCAAGAAGGGAAAGCCCCTGCCGGACACCTTCGTCACGGGTTACCGGGGCGGCTACCTGCCGAACCTGCGGCGGCAGATCGAGGCGGGCCTCCGGAGCGGCGAGGTCATGGGGGTCGTCAGCACCAACGCC
>CAYNEJ010000155.1:0-7158 GCA_964396205.1 uncultured Syntrophaceae bacterium
CCGGGGCGTCGGGCTCGCTGTCGATCATCGAGGCCGCCCGGTAGACGATCGACCGCGCCGTCTCCACCGACAGCGCCATCTCCGCCAGCATCCACTGCATCCCCTGGAACGAGGACAGGGGCTTCCCGAACTGCACCCGCTCCTTGGCGTACTTGATCGACGCCTCCAGCGCCCCCTGGGCGATTCCCAGGGCCTGGCCACCCACGGCCGGACGCGTGTAGTTGAACGTCGTCATCAGCGTCCGGAATCCACCCCCCTCCGGACCCAGCAGCCGGTCCGCCGGCAGGAACACGTTCTCGAACACCAGCTCCCGCGTGTCGGAGCCGTGGAGCCCCATCTTGTGCTCCTTCTTCCCCACCGTGAATCCGGCCTCGCCCTTCTCCACGATGAGCATGCTGATGCCCCGGTTCCCCTTCTCCCGGTCCGTGTAGGCCATGACCGTCACGATCTCCGCCTCGCCGCCGTTGGTGATGAAGATCTTCGCGCCGTCCAGGACCCAGCCCCCGTCCACCTTCTTCGCCGTCGTCTTCATCCCCGAGACGTCGGAGCCCGCCCCCGGCTCGGTGATCCCGCAGGCCCCCAGGCACTGCCCCGAGGCCAGGCGGTACAGCCAGTTCTTCTTCTGCTCCTCCGTGCCCACCAGCAGGAGCGGATCGGAGGCCAGCGCCTGGGTCGTCAGGATGACCGAGGTGGAGCAGCAGACCCGGGCGATCTCCTCCACCACCAGGACCATCGCCAGCATCCCCGCGCCCGCCCCGCCGTACTCCTCGGGAATCTGCACGCCCAACAGGCCGTTCTCCGCCAGGACCTTCACCGAGTCCGACGGGAAAACCTCCTTCTCATCGATCTCAGCGGCGATGGGCGCGAACTTCTCCTCGGCGATCCTTCGCACCGTATCCCGCAGCATTTTCTGGTCTTCGTTCAGAATGAAATCCATGGTACTTCTCCTTCCATTTTTGGCCGTTTTCTATTTATCATTAATAATTCTGCGGATTTCCCGCTTGAGAATCTTGCCCAGGCCTGTCTTGGGCATGGCGTCGAAGAAGAAGATCTTCTTCGGGGCAACGAAGTGATGGAGATGCTCGCCCAGGTAGGTCAGGAGCTCCTCCTCGGTGGCCTGCTGGCCCGGTTTCAGGGTCACCGCCGCGGCCACCTCCTCCCCGTACTTCGGGTCCTTCATGGCGACGACGGCGCACTCCCAGATCGCCGGGTGCTTGTACAGCCAGCCCTCGGCAACGCCGGGGTCGATGTTCTCACCGCCCTTGATGATCAGGTCCTTGAGGCGTCCCGTGATGTAGAGATCCCCGTCGTCGTCGAGCTTCCCGACGTCTCCGGTGTGGAGCCATCCGTTGACGAGGGCCTTGGCGGTCTCCTCGGGCTTGTTCAGGTAGCCCTTCATGACGATGGGTCCCTTGCAGATGACCTCCCCCTCCTCGCCCCGGGGGACGTCTTTCCCGTCGCCGTCCACGACCCGCAGGGCCAGGCCGGGCAGGGGGAACCCGACGCTTCCGGGCTTGCGGGGCCAGTCGCGGCGCTGCCGCGTCATGGAGCCGCCGACCTCCGTGCAGCCGTAACCCTGGGTGATCTCGATCTTGAAAGTCTTCTGGGCGTTCTCCAGGGTGTCCAGGGCCAGGGGGCCGCCGGAGCAGATGAGGAGGTCCAGGGAAGACGTGTCGTCTTTCGCCGGGTCGAAGACCATCATCAGAAAGATGAGCATCGTGGGAACGACGGGAATGAACGACACCCTGTAGTCGCGGATGGCGTCCAGGACCTTGCGCGGATCGAAGGGGGGCATCAGGAGGCTGACGCATCCCAGGTGGTACAGCTCCAGGGTGCTGATGACGCCGAAGATGTGGTTCATGGGGACCGTCGTCAGCATGATCTCCCCCTTCTTGCCTCCCCACACCTGGGAGCCCGTCATCATCTGCTTTTCCATGTTGCGGTGGCTCAACATGACGCCCTTGGGGAAGCCCGTCGTGCCGGAGGTGTACATCAGGATGGACAGGTCGTCCGCCTCGACGGGGACCACATCTCCCAGCTCATCCCCCTTCGCCAGCAGGTCGTCGTAAGGAAGCAGGCCCTCGCCGCGCTCCTGGCCGATCACGATGATCGTCTCGACCGTTTTCACGCCCTCCGCGGCCTCCCGGACCTTGGGCAGGAGCTTGTCCTCCACGAGGACGAACTTGCACCGGGAATCCTCCAGGATGTAGCGGATCTCCTTGGCCGTCAGCATGAAGATGATGGGGAGATAGACGGCGCCACACCGGTTGATGCCGTTGATGAGCGACGGAGTCTCGGGGAGGTTGCTCACCACCGTGCCGATGATGTCGCCCTTCTGCACCCCCATCTTCCGGAGCCCCGTGGCCAGGCGGCGAGCCTGGTCCAGGAGCTCCGTGTTTTTAATCCGCTTTTCGCCTTCCGGGCCGAGGTAGATGAACTGCTCGTACTCTCCGTAATGGGCGACGTTGAATTCCAGAAACCGGCTGATGTTGCTCTCCATGATTGTTTCTCCTCCTCTTGGTTGACGGGTTTGTGCGCTTCCCGCATTTTTTATGGAAGTCGCGACGGGCCGGATGGACCGGCCTCTCACTCCGCGGAAGTGCCTACAGGAATGGATGTCCCGGGTCTCTCATGGCCGGTCGGGCCGGGGTGACGGTCAGGCCAGTCCCCGGAGCCGGGCCATGTTCAACATCTGTTCCATCGTTCCATGTGGTGGAACCCTATGTTCTTCCTTCGGAACCATCCGAATCGCCTCGAGGGGGCAGTCGGTCGCGCAGAGGCCGCAGCCGATGCAACGGTTCCGGTCGATCCGGGCATGCTCGGTTTCGTCGATCGAGATGGCCGCCATCTGGCAGCGGTGCAGGCAGGCCCCGCAACCGGTGCAGGCATCCGGATCGACCCCGGCATAGTAATTCGAAAAGACCATTTCGGCGGGCCTGGAATGCAGGTTCAAGGCCCGAAGCACACTGCAGCAGTCGCCGCAGCAGTTGCACATCCCCCCGGGATTCTGCGCCGTTGCCGGCTGCGTCACCAGCCCGGCGTCCCGGGCCTCCTTCAGCAGCCGGACGGCCTCCTCCAGTCCGACCTCGCGGCCGAGCCCTTGATCGAGGTAGTACTGCCCCATGGAGCCGAACATGAAACAAACCTCCTGCGGCTTGCCGCATCCCTTGCCGAGCAGGGCCTGCTGCTTGCGGCAAATGCACTTGGCGACGACGATGCGGGGCTGGGCGCGAAGGATCTCCACGGCGTCCTCCCAGGCGGCGACCTGATGGGTGACATCCAGGGACTCCCGCACGGGAATCGTCCGCAGGAAAGCCGCAGCGCTCCGGGTGACGGCACCGTAGAAGGCCTCGTGGAAGTAGCGTTCCAGGAGCGCCGAGAAATCCCGGTCCAGACGGGTCACCTGGAACTCAAAGAGGCCGTGGACGAAGGGAATCGTGCCGTATTTCACGACATCGCCCTTCCTCAGGGTGAAGAGAAGCCCCCGGGACGCCATGTCCCGCAGGTGCTCCGCCGTTTCGCCGGCATCCCGGTTCAGGCGGGCGGCGACATCCGCCGGGGTTTCGAGCCGCGGGCTCATGGCCAGGAACAGGGCGGCGTCCCGCTCGGAGAACAGTTTCTGAAGGATCTCGATCTCGATCCCCGAATCCGTGGGGGGAAAGCCCAGGGACAGGCGGTCCAGGTACTGCTGCAGCATCCTGAATACGTCTTGAGACATGGACGATTCCTCTCTCCGCCGGCGGGAGGGGTGAAGCCTCCGGCGGGATGACCCGGTTCATTCTCCGGGCCGGTCTGAAGGACCCCGGTCCCGGCGATCAGAGCAGTCCCCGCTCCCGGGCGATGGTGATCTGCATCTCCATGACGTCCCGCGGGGGCGTATACCGCTCCTGCGGGTCTTTGTAATCGAGTTTGATGGCGTCGAAAGGACAGGCGCCGACGCAGACGCCGCAGCCGATACACCGGTCGGGGCTGACCATCGCGGTGTCCTCGATCCGGATCGCGTCCATGGGACAGCGGCCCTCGCAGATGCCGCAGTTCGTGCACTCCTCCGGGATAACCCGGGCGCGGAAATTCGTGTGGGCCACCTCCGCGGGCCTGTCCATCCGTTTCAGCGTCCGGAGGAGTGCGCAGCAGCAGCCGCAGCACATGCAGAGGTTCCAGACCTTCTGCCCGTTTCCCGGCTGGAGCACGAGCCCCGAGTCCATCGCCTTCCGCAGGATCTGGAGGGCCTCCTCGTTCGAGATTTCCCGGCCCAGGCCGTTCTCGATGTAGAAATGCGCCCCCGCGCCGAAGGCCATGCAGGTCTCCATGGGGTGGTCGCACCCCTCCCCGACCATCTTCTCCTCCTTCCGGCAGATGCAGGTGGCCACGGAGATCTTCGTCTGGGCCCGGATGAGGGCCTCCGCCTGCTCGTAGGGCAGGACTTCCATGTCCGGGGTGAGGCTCTGGGCGATCGGAACGATCCGGTGCTGGGAGGTTTTGGTCCCGTACCAGCCCTTTGTCATGAACTCGTCGAAGTACTTCCGGAGAAGCCGGACATCCTCCGCGTTGTTCTGGTTGATGTGGAACTCCCACATGCCCTCCGCCAGGGGAACAAGGTTGTAGAAACGCTTTTCCCCCTTGGCGATCCGGAAGATGAGCCCCCGTTTCGACATGTCCTCCAGGATGGGGGCCAGGGCCTCCGCCTTCGTTCCCAGTCGTCCCGCGATCGCCGGAACGGTCTCGGGGAGGCCCGTCATTGCCAGGGCGATCCGTGCCTCATCCGGGGTAAACCAGCGGGCCAGGATCTCCCGCTCGATGCCGGATTCCGTCTCCGGATAGGGAATGGGCAGCCGGTCCAGGTGCTTCGCCAGCCGTGCGTACACTTCTTCCATGCTTCCTGCCTCCCTGTCTCCTGCCCCGGCCCGCCGGCGGGCCGGGGCGCAGAATGCCATTACTTCGCGTAGTCGTAGAAGCCGCGGCCGGTCTTCCGGCCCAGCCGGTTCTCCCGGATCATCTTTGCGAAAAGCGGCGACGGCCGGTACCGCTCTTCCCCGGTCATCTCGAAGAGGGCCACGAGGGCGTTGTTCACCACGTCCACCCCGGCCATGTCCATGATCTCGACGGGACCCATGGGGTGGTTCGAGCCCAGCTTGAGCCCCAGGTCGATATCCTCCGCCGTGGCGTAGCCCCTGTCGATCTGGTCCGCCGCCTCGTTGTACAGGAGGCACAGGAACCGGTTCACAATGAACCCGGGTACGTCCTTCGCCCGGATGGCGGTCTTGCCGAACGCGCCCATCACCTCGATCGTCGCCGCCACCACCTTCGGGTCCGTCTTCTCCCCCGAGATCACCTCTACCAGCCGCATCACCGGAACCGGGCTGAAAAAGTGCGTCCCCAGGACCCGCTCCGGGTGCTTTGTCACCGAGGCGATCTTCGTGATGCTGAGCGTCGAGGTGTTCGACGCCAGGATCACACCGGGAGCGCACAGCCCGTCCAGCTCCGCGAAGACCTTCTGCTTGAGGGCCATGTCCTCGATCACCGCCTCGATCACCATGTCCGCCCCCGCCGCGGCCTCCTCCAGGCTCGTCGTCCCCTTGAGGCGCCCCAGGATCGCGTCGTGATCCTCCTTCGTGACCTTGCCCTTCTCCAGCTTCTTCCCGAGGAAATTCCGGATGGTCGACAGCCCCTTCTCGACGAAGCGGTCTTCCACGTCCCGCATCGCCACCTCGACGCCCTTCTCGACGGCCACCTGGGCGATCCCCGCCCCCATGGTGCCCGCGCCGATGACACAAAGCTTCTTGATCATGGTTTCCACATCCTTTCTGTTCGCTCGATGAATAAGGAGGCCCCCGGCATCGCGGCAAGACGCCTCCCGCCGGGGGTGATTCCGTTTCGCGTGGCTACTTGTCCTTTACCCGTTCCTTGATTTCCCGCTTGAGCAGTTTGCCCGTTCCCGTCATGGGGAAGGAGGGCATGAAGAAAATCCGTTTCGGTGCCACGAAGGAATGGAGATGCTCCTTCGCATACGCCAGGAGATCTTCTTCTGTGGCCTGCTGGCCCGGCTTGAGGACCACCGCCGAGGCGACCTCCTCTCCGTACTTGGCATCGGGGATGCCGACGGTCGCAACCATCATGACCGCCGGGTGCTTCGCCAGGACGTTTTCCGAGACGCCCGGGTCGATGTTCTCCCCGCCCTTGATGATCAGGTCCTTCTTTCGGCCGACGATGAAAAGCTCTCCGTCCTCGTCCTGGCGTCCCAGGTCGCCCGTGTGGAGCCAGCCGTCGCGGAGCGCCTCCGCCGTCTCCCTGGGCTTGTTCCAGTACCCCTTCATGACGCCGGGACCCTTGACGATGATCTCACCGGTCTCTCCCCGGGCTACATCCTTGCCTTCGTCGTCCACCAGCCTCATTTCCACGCCGGGAAGCGCCGGTCCGACGGAGCCCGGCTTGAACTTTCCTTCCCTCGGCTGACGGGCGATGGTGGGCCCCGCCTCCGTGCAGCCGTACCCGTGGTAGATCTTGATGCCGAACATCTGCTGGGCCTGGACCAGGGTCTCCTCCGCCAGGGGCGCCCCGGCGCTGACGCAGTATTTCATGGACTTCAGGTTGTGCTGCCCGGGCTTGTAGACCATCATCATCAGGATGATCATGGTCGGTACCAGGCCCGTCACGGACACCTTGAACTCCGTCATGTGCTCGAGGACCTTGACCGGGTCGAAGGGGGGAACCAGGATGAGCTTTCCGCCGAAGTAGCAAGCCTCGTGGTACCCCAGGCAGCCGTAGATGTGGTTCATGGGCACGCAGGCGTAGGACACTTCCCTGCGCTCCTCGTAAGGCCACACCTTGAAGCCCTGCAGCATGTTGCCGACCAGGTTGCCGTGGGTCAGCATGACGCCCTTGGGAAAGCCCGTGGAGCCGGAGGTGTACATCAGGATGCCCAGATCGTCGGGCGACAGGTCCCGGACGTCTCCCAGGGAGCCGTCGTTGGCGACGAAGTCCTCGTAGGGAATGAATTTTTCGGGAAGGTCGTCTCCCGGTCCGGCGCCGATGACGATGATCTGCTTCACGAAGGGATTGCCCTCGAGGGCCTCCTTCATCTTCGGCCACATGTTCTTTTCCGTGATGAGGATCTGGGCCTGGGAGTCTTCCAGGATGTAGCGGATCTCCTTGGGGGTC
>CAYNEJ010000155.1:7168-7451 GCA_964396205.1 uncultured Syntrophaceae bacterium
CAGCATGAAGATGATGGGGAGATACGCGGCGCCCATGCGCATGATGCCGTTCATGAGCTCCGGGATCTCGAGGATGTTGCTGACCATGACGCCCACGATGTCGCCCTTCCCGACTCCGGCCTTCTGGAGGCCCGTCGCCAGGGCCCGCGATCGCCGGTCGATCTCGGTATTTTTCAGGATGGTCCGCTTGTCGTTTGCGATGTAGATAAACTGCTCGTACTCTCCGAACTTCCTGATCCCGTCGATCAGATACGCTGCCATGTTCATGTGACGAAACCCTTTC
>CAYNEJ010000156.1:0-7238 GCA_964396205.1 uncultured Syntrophaceae bacterium
AGTTCATCACGTCCTTTTTGACCGCGTGGGGCTCGTCCATGTAGGCGTTGAACATCTCCGTCATGATCCGCTCCCGGTACAGCCCGCGGGCCGTCTTGAGATCCTCGAAATATTTCGTCCGCTCCCCCGCGTCCGACACGTAGTCGAGGATGACCTTTTCAATGGCCTTGAAGATGTCCTCGGCAAACATGCAGCGGCCCTCGTTCGTCTCGGAGGTCTCGATCAGGAGCTGGAGCGACCGGCCGAGAGCCCGCTGGCCCAGGCCCTTCTGCCCGAACCGCTTGGTGATGTCCGGCTCGTGGTTGAGGACGTCGATCACCTCGGCCAGGGCCTTGATGCTCTTTTCCCCGGCCACTTCCCCGGCGGCCAGCTTCATCATCTCGATGGGGGTCAGCTTTTCCGACCGGGGCAGCCGGGACATCACCACGGCCAGGGACGCGGCGTAGTTGAGGTTCGGATCCTGGTGGAGCTGTTCCCTCATCAGGGTCGTCTTCATCTCGCTGCCGATGGCGTAATCGGTCAGGTGCTTCTGCATCCGGTAATTCGTATTGTGGGCGACGTAGCAGACCCGGCAGCGGTCGACGATGGGCGCCTCTTCCTTCTCCGCGAGGAAGCGGTTGAACTCCGAGTTGTTGCTGGTGGCGAGGATCAGGGTGTCGATGGGCCAGCGGAACCCGTCCATCTCGATGTTCCGGTTCTGGATCACGCCGAGATAGACCTGGACGAGATCCTTCTTGTTCTTGAAGATCTCGTCGCTGAAGTGGATGCCGCCGCCGGCGACCCTGGCCAGGGCCCCCCGCCTCAGGTCGAAGCGGTACGGGTTGTTGGGGTCGCTCAGGTGGAGAAGACGCTGAATGGATTCATCTCCGAGAAGGTCCACGGCCGACGAGGTGATCTTGTCCTTGGCCGAGTATTTCCCCGTAATGGTCCCGAGGCTTTCGCTCAGGGGGACGGGGACGATCTCGAAGAAATCCGTCATCTTTTCGATGTTGCCGTCCGTTGCGGTCCGGATGTCGTTGAGGATGTAGTCGCTGCAGGCGCCGAGAGGCCGGTGGGAGGCATAGAATTTTTCCACGTCCCGGTCGGAAAAGCCCATGGCGCCGGACAGCCAGGCCATGTTCTCCTGCCGGGAGGGAAAGAGATTCATCGCGAGGATCATCGGGTCCTCGAAGGTCTGCGACTGGATCATCCGGATTTTTCCATAGTGCTCCAGGCGGTCGATATGCCGGAAATTGAAGGTGTAGCGGCGGTTTCCCTCCTGGGCGACGAACTGCCGGTAGAGGGAGCACAGGGTGTCGACGAAAAAGGTCTTTCCGTTTCCGGGCTCGCCGACGAGGACGAAGGCCATTTCGCTGGATGAGCCCCCCTCGGCGGCGTCCTTGACGAAGGAGACGAAGCTGTTGATCTCGTCGAACATGCCGATGACGTGCTTCTGCCCCGCCCGGAAGACCTTGAAGTCATAGGTGCTCTTCCCGTTTACGACCACCTTTTCGATGCTGTTCGCATCATCCAGGATCATCCGGGCCACGGACTGAAAGCAGTTTTCAAATCGCCGTTTTCCCGCCTTCACCTGAGCGAGATGAAACGCCAGTGTGTTCGAGTTTTTCTCTGTCATGATCGACCTCCGTGGCCATCGTAATGGGTCCGTCTATCGGTTCCTGAGAACAGGCACCTCTACATCTCGTATGAAAGCAAAGGGTATGCCATGTAACTCCCATCGCGACAGGATCCCCGGCTGCAGGGCTCTCCGGAGGGTCCTGCAAAGGAACGGCCGGCGGACGGGGTAGGGGGTGGAGATCCGGAAATCGACAAAAGCAAGGGCGGGTATGGTCTCCCCTCGGGGAGGCCCGCCGGGGAATCAGTCGGTGAACTTCCTGACGCTTTCCATCAGACCCGGGTTCAGATACAGTTTTCTGGCGAAGTGCACATATTTTGACACGATGGCGCGAACGGCCAGTTCCAGGGCGAAGGGACGGATGGGCTTTTCCAGGAGATAATTGATGCCGGCGACGAGGCACATGTTCACGACGTCGCTGCTGGCGTTGCCGGTGATGATGATCGTGTCCTCGTAGACCATGGGGTACTTGTCCGCGATGGCTTCCAGGAACGAGAAGGCGTTCCTGCCGGACAGGTAGACGTCGACAATGAAAACGGCGACATTGCCCTCCCTTTGCAGGCAGTGCTCGATCGCCCGGTTTTCATCCGTGAAGGCGTGGACGTTCCCCCAGGTGTGGAAATCCCTGACAATCTCCGTGAGGACGTCGCAGACCGCCTCATCGTCGTCGAGGACGATGACATCGAGATTTTCCGCCATACCCCGTCTCCCGGTTGAAGGTTTGACTGTCCGGCACGGCCCCTGAAGAACGTCAGCTTTTTTTGGAAACCAGATGGAATGCGAGTTGTCACCCGATGCCGGTGCGCTGCCTCGGTGAACATCGGGTGGAAGAAGGACACGAAGCGTTGATTCATTTGTAGAAGATGAAGGCGTGCATGTCAAGGATGCATGTCCCGGGTGGTTCCGGGTCCGGGGCGGGGGTGGGGCAAGGGCCGGTCCGCCGCCGGCGGGCTTTCAGGGCCGGCGCAGGAACTCCTTCACCTCGGACAGAAATCCGGAGAGCAGTTTCCTGCTGACGACAAAAATATGGCCGATATCCTTCTCGATCGTCCGGTTTCCCTCGCCGGTCCGGCCCCATGTCTCGCTGGCGACGCAGGATCCCGCCGGGGCGATGGGATCGCGGGAGCCCCGGTAATCGAAGATGCTGACGCCGGCCCGGCCCAACGCATCCATGTCCACGGGTTTCCCGTCCAGGTCCGGATCCGTCGAAGGCAGGCGGAACCTGCCTTCCATCAGCTCGTTGCCGAGAAAGAATTTGCCCAGCCATTCCTGGTGCGCCCGGGCGGGAAACCGGGTCCCGTGGGTCAGCCAGTAGAGAAACGGTGCGGCGTCGGAGATGGCATCGGCGTCGACGGCCCGGTCGTAGAAGCCCATCATCACGTGATACTGAACCCCCGGCTGGATCTCACTGACCCCTTCGTCGATGACCTGCGGCGGCACATTGTCGCTGCCGAAGAGCTGCGACATGATGTAGGTGTTGTAATGCTTCCGGATGTACGACCGCATGGGCCCGTGGCCGCTCTCCCCGTCGTCGAACCGGACCGGCGCGGCCATGAGGCAGATTTTCTGAATGTCCATGGGAATGTCGGCGGCCAGCCGCTCCTCGGCGCGACGGGCGAGAAACGGCAGGATCAGGGAGCCTCCCATGCAGTATCCGACCACATGGACGGCGCTTTTCGGGTGCCGGATGGAAACGAGATTGATGTAATAATCGTGCACCGTCTTGACGTAGAAATCGAGGCCGAGCTGTCCCTCTCCCGCCAGCGGCTGTCCGAAATCAACCATGTAGACATGGTATCCGTCGTTGAGGAATCCCTCGATGACGGACTTTCCCGGCGCCAGGTCGAAAATCTCCGGTTTGTTGATCAGGGGCGTGGAGAGGTAAAGAACGTCGCCGTTCGGCTGGACGCCCTCGGGGATTGCATAATGGCGGAGCGAAACCGAGTGCATCTGCGATTCCCCGACGGTTTCATAGCTGGAGCAGCCGATTTTGCCGCGGGTGGCCCGCTCGGAATAGCCCTTGGGATCGAATGCATCCACCCGGTAGAGGTTCTCCAGGCGTTTTCGGCTCTCCGCCAGGTACTCCGGAAAAGTAAGGGCGGCCGACCCGTCGGGCCTGCATTTCATGAAAGGAAGATCGGCGTCGTCCAGGGATGTTTCCGTGATGACGGCGAGGAGGCTCTTGAGCAGGTTCTTCTGGGCCTTCAGCTTCGTAAGGCCCTGTGATGAATACATGTTTTCGAGCTTGGAAAACTCGCCGACAAAAAACCGCAGGACATCTCTTCCCTTGACCGTGTCGGTTATTTGACGGGCTTTCCCGGGATCGAAGCGGTCGTCCGTCATGACCTGCGAACAGAGGCGATGGAGCAGGTGGGCGTATTTCTCCGATATCCAGTTGTCCGTTTCCCGAAACATGTCCGGGTCTTTTCGGAGGCGCAGGGCCACCTGGACATTCTTCCGGATGGGGTCCGTGACCAGCGTTTTGAACAGCGCCTGCTGCCATAGCACCGGGCCGGAGAACGGCCACCAGAACATGGAGTATCGGGAGCCGTAATCGAGCATCTCCTGGTATTGAAAGATCTTTTCCATGTACCAGGCAGACGTTTCCTTGTTCAGCCAGGGTGCGGACATCGTAAAGCTCTCGGCGAACGTGCCCGGCTTTTCCTCCATGAGTTCCAGCAGATCGCCCAGAGGCGGAGCGGATTCCCGAGTGGTCATTTGGCAAAGCCCCTCTTTTTTCCCCCTGAAAAAGCAATCGGTGTGCCAGGGGCGCGACAACCCGTTTCCCCTGGCGGGATGCGGCGGCGCCGGGCAGGGGAGATGGGTGGAGGCGGGATGATTTGTCAAGGATTTGACGAGGGCGGTCCGATCCGGACCGGCACGCAAGACCGTTGCCATCCCCGTCTCCGAAATGGTATTCAATCCGGCACCCGGGCGGATCGCTCCGCCGTCGGGGAGGGGGCGGGTTCAAATCCGCCCCTCTCGCATCGTTCATTTTCCTGTGGGGGCTGCGGATGGATCTTCTTCTGAGCGTCTGCCTCGGGATCGGCCTGAGCGCCGCCTGCGGATTCCGGGTCTTCGTCCCGCTGCTCGTGATGAGCGCCGCCGCACAGGGCGGGTATCTCCATCTTGATCCCGGGTGGGCCTGGCTCGGTTCGACCGCTGCGCTGTGGACGTTCGGGACCGCCGCCGTTTTGGAGGTTGCCGCCTATTTCGTTCCCTGGCTCGACCACCTGCTGGACAGCGCGGCCGCCCCGGCGGCAGCGGTTGCCGGGGCGGTGGTCATGGCGTCGTCGCTGGCGGACGTGCCCCCGCTGGTGAAATGGACGATGGCCGTCATCGCCGGTGGAGGGAGCGCCGCACTGGTACAGGGTACAACCATGATTGCGCGCGGGGTGTCGACCGCCCTGACCGGGGGCCTGGGGAACCCCGCCGTCGCCGCGGGCGAGGCGGGGGCGGCTGTCCTCCTCAGCATCCTTGCCGTTGCACTGCCGGTCGTCGCAGCCCTGGCGGTCGCGGTGCTCGCGGTCTACCTGATCCGAAAGGCTTTTCGAGGAAAACGGGGACGGCAGGCCTGAGCCCGTTTCATTTCAGGCCTTCCGCGAAATGTATCAACAGGAAAGGAAACCATGGAATTCATCAAGCTTTCAGAACCCATCACGATCCGCCGCCTGACCGTCCCGAACCGGATGGTCATGCCGTCCATGGGGATGCACTTCACGGATCATTACGAATTCAACAAGAGATACAAGGACTTTTACCGGGCCCGTGCCGAAGGCGGCGTGGGGTTGTTGATCATCGGTCCCGTCGCCATCGACCGCACCGGCGCGGGCTCCTGGATGCCGGGCCTCTTCGAGGACCGCCAGATCGAGGAGTTCCGTCCCTTCCTGGCGGAGCTGCACCGGGATACGAAGAGCGCCTTGGGAACCCAGCTTTTCCATGCGGGGCGCAACGCCACGGCCCCGCTGTTTGAGGGCGTGCCGGCGCTGGCCCCCTCGGCTGTTCCCAGCCGGCTGATGAAGCAGATGCCCCGGGCGATGACCCTGGAGGACATCGAGACCGTGAAGGAGTCCTTCGCCCGGAGCGCCGTCCGCGCCCGGGACGCGGGATTCGATTTCATCGAGATCATCGCCTGCACGGGATACCTGATCAGCCAGTTCCTCTCTCCCGTCACAAACCTCCGGACCGACGCCTACGGCGGGTCCTTCGAGAACCGGATGCGCTTCGGCCTGGAGGTGTTCCGGAAGGTCCGGGAGGCCGTCGGGCCGGACATCGCCCTGGGGACCCGCGTGGCCGGAAACGACTTCATGGACGGGGGCTGCACGAACCGGGAGATCGCCCTGTTCTGTGCCGAGGCGGAGAAGGCCGGGATCGACGCGATCAACGTGACTGGGGGCTGGCACGAGACCAACGTTCCGCAGCTCACCTGCCATGTTCCGCCGGGGGCTTACGTCTACCTGGCCCGGGGGATCAAAGACCAAGTAGGGATTCCCGTCTTCGCCTCGAACCGCCTGGGCGACCCCCATCTGGCCGAGCGGGTCCTGCGGTCCGGCGCTGCGGACATGGTCTGCCTGGGGCGGCCCCTGCTGGCCGATCCGGACCTCCCGAAGAAGATCCTGGAGGGGCGGCCGGAGGAGATCGTCCACTGCATCGCCTGCCAGAACTGCTTCGACAGCATCGCCACCGGCGGGGCGGTCTGCTGCGCCCTGAATCCGCGCATGGGAAGGGAAGGGGACTTCCCTCTCGAACAGGCCGAGGCCTCGAAAAGGATCTATGTCGCCGGCGGCGGACCGGCGGGGATGGAGTTCGCCGTGGTCGCGGCGCGGCGCGGCCACGATGTCACCCTCTACGAGAAGGAGGACCGCCTGGGCGGGCAGGTCAACCTGGCCGCGGTTCCCCCGGGGAAGCAGGCGTTTATCCGCACCGCGGCGGACCTGGAAAAGCAGTTGAAGTCCGCAGGGGTCAAGGTCCGGCGCAGATCGCCGCTGACGCCGGCAAAGATCCGGAAAGGCCGGCCCGACGTCCTGGTGGTGGCGACGGGGGCGGTGCCTGTTTCGATCCCCGTCCCCGGGGCCGACAGGCCGCATGTGGTCCGTGCCTGGGACGTGCTGCAGGATCGGGTTCCCGACATCGGCCGGCGCGTCGTTGTCGTGGGGGGGAATGCCGTGGGGTGCGAGACCGCCGAGTGGATCGCCCTGCAGGACATCCCCGATCCGGAGACCTTCACCTTCCTGGCTTACCACGGGGCGGAGAGGCAGGAGGAGCTGCAGGCGATTCTGTACCGGCACCGCCGGAGCATCACCGTCATCGACATGGTGGAGAAGATGGCCGCCGGCGCGGGGCGCGCGTCCCGGTGGGTCCTGATGAAGAACCTGAGGCTCTGCGGGATCGATCTCCGCCCCGGGGCGAAGCTCCTCGAGATCACCGACGACGCGGTGATCGTGGAGACCGGCGGCGGGAAGGAAAGCATCCCCGCGGACACGGTCGTCATGGCCGTCGGGTCGCGACCAGTGGACGACCTGGCCCGCAAGGCCGCGATCGACGGGCTTCAGGTGGTCGCCATCGGCGACGCGAAAGCCCCCCGCAAGATCGTCGATGCGATCCGCGAGGGCTTCGAGGAGGC
>CAYNEJ010000157.1:0-6995 GCA_964396205.1 uncultured Syntrophaceae bacterium
AGGAGCGGCGCCCGGGGATCCCGGGGCGGACGCTCCATGACGTCCTTCTCCTGGTGCTCGAAGGCCAGCATCAGACCCAGGAGAACCGCCGTGGTCATGTTGATCCAGAGGATCTGGACGGGGAGGATCGGCAGGGTCGTCCCCGTAAGGATGGCGGCCAGGATGACGAGCCCTTCGCCGCCGTTCGTCGGGAGCGTCCAGATGATAAACTTCACGAGGTTGTCGAAGACCCGTCGCCCCTCCTCCACGGCCCGGGTGATGGAGGCAAAGTTGTCGTCCGTGAGGACCATGTCCGCCGCCTCCTTGGCCACGTCGGTTCCGGTGATGCCCATGGCCACACCGATGTCGGCCTGCTTCAGGGCCGGGGCGTCGTTGACGCCGTCCCCCGTCATGGCCACGATCTGTCCGCGGGCCTGGAGCGCCTCCACGAGGCGCAGTTTCTGCTCCGGCGCCACGCGGGCAAAGACGGACACCTCCGCCGCGGCCCGGATCATCTCCTCGTCGCCGAGATGAGCCAGGTCCTGACCGGTCAGGGTCGCCGGGGCGGCCCCCTCCTCTCCTACCAATCGTCCGATCCCGATCTGGCGGGCAATCGTCGCGGCCGTCAGGGCGTGATCCCCGGTGATCATCTTCACCTCGATCCCGGCGGCCCGGCAGAGCCGCACGGCCTCCAGGGCCTCCGGCCGCGGAGGATCGATCATCCCCTGGAAGCCGAGAAACGTCAGGCCGGAAAACGTCCCCTCCCCGTCGATGCGGGTGCTCCCTGGCGGCAGTTCCTTCCGGGCAAGGGCCAGCACGCGAAGGCCCCCGGCGGCCATGTCCTCCGCTGCCCGCTGGACCGCCTGGTGATCGACGGGCTGGAGGCCGCCGCCGGTGTCGAGGAATTTTTCGCACTTCGTCAGGATCTTTTCCACGGCCCCCTTGAGATAGATGATTCCGGCGCCGTCCTTCCCGCCGCCGTGGAGGGTGGCCATGTACTGCCGCTCCGACTCGAAGGGGATGGAGTCGAGGCGTGGAAACGCTCCCGAGGTCTCCTCCGCGTCCATTCCTCCCTTGGCGGCGGCAACGATCAGGGCCCCCTCCGTGGGATCTCCCTGAACCTTCCAGGCCTCGTCCTCCCGGAGGAGCCGGGCATCGTTGCAGAGGAGGCCCGCCCGCAGGCACTCGGCCAGTGCCTCCGTGAGCGGGGCCTGGAGATCCTTCCCCGCGGTCAAGAACGAACCCTCCGGGGCGTAGCCGCCCCCCGACACATCGTAATACTCGCCGCCGGCATAGATCCGGCGGACCGTCATCTGGTTCTCCGTCAGGGTCCCCGTCTTATCGGAGCAGATGACGGTCGTGCTGCCCAGGGTTTCCACGGCGGGAAGCTTCCGGATGATGGCCCGCTTCCGGGCCATGCGGCTCACGCCGATGGCCAAGGTGATCGTCACCGCCGCGGGGAGCCCTTCCGGGATGGCCCCCACCGCCAGGGCGACGGCGGCCATGAACATGTCGACGGCACTCTCCCCTCTCCAGAGTCCGACGCCGAAGGTCAGGCCCGCCAGGACCAGGATGGCCCAGAGGAGGATCGTGCTGAACCGTGCGATCTTCTTCGTCAGGGGGGTCGACAGGTCCGCCGCCCCGGCGACCAGCTCGGAGATCCGGCCCGTTTCCGTCTTGTCTCCCGTGGCGACGACGATCCCCCGGCCCTGTCCGTAGGCAACAAGCGTCCCGCCATAGGCCATGTTTTTCCGGTCGGCCAGGATCGTCTCCGGCGGCAGGTCCGTCTCCTTTTTCTCCACGGGAACCGACTCTCCCGTGAGGGCCGACTCGTCGACCCGCAGTTCCCGCGAAATGTGGAGGCGCAGGTCCGCCGGGACCTTGTCGCCGGACTGGAGGAGGACGATGTCGCCGGGCACGAGCTCCGCTGAGGGAACGGCGACGCGCTTCCCGTCCCGGAGAACCGTCGAAGAGGTGGCCATCAGGTTCTTCAGGGACTCGATGGCCCGCTCGGCCTTGTCCTCCTGGATGTAGCCGATGACGGCGTTGACCAGGACGACCCCCAGGATGACCGAGGAATCGACCCATTCCCGAAGGAGCGCGGTAGTTCCCCCGGCGGCCAGAAGGATATAGACAAGAGGCTGGTGGAACTGTTTGAGGAATCGAATGAGGGGACCTGTCCGCTTCTTGACGGTCACCGTGTTGGGACCGAACTTTTCCTGGCGGTGCTTGACCTCGAAAACCGAGAGCCCGCGCTCGGGGTCGGTGTCCAGGAAATCGGCCACATCCTGGGACCGGCAGTGGTGCCAGTGTTTACAAAGCAGGGTTTCCATTGCCAGGCTTCCTCCTTAGCGGGTTGTTTCGGGCGGCTTCTCTCTCCAGGGCCCCGCCCCGGTGCACGACGGCGGAACCCGGCGACAGTCTACAGACAAGAGGGGTTTGAGTCAACGGGATGAGGCGTTTCTGGAGCCGGACATGATCCCCGGGGCGTTACAGGAAATACTTGATGACGGCGAAGCCGCCGATGAGAAGCACGGTGAAAAGGATGGCCAGGGCGTTGAAGTAGCGGTCGATGAAACTCTTGATGGGCCCCCCGAACTTCCAGATCAGGAAGGCAACCAGGAAGAACCGGGCGCCCCGGGAGACAATCGACGCGACCAGGAACATGGGCAGGTTCACGTCGAAGGCGCCACCGGAGACGGTGAAGACCTTGTAGGGGATGGGAGTGAAGCCGGCGGTGAAAATGATCCAGAAGTTCCAGGTCTCGAAGAGTCCCTGGATGTAGCGGAACATGTTCACGGTGAATCCGGGAACGTTCTTGAAGAAAAACAGGGCCACCGGCGAGAACACACCCGGCCCGTCCCACCAGACGAAATATCCGATCCCGTAACCCAGGAGCGCCCCCAGGACGGAGGCGATCGTACAGTTGGCTGCGAAGCGGAAGGCCTTGGACTGGGCTCCCAGCACCAGGGCGATGAGCAGCGGGTCCGGCGGAATGGGGAAGAAAGACGCCTCCGCAAAGGAAAGAGCAAACAGGGCCGGCGCCCCGAAGGGGGTGTCGGCCCAGTGGAGGACCCAGTCGTAAAGGCGTCGCAGGAGCTTCATCCGCAGGCGTGTCCGTGAGTGAAGATGGCCGGCCCGGCATTGGCCGGACCGGCAGTGTTCCCTACCTCATTTCCCCGTCCCGGACAAGTCAATTGACCATTTTTTTCAGGATCTGCTCCAGCTTGCGGATCTCCTCCCCGTAGCCCGCCCAGTTGCCCTGCCGCTGCATCTCCAGGGCCCGCTGATAGGACTTCATGGCCTCCGCCGCGAGATCGCGGATCGATGCCTGCTTCTCCGTCACCGGGGCCGCTCCCGCCGCAGCCGAGGCGACGGCCGCCTTCCGGGCCCCGAACAGTCTCTGCAGGGCCAGGTCGAGGTTCTCTTCCATCACTACCTCATTCTCGTAGGCGACGATGACCCGCCTGAGCTCCGGCAGTCCGACGGCGTCCGAAGCGGCAAGGTACAGCGGCTGCACGTACAGGAGGGACCGCTCGATGGGGATGACCAGGAGGCTTCCCCGGATCACCCTCGAACCGTGCTGGCTCCAGAGGGTCAACTGTTGGGAAATGTAGGAATCCTGGTTGATCCGCGCATCCACCTGCTTGGGCCCGAAGATGAGCCGGTCCCTGGGAAAGGTGTAAACCACGAGCTTTCCGTACTCGGGAGCGTCGCACCGTGCCGCCAGCCACGCCGCCAGGTTGTCCCGCTTGGCCGGTGTGTAGGGAAGGAGCAGGATGTACTCCTCCTTCTTCGCATCGGGCAGCTTCATGATGGTGTAGTAGGGCTGCATGTACTTTTCGTTGAAGATCGGAACTTCCCAGAGGTCCTCCTTGTTGTAGAAAACCTTCGGATCGGTCATGTGGTAGGCCGAGTACAGGGAGGCCTGAAGCTGCAGGAGCGACTGGGGATAGCGGATGTGTCGCTTCAGGTCCGCCGGCATCTCCTCCAGGCTCCGGAACAGTTTCGGGAAGATGCGCATGTAGACCTGGATGATGCTGTCGCCGGGATCGCTGATGTAAAAAAGGACGTTGCCGTCGTAGGCGTCCACGGTGACCTTGACGGCGTTCCGGATATAGTTGGCGTTCCGGACCAGGGGGTTGTTGCGGGGGGCGGGTTTTGAATATGGCATCCGGGACGATGCCGTGTAGGCGTCCACCATCCACACCAGCTTTCCCTCTTCGTTGATCACCAGGTACGGGTCTGCATCGAAGATGAGAAAGGGGGCGATTTTCCGGATCCGCTCCCGGACGTTCCGGTAGATCAGGATTTTGCTCTCCCCGGTGATGTCGGAGGAAAAAAAGATCTTTTCCGTCTGGAACATCATGGAAAAAAGCAGCCGCCGGGACAGGGATCCCGTCGCCACCCCCCCGGTTCCCGCATAGGACGTGTAGATGTTGCCTTCGGGAGTCGGATAGCTGAACTCGGGGATCTTCGTCTTCACAATGACGTAGTCGTTGGACATCTCCCCGTAATAGATCTCCGGCCGCTTCACCTTCAGGTCCGTTTCGCTCGCCGGCGGGATGTCCTTGATGAAGAACTCCGGCAGCCCTTCTTTGCTGATCCGGCTCACCGGCCCCAGGGTCAGACCGTTGCCGTGGGTGAAGATCAGGCGCTCGTTGATCCACGTCCTGCTCGGCAGGTCGGCGTAGGACAGCTCCCGCGGCGACAGCATGACCTGGAGATACTTTCCGTCGACGGTGTAGCGGTCGTTGTCGACGTCCATGAACCGGTAGTACGTCCGGATCTGCTGCAGCTGGCTGTAGGTGCGCAAGAGCGGGGCATGGTCCCAGAGGCGGATGTTCCGGATGGTCGCATCGTTCCGGTCGATGTCCCGGCCCGTGAGGTTGTAGGCGACGTCGAAGGGGATTTCCTGGATTCGGTCCAGGTCGTAGCCGAGACGGGTGAGGTGGATGTTGTTTTCGATATAGGGGGCCTCCAGGAGCAGCTCGTTGGGCGCCACCTTGAATTTCTGCAGGACCGCCGGGTAGATGGCGATGCCCAGGAAATACACGACAAACGCCAGTCCCAGGGGAATGGTCGCCCACTTCATGGATTTTCTGTAAATCCCCGCGATCACGCCGATTCCGGCCAGAGGGGTGAGCACCACCAGGATCCGGTAAGCCAGGAGCCGTGCATGGACGTCGGTGTAATTCGCGCCGAAGACGACCCCGTGCTCGGAATAGAGCATGCGCAGCGAGTCCAGGTAAAATCCGAAGCCCATGTTCACGATCAGGAGTCCCAGCAGAAACCCGAGGTGGCGGCTGACCCGGGGATCGATCCGGATCTGCCGCTGGGTGAGCAGGACACCGCCGCTCAGGAAGTAGAAAATCCCCGTCACGATGGCAGCCAGGATCAGACAGAAATCAACAACCTGCTTGAGGGAATCGAAAAGGGAATACTGAAAGAGATAAAACCCGATGTCCTTCCCGAAAACCGGGTCTTTGACGCCGACGGTCATGGCATTCAGGAACAGCAGGATGTCGGCCCACAGGGAGGCCCCCCATCTGCCGATCATGATCGTTGCAAGAAGCAGGACCAGGCCCGTGACGGCAAGCCGCACCTTTTTCACCGCCCCGGGAGGGATCGGGAGGGGACTGCCGCCGATCTGGTACGAACTCGGCTGGGGAAACGCGGCCCGGCCGGCAATGACCAGGTTCACCAGCACGACACCAAGGAAAACCAGGGCGAGGACGGCCCCGGAGGCAATCTGGGTCGCCAGGGTCTTCGAGAAGACACTCGTGTAGCCGGTCTCCACGAAAAAGAGCCAGTCCACGTAAAGGTTCACGATCGCCGTGGCCAGGGGCAGGACGATCAGAAAGACGGCCAGGACTGCGGCGATAATCCAACGGTTGCTTTTCATGGCTGCTCCTTATGGTTTTTTTAAAAGGCCAAGGCCTGCAGGATTGGCTGTTGAGATCGCTCTTTCAGACCGCAACGGCAACGGCCCGGCCCGGAAGAAGCTCCGAACGGGGGAGGCGCCGTGGCAGCGACGAGGGATCCAGTTCCCGCCTCGTTTCCCCGAGGGTTGCGACACGGCAGCCCATGATCCGGATCTGTTCGAGAAGGGAAATAAAGGGACGGTCCCAGATGCCGCCCTCCGCTTCGGCATGAACGGGAAGCACGTGTCGTCCGCCCTTGCGAAGCGACGCCAGGGCTGCCTCCGTGGCCCCCTCGATGCCGGCTTCCTCGAAACAGGCCAGGTCCGAGGGTATCTCCGGAATCCCCAGTCCCTCGTAGAGGAAGGGCTCCGCCGCGCGGGTGCAGCTCAGATACTCAAAACGGCATCCCGCCAGGACCTCCAGGACCCGGTCATCGATCCTCCAGGAAGGGGCGCCGAAGGCCTCCGGCCTCCGGCCCGTGAGGGACCGGAACCCCTCGATCCCCCTCTCGAACCATCCTTCGATCCACTCCCGGGGCTTCTCCCCCAGGTCGTCCTGCCAGCGCCGGTGGTCCCAGGCATGGAACTGCACTTCATGGCCCTCATCCAGGATGCGTCGGACGTGTCCCGGGAAAGACAGGGCGATCATGGGCGACGGCAGGAGGGTGCCGTAGAGGGCCGTCCGGAAGCCATAGAGCCCCGGGGCGTTCGTCCGGAGCATCTTCTTCAGGAACAGGGGATTCTTCAAGAGCTGAAGGATCGCCCGGCCCGAGGAGTCGGGTCCGATGCTGAGGAAGAAGGTCCCCTTCAGGCTGAAATCCTTGAGGATGTCCAGGAGCCGGGGAACCCCGTTTTTCATCCCCTGGTACGTGTCCACGTCGATCTTCAGGCCCAGAACGGGATCCATCTCCCTCCTATCCTTTTACCCTTCCACTTCCCCCTGAATCGATCGACGGCGGGTCGCACGACGTTCGAGTATTCCGAGAGTGAGGCTTCCCTCCCCCCGGCCAATGTTCGCGGGGGCGCGACCGGGGGTTTCCAGAGGAGCGATTAGGACTTTTTTTCCATCTCTCCAGCCTTTCTGGCCGTCGAC